>JANOPS010000557.1:0-3479 GCA_031421995.1 Gemmatimonadaceae bacterium
CCGGGGATTCCCAGCGGCGTCAGCATGGCCTCGGCAATCGCTTCGCCGGCCAGCGTTTTGACCGGGTACCGCCAGAGTCCCGCGATATGGAGCGACACTAGCCACGCACCGGATCGTGGAGGCGGCGCTCATCCTCCTGAATGGCGACATCGTTGATACTGGCAAAACGTCGTGCCATCAGGCCTTCGGGTGTGAACTCCCAGTTTTCGTTGCCATACGAACGCCACCACTGGCCGGCGGCGTCGTGCCACTCGTCTTCGAACCGCACCGCCAATCGATTTCCTGTAAAGGCCCACAGCTCCTTCTTGAGACGATACTCGCGCTCTCGTTCCCATTTGCGCGTCAGGAACGCACGAATCTCTTCGCGCCCGCGCAAGAACTCCGACCGGTTGCGCCACTCCGAGTCTTCCGTGTAGGCCATCGACACGCGGAGCGGGTCACGACTGTTCCAGGCGTCCTGCGCCGCCTGCACCTTGGCGGTCGCCGTCTCCAGCGTGAACGGGGGAACGAGAGGCTGCGTCATGTTCATGCTCCGTGCGAAGGTGATGTGGAAGCCTCGTCGCGCGGCCGGCTCGCGGCCGACGCGTTCCGGAGAGGCAAGAGAAACGTACCGAACGATCGGTACAATAGCTAGCCGGAATCCGTCGATGGAGTTCCAGGCCGCCGGACGTCAGGCCAACAGGTCTGCTGGGAGCCGCTTGAGCGTGCGCGCGAAGATCGCCGTATCGCCCACGCCGCCCGCCAGCACGAGGGCCCCCTCAATGCGCAGGACCGCGTCCTGCGCGCGCGCGGTCGCCGTCCGCCGCGCGAGGCCGGCGTCTACCAAGACGGTCGCGAGCGCGTCCACCCATTCCGCGAAGATGGCGCGTACCGGCCCGCGAAAACGCGCGTGCGTACTGCCCAGCACCAACTGCGCCAAGACGCAAGGCGCCGTCCCCTGTGCGTAGAATGCATCAAGCGCGCGGATCATCACGGCGATGCGCCGCGCGGGAGCGCCCGCCGCCCGCAGCGGGGCAAAGACCTGCTCGCGCAGTTGCTCATCAAGGGATGCAAGCACGGCGCGAACCATGTCGTCCTTCCCATTGGGGAAGTAGTGGTACAGGCTTGACTTGCCGAGGCCGGTGGCCTTGGACAATTCCTGCAGCGAGGCGCCGTCGTATCCGCGGTGGCGAAAAACGGTCAGCAGGCGGGCGACAACATCGTCGCGGGAGAGTTGAGCGGCAGGCATGTCGACGGATGAAGGGGTGTACCGAACGGTACAACACCCACATCCGCGTGCACAGTGCCCGGCGACGCTAGCGAATACGGAACGAAAAGGCCAGTCGCTGCGTGGTGACGCGGCCGCCGTTAAAGCGCAGTGCGTCGGTTGGTGCCGCAATCACGCCGCCGCTGCTTGGAGCGGCCACGGTGACATCGTCACCCGAGAAGCCGAAGGACGGCCTGCATGACGCACCGGCACCGCAGGTGCTGGTCAAGGTGTAGTGAATCTCGTACCCGGCGCTGCGAAACTTGAGCCCGAAGCTCGGCGTCCACTCCATCCACCGTTCGTTCTGTATTCGACTCGTGTCGCGCACCTGATCGGTTTGCCACAGCCGGTAGCGAATCGAGTTCACGCCCATGCCAAACTGAAACCCAAAGTGCGATCCACTGTCGGTTGGTGGCGCCATGCGTTCGAACCCGAACCGCATCAACGAATTGTTGAAGCGGAACTTGTTGTCGACGGTGTGACCACCTCGCGGGATGGCCACCCCGCGGCGCGTGACGGTGTCGCGTTCCGCTTCCGCCCACGTGGTGCTCGAGATCGGCTCGAGGATCACATCAAATCCGAAGGTCGCCTTGCCGATATTGCGCGACATACCGACACCGGCATTGAAGGCATTCGTATGCCCGGGATCTCGCGGGACGGTAATGACGTTGTTGATGCGGTAGTCGGGAATCTTGGGGTGCGACAGACGATTCACCGTGGCCAGCACGCCGAAGTTCCAGCCCTGCGTGCCGACCGGCATCACATACTCGGTGTGGGCACCCCATCGGGTGGTCTGGTCCCGGAAAAAGTCGCTGCGTTCCGCAACCGTCGTAAAGGAGTTGGGCGGAGTGAACACCCGCCCGCCGGGCCAATGCACATCGTGCGTCATGGCAAAGCTGTTACGCAGGACG
This sequence comes from Gemmatimonadaceae bacterium, assembly GCA_031421995.1. Taxonomy (GTDB): domain Bacteria; phylum Gemmatimonadota; class Gemmatimonadetes; order Gemmatimonadales; family Gemmatimonadaceae; genus Gemmatimonas. The sequence goes on from JANOPS010000557.1 coordinate 2,158, forward strand.
ATCGCTTCGAACTTCTTGCCCTCGTCCCACTGTCTCGTGAGGCCCACCCGCGTATCACTCGCCGAACCGTCCTGCAGGATCCGATCACTGCCCGAGTACAGTTGGTCGATACCTTGCTGCGCGCCTATGCTTGCCACGTACGCCGACGCACCAATCGCGAAGCCACGGCCAAGGCTTCGCGCCACGATACCGGTCATGTACTGGTTGGACGCGCTTTGCTCACTGAGCGGCGCGTTCCAGTTCAACCGCGTTCGATCCAACTGCTGCGTCGCAAACTGACCGCCGAAGGCCCATTTCCCCAGCGTGCCAACGCCGCTGATGGGGAACGACCGTCCACCGCCGCGGGCCTCAGACTGACTGTAGAAGTAGGGTGCAATGGAGACCACACCGGTCTTGACGCGGACCGCCTTCGCCGGGTTCACAAACGGGTCCATCATCGGATCATCCAGTGCGATGCTTACGTTGCCCATCGCGATGCGGTCTGACGGAATGATGCTAAACTGCTGACTCATCTGCACCGGAACGGTGCGTGGTACGATGGTCTGCGCCCGCCCCTCGGGCGCTGCGGCAGACAGGGCGACAAGCCAGATCGCAGACAGGCCGCCCAGCCACGGACCGCGAGTACGGAGGCACGTCGAGGAAATTATGGGCTTGGCCGATGGCATTGTGTTCTCCAAGTGATTCTGGGTGATGACATCTCGATGCGAGCGACTACCGACCCGCCGGTGTCCGCTTAAGCACTGGATCTGCTACTACCTCAACCCCGCCAGACGCGCGAGCGTCACCGACGCTGACCTGCATGGTGTATCGCCCGGGCCGCACGTCCTCCAGGCCCCCGACCGCGCGCTCGGCTTGCAAATCCCACGTCACCGTGTTCACCCCTCGCGTAACTGGCGCCTGCCAGCGACGGACGACCCGGCCCGACGAATCGCTGACCGCGATACTCGCGGTGCCACCCGCAGCCGCCGCGAGCTGCACGCGCGCCACGTTCCGTCCGCGGCGATCACCGGGAACCGTCTCCCAGGGGAAGTAGTCGCTGATCACGCTGCGCACCGGAAACACGCGAAGCGGACTCGCCGTCTCCACGGCAGCGCGATCGCGAATCGGTGCGATATCGAGAATCCACGCGCCGCGCCCGTGCGTGCCAATCACCAATTCGCCATCCCTCGATTGAATGGTGAGATCCTGCACGGGCGTTGAAGGCAACGTGCCGCTGAGCGACTCCCAGCGGTTGCCACGATCGCGAGTGACGTACACGCCGAGATCGGTGCCAACGAACAGGATGTCGGGGTCCGTTGGATCTTCCTTGATGACGTTGATTG
>JANOPS010000558.1:0-1704 GCA_031421995.1 Gemmatimonadaceae bacterium
ACAGGCGTCCCATGCGATCGCGTTGGCGGAAATGCTGATCGATGATCACGCGGTTCGTGAGCCCGAGTCCACCGCAGACCGTGACCATACCCGCTCGTGGCGAGCCGCCTTCTTCGCCAAACGCGATCATGTGTTCGCTCAAATAGGCAGCGCCGGCGCTCGTTCCCGCGATCGCCACGCCGTTGGCATTGAGTACACGCAGCAACTTTGCGACTGGCGTTCCGCCGAGGATGGATGACAGCTTGAGCTGGTTGCCGCCGGTGATGAACACACCCGTTGCATCGGCCAGCCACGCCAGCCAGTCTGCGTCGTCGCAATCGCTGCGTCGATCGAAGTTGAGCCCTTTCGCCTGCTTGACGCCAATGCGTTGGAAGACCCGCTCAAAGTACGTCCCCATATCCGGCTCGCTGGACGCCGTGGGAATCACCGCAATGCGAGCAGACTCCCCGCCGCAGAGCGACACGAAGCGTTCGAGAATGGCTGGGGACGCCAGCTTACCACCGATCGGAATGATCCAGCCGCGCATACAGTTTTTGGGGCTCGCGAAATGGAGAGGGAAAGGACTCTGATAAGCTAACGCGGGCCAAGTCGACTGGGTAACGTTCCGGGATGCTACTGCTCAAGAACGCGACTGTTTTCGCCCCACATCCCCTCGGGACGGTGGATATCCTCATCGGCGGAGAGCGCATCCTCTGGATTGGATCTTCACTGCCGGCGCTCCCGGGGGGCCTCGAGGTAACGGTACACGACGTCGGAGGTCGGCGCGTGATTCCCGGCCTCATTGACGGCCATGCGCACCTCACCGGCGGCGGGGGTGAAGCCGGCCCCGCGACGCGAGTTCCGCCGCCGATGCTCTCGCACTATACCACGGGCGGTGTGACCTCGGTGGTTGGTGTGCTCGGCACAGACGACGTCACGCGGAATACTGCGGACTTGGTCGCGTCGGCGCGGGCATTGGTCGCCGAGGGACTGTCCGCATGGTGCCACTGCGGTGGCTACCACCTTCCCCCTGTCACGCTGACCGGCACCGTGCGCGGCGATATCGCGCAGATCGATCGCATCATCGGCGTGGGAGAAGTGGCGATCAGCGATCATCGGTCCAGCCAGCCGACGTGCGATGACCTGCTGCGCGTTGCCTCGGAGGCGCACGTGGGCGGGTTGATGAGTGGCAAGGCCGGGGTATTGCATCTGCACGTGGGTGACGGCACGCGCGGACTGGCGCTCATTCGAGAAGCGTTGGCGGTGAGCGAACTACCGGCGCGGGTGTTCAATCCCACCCATGTGAATCGCAAACGTGCGTTGTTTGAAGAGGCCGTGGCTCTGGCGCGCACGGGGTGCACCATTGACATCACCGCCTTCCCGGTGGAAGACAGTGAGGATGCCTGGTCGGCGGACGAAGCCCTTGAACGCTACTGGCAGTCTGGTGCCCCGATGGAACGGGTGACGGTCAGTTCTGACGGCGGGGGGTGTCTGCCGGTGTTTGATGCTGACGGTCGCGTGACGCGCATGGACGTTGGCACATCAACGGCACTGGCCGCCACTCTGCGCGTGCTCCTCGAACGCGGACACGCGATGGAGACCGTGTTGCCGCCGTTCACCCGTTCCGTTGCCGATTTTTTGCGGCTGCCGCGCAAGGGACGGATTGCTGTTGGCTACGATGCCGACCTGGTGGTGCTGGACGCCGCGCACGGCGTGCGTGACGTG
>JANOPS010000559.1:0-2028 GCA_031421995.1 Gemmatimonadaceae bacterium
GATGTCTGAGCCTGTGAGCCTTCCGGCGAGCGATGCGGTCGTCACGGCGATCGTCGCGGCCATCCGCAGCGGCGATGTGACTTTTGTCGAACGACAGCTGGCGGGTAACCCTGCAATGGCCAGCGCACGCATCGTCGACGAAGGCGGAGTATCGCGAACGCTGCTGCATGTAGTGGCCGATTGGCCCGCCAGCAGCGATGACGTGGTGTTGCTGGATGCCTTGCTGGATTTCGGCGCCGATATTGAGGCCCGTGGTGCCGTGCTCTTGGTGGCACCGCAAGGTCCTGTGCGGTGGTGTTTGCCCAGTGGCGCGCCGCACGACGGTTGCTCGAACGTGGTGCGTCCACGACGCTCCGCCATGGATGTGGCGCAGGAAAGCGGTGTTCACGCGTTGGTCGAGCTGCTGTGCTCGCAGACGCCCGCAAACGCCGCCTTCAGGTCGTAAGCGCGCGGCAATGACCGCGCTCAAGACGCATCATGAAGGACACGCTACCCTGCACGCGGCGCAGGGTAACGAAAGCGATACGCCTTAGCGGGCCGACTGCGCCGCGCTCTTGGTCGGCCCCGGACATGCGGGCCATGCGCGCGGGGAGCCGTCAGGCATGTTGCCCTGCGGCACGAGATCGCGCGGCAACTTCTCCGGATCTTCAGACGCCATGTATGCGAGCATCGCGATCAGCGTCGCGTTGTTGCGCAGGTCTTCGGGCACGATCTTGTCGAACGTGTCACGGTTGGTGTGCCACGTCGTGTTGCTATAGTCCCAACCCAGCGCACCCGTGCCGATACCGGGCGCCTTGAAGCAGACGAACGTCGTGTTGTCGGTACCACCGGGACCGTTGAACGGCGACGTGCCACCCAGCCGTATCCACTGCGTGATCTCCGACGGCATTTCACTCATGTAGCGCGAGAGAAACGCTCCCGCATGCACAAACGGCCCGGGGCCGATGGAGGAGATGCGACCGGTGCCGTTGTCCTGATTGAACAGCATCTGCATGCCGGCAATCACCTCGGGATGCATCTCGGCGTACGCCTTCGATCCGTTCAATCCCTGCTCCTCCGAGTTCCAGTGCCCGATTACAATCGTCCGCTTGGGATTCGGATAGACGGTTTTCAGAATGCGCATCGCCTCGATCATGGTCAGTGAGCCGGTGCCGTTGTCCGTGGCGCCAGAGCCACCGGTGAATGAGTCGAAGTGTGCCGACAGCACCACGTATTCGTTGGGCAGCGTCGAGCCCTTGATTTCGGCGATCACGTTACCCACCGGACGCTCATCGCCCTTCTCCGCATCGACCATCAGACGGATGGACGGTTTCTGATTGTTCGACGCCAACCGGTACAGCAGCCCCATGTCCTCGCATCCCACGTCCACCGTGGGGATGACCTGCGAGGCCGAGCCGAACACCTTGGTGATGCCCGGATACTGCGAGAAGTTGGTCGTGAGCGCGCCGAGTGCGCCGGCCTGCTTCAGCTTCTCCTGAATACCCCGCGGTCCGCCGCCAGCAAGCACCCGTTGGCTGTACGACGCACTCAGTGCGCTCTGCTCCTGCCGCAACCGGTCGCGCGACGCAACGGTGCCGAACTCCGCCCACTGCGCCGGCATCCGGCAGGAGAGCTGCGGCGCATTGAGCAGCACGAACTTGCGTTTTGCCGACGGCACCCAGGCCGCGAACTGTTCAGGGGTGGTGACGTTGTCAGGAATCACAATGACTTCGCCCTTGATCCACTTGCCCTTCGTGCCTGGCGACCACCCCATGGCGGTGATTTCGAGACCGCGGACACGCGGGAAGAGCAGCTCGCCGAACGCGGCGCCGTTCTTCCATCGATTCCACGTGCCGTAGTTTTCAATACGTGCGGGAATGCCCCACTTGGCGTACGTGGCGAGCATGAAGGCCTGCGCGCGATCGGCGTCGGTCGATCCTGTGAGGCGAGGCCCGACGGAATCGAGCAGCACCTGCGCGAACGCCATGACCTGCGAGCGCTGCATGCCCTCCTCATAGATCCGCTGGATCATCGGGTTGGTGGGCGGTG
>JANOPS010000560.1:0-8528 GCA_031421995.1 Gemmatimonadaceae bacterium
TCCACCACGCGCGGTGCTGCGCTTTCGCGACGCCCGCGCGCAGATACGACAACACGAGTTGCGCCGCGATGTAGAGGAAACCCGCCTCTCGCCAGAACAGCGGCGCCGCATCCAGTCGCGCCAGCGTCAGGCCGCCGAGCACCGTGAAAAGCATCGCATCGCTTCCGCCGTTCACGTTTCCGCGAAGGCGCAGTGCCGACACGTATGTGGTGAACATCAGGATCGCGGCCCATACCGCTCCTTCGCGCGTGGCCAGCGCGACTGCAGCGCCGCACTGCATCACAAGCACGATCGCGAACGCACGACGGTCACGCAGGTGACGCACGATGCGCGGTTGCATGGCAGGCGCCTCGGTGCTTCGCGCGTGAGTCGATGTCCCGGCGCGCGCGAGCCAGAGCAGCTCAAGCGCGTTGATGAGCGAAGCAAGCCCCGCCAAGGCGCTCACCAAAGCGACGGCCGAAGGGAACACCGTCAACGATGCGACTGCCGCCGTCATTCAATCACAACGCTTGCGAAGACGACAGTTGGTGCGCCTGGGTCGTTCGCAGCGACGACCACACGATACTGCCAACCGGGCGACCCGTCACGATGCCATCGCGCCGGAACGCACTGTTCGGCAATGTCACGAACCGTCAACGCGGCCGCGACCGTCTCGGCATGCGAATTGTCGTCATTCGCGATATTCGCACAAAAGCGCTCGACCTGCGTCTGGTACCACAAGACGTGCGTACCGATCGGATTGAAGACGACATGCCACCAGCGACGGTCGGGCGCCGTGTACGCCGGTTGCCACTCGCCGATGTCGCCGTTCGACGCGGATCGCCGAATCTCAAGCGAGGGCGGTGACGCGTGGACATCAAAGAACGCCCACGATGGAAAGAGCAGGCGCGCCAGCGTCGAAAGCGGACCCGCGAATCCCGCGGGAATCACGCCGAATTGAGATTGTATCGCATAATGGCCGCGTGCTTCCCGCCCTTGTCGCGCTCCAGGGTGTAAACATCACCGGGCAACTCGCGCGCCGTCGCAAGCACGTCGCGTATCGCTCGGCGGTCTTCACTGGACAGTACGAGACTGCACGACGAGAGCGTTGCCGACAGGTGCCGCCCATGGCGCGCGCCAACAATGCAGGCACCGATCGCCGATTCGGCGAGGACGCTCTGCAAGGCGACCGCGCCGATCGTGCTCTGATGTTCGGCAGCAATGGACTGCAGCGTGCGAAGCAACCGCTGAAAGTACGACCAGCCACCAACGTCGTCGATCATCAGTTTGTATTTCAGCAACGAGCGATTTTCGAGTGGCGACGCGGGCTCATCCGCCCCGAGCCATCGTTCGTGAAAAAACCCACCGGCTAGTGCGCCAAAAGCCAGCAAACTCACGCCACGCTCGGCGCAGAGCGTGGCCATCGGGCCAAACACACGACGGTCAAGCAGGGAGCATTGCACCTGATGCGAGACCACCGGAACGCCAGCATCCAACAGCGCGCGCAGGTGCACCGTGTCCATGTTCGTGACGCCTATGTGCTGAATCGCGCCCGACTGCTGCAGCGTGGCGAGATGCAGTGCGGCCGCTTCGAGACCGGGCACATCGTAGTCCCACCAGTGCAGTTGCACGAGATCCAGCGTGTCGACACCCAAGCGTGCGCGCGACCGATCGACTAAACGCTCAATGGTGCCAAACGACAAGGAACTCAGCGCATCGCGGTCCGGAACGCATTTGGTGTGCACACGAATCGAGGGCGCCGAGGGTCCGTGGTGCGACCGCCAGACGCGAAGGAACTCCCCGATCAGCTCCTCCACGCCGGTGTAGATGTCGGCGCAATCAAAGGCGGTGATGCCGGCCTCGGCGTATGCGATCATGTCGGCAATCGCCTCGTCGCGATCGACGGTACCGTGTCCGCCGGCCAACTGCCATCCGCCTTTGATCAATCGGGGGATGGTGTACCCGGGCGCCAGCGTGGTGGTGGCAACGATCGGCGCTGGTTTCACGCCGCGTCCGACCCGGGTGGCAGCGGCACGGCCGTGACGTCGGCGTGCCGGAATGTGCTCGTGCCCGTGCGCGAGATGCGAAAGCGTCCGCCGCAGTGCGGATCGGGGCAGGCGATCTCGGCGTCCGTCGTCATCCAGTCGTTGCGATGCGTTGGGCGCTGCTTCGCGGGGAGTAGCGGGAGCAGTGCGGCCAGCGGATAGAGCGGAAACGTCTGTCCCGGAGGGAAGGAGAGGTTTTCGCCCACCAACGTGAACCAGTCGCCCGCCTGATGGTTGCAGACCATCGGCCGATCGGTCGCGACTACGTCTACGCGCAGATCAAAGAGGGTAAAGGAGTCGTCTGACATGGCCGGAATGATAGCGTCGTACCTTCTGCTCCGGCCACATTCTGGCCCGGCGTGTTTCAACGCTGGCACACGTGGGACGGCCCGCCCCGGCGGGGGTTCAAAAAATCAGGAGGGGTGTCGATATTTGACAACACAACTCCCCTTGAGGGGGATTCCTGCGACCTCACGACTTTTCGACACGACCCTATATGTTCAACGAACTTTGCGACGACGCGCATGATGCGCACACGATGAAGGTGATCAACCGCGCCGTGATGGTGATTGCGGTGTGCTTTTTGACCTTCGGCGGCTACGCGATTTCGACGCGACTTGGTGCGGAAGTCCCACCGTCGTCCGTGACCTACGGCAGCGAAAAAGCCCACGAGAGCTCGGCCGTCTTCGGCGACTGATTGTTGGCTGTCGGACACAGAAAGGGGCACTGCGAACTGTCGCGGTGCCCCTTTCTCGTACCGCACTGCTGAGTCGACCACTGCGACCATTCAGCAGATGAGCTCGGTACGCACCGTGGAACGGACGTTTGAAGGAAAGATCGAGTCCCCGGCGCTCAGGGCGTGCCCGGCGTGAACCGCTCTAGCTGCAGGACCAACGACCCCACCGACAGCTTGGCCCGCAACATGACCAACTCCCGAGACGGGCCCTCGGAGATGTAGACCTCGGCCTCCCCCTTCTCGGCGAACAGGCCGCTGGACTTGATGATCGGCTGGACAACGATGGTCGCAAAGGTGCCGGCCGGCACCTTCACGACCTCACGTCGCAGGACTTTGAGTTTCACCGGATTGGCATCGGCCTTCCAATAGTCGCTTGACGTCAGCTCCTGCCCCACGACGAGTTCCGTGGCCCTCACCAAGAAGATGAAGGCGATTTCGTCGAGTGGGCGAGAGGTGAGCAGTTCGCCGCTTTCCTGGCGGGCGTTCGTCGTCCCGCTCCAGCGGCGCTCACTTGGATAGAACTCCCGCACCCGATCGCGCGAGAATCGCGGATAGCGCGTGCGTTGTTGAAATCGATGGGCCGCGAGCGTGGTCGGGTCCATCCACGACTCCAGACGCTCATCGATGCGCAGCCCCGGAATGCCGCCGCGAATGGTCAGGACCGCGTGCAGTGTTTCGTGCCCGCGCACGGTGTCATGGGTCAGGGACATCGTGCCACTGCCGGCGCTGCCAAATATCCCCCACCCGGCCTTGTACACGGCGGTCTCCCCCCCACCAAAAGCGCGGATGGCCGGCGTCGCAGACTGTGCCGCCGTGTGCGTGAACGGCGCGCTCAGCGCGAGAGACGCCGTCAATACTCGTGCGAAGTAGCCCAGAAGGAGCCCATGACGTGAGAAAGAAAGAAGTGCCCCGCGTCGGCCAGACTGGACGGCGCGTCGTGATCAGTTCGGGGTGAGATCGAAAGTTGTGGTGCGCGACGTTCGACGCTTGGACACCAAGTCTTCAATCTCGATCGTCAGCCGATAGGTCCCCGGCACCGATCCCTTCAAGTTGACGGACAGAAAATCGGGGACAATCGCCCTCGCAGGACGCGTTTGCTCATACGCCACAGAAACGCGTCCGGTTCCGCTGCCATCGCGTTCAATCACGTTCTTCGTGAACGCAGCGATTCGCGCGACAAAACCCTTCATGTCTGACTTGAACGTGCGACCCAATGTGAGGTTCACGCGATAGCGCACGCTTCCGTTCTCTGGTGTCAGGTCATACGCCTCCCAGACTACGCCCATCGCTTGCGACCATGGAAAGACCGCAGTCGTCGGGGCGATGCTGATGTCGTGCCAGCGCGCGGGATCGCCCGACCCGACGCGCTGCGGGTTGGTGCCCAGCAGCAGATCGCTGATGCCGAAGCCGCTGAGGGAATCGACCTCGGCATCCACAATCGCGGAGGCGGCGCGTTGAACATCGACCTGTTCTGCGTCTACCCGAACGACGTTCACCCCACGGCCCAAGCGGCGCACCCACGAACCATTGATCCCCACTGGCAACGCGTCAGCCGTCACGTCGACGCGACGCACCTCACGGCCAACAATGCGTGCGAGCGGGTCATGCACGTCGAGTTGTACGGTGATCGGCAGCGCGCCGGCCAGTTGTGCGCCCTCGAGCAGAGAACGGACCGGCACCGTCGCCGTGACCACCGCATCCGAAGAGTCCGTGCCGGCGCGAAAGCGCGCCACGCGCGCGCGCATGGGCCAGGTACGGCGAACAAGCGGCACGTTGCTGAAGTCCACGCTGCGCTCCGTATGGATGGAATCCACCGATTGATCTTCGAAGGCGTTGTGGGCGGTGCGAAAGCCGGTGCGCATGCGAAACACGAAGGCGAGCTTCGCGCGGTCATAGACCCAGATAATCTCCGCGTACCCCATGCGCGGAAGGCTGTAGATCATGTCTGGCGGCCCGTAACGCACCCACGCCACGCCACGATCGCTATCGGCGCCGCGTACACGATTCTCTTCGACGCCGAATCGCAGATCTGCATACGTCATGCGCGCCAGAAACTCGACACGCGCCTCGTTCACCGGTGTCCGGGGACGCGGGTCCAGCAGATTCCAATAGCGGGCTTCTTCGCGACGACGCTCCACTGTAGTCAACTGGTTCCAGCGGAGCGTGTCGGCGAGTCGCAACGTCGTGCTTCGAGACCACGGCTGGAGCACCCGCGTGAGGCTGGTGAACGACGCGCGTTCCCGTGGCGTCATCAACTGCAACGCGCGATCAAATGCCTCGCCGGCTTTCGTGTAGCGCTCTTGCGACGCCTCACTGAGGCCCAGCGCGAGGAGCGCGTCCCCGTTGTCAGGGTCTTGGCGCAGCCATCGCTCGGATTCCTGACGCAGATCGTCCCAGCGACGATGATCGGCAAGCGCCATGTACACGTGGCGTCGCGCGCGCGCGTTCGACGAATCGAGGCGCACGGCTTCGCGAAACATGGTGAACGCACGCGTATAGGGAGCCTCCCCCGTTGGCGGCACCACGTTGACTAAGCGATCGCGATAGAAGAGCCCATAGTCGTTGCGGTACGAGTTCGTGACGCTTGCCGTAGCGTTCGGCGCCGCACCGTTGTTGTCCCCTCGGCTCTGCGTGTTCCCCGCCGCGATGCCGGTGCGCAGTGGTGTGGCGGTGGTTTGCACTTCGTCCGGAGCTTTCTCCAACGCGCGGTGCACCACATTGTCGTACTCGCTCCATTCAATCGCCCCCAACTCGTCAGTGAAGGTCGACGTCAAATCCGCGCGGCCCTGCGTCCGCGCGGCTTTCAGCCCGTCGCGAAAGCTTCCCTTGGCACCAGCCAGGAGAAACACCAAGTTCGACTCCAAGCCGTAGCGCCCGAGGTCGAAGTGGTAGCGCGCACTATCTGGCGAAAAGGCGACCGCATATCGAAACGCGGAATCCGCCCGCATGCGCAATCGGATCATCTCCGGTCGCATCACGGGACCAGGTTCGGTTTTGGACATCCCCCAGGCGAGCTGCCCGTAGCGGTTCCAGAGTGGGCCATTGCGCCGGTCGCGCGCGATCGCCGAGTCGAGGACGGTCAGGGCGCCGAGCGAGTCAAGGAGGGTGAGTCGCTCGGTCACCCGTTGCAGGACATCGACCGTTTTTGGCGCCGACGAGGCGACGCTGTTTTGGCGAGGCGAAGGCTGGGCGGTGGCTATCCCGCTCACGGCCATGCATGCGGCCCAAAGCGCGCAGGTCAGGACGCCTCTCTCAAGGCTCGCTGAAGGCGTGGGTACTCGTCGATGCAACACCAGATTTCCTCCACATTCAGTGTCTGCCCGCACATCGAGACGTGACTTTGTCCTCAACAATCCCTGCCCGCGATCCGCACGTCAAGCAGCGACGTCCTCAGACGCCAAGAAAAGTCACATCCGCCGCGCTTCGGAAGCACACCATGTCGGAATCACCCCATCTACCAGAAAGCGGCATATATTGATTTCCACGCCCGCTTGGATTAAGACGTGACTTTGCCGGTGTCACCCGTGTCTAACTCCCCGCACACTCACAATCGATGCGAAGTAGCGACGTGTCCGAGGCGTCTGATGAGGAGTTGATTCTCCGACTTCAGGCAGACCGGCACGATCCCCGTCCGTTTGAAGTGCTGGTACGACGCCATCAGGGGTTTGTACTGGCAAACTGCCGGACGATCAGTCGATCACCTTCCGACGCCGAGGATTTGGCGCAGGAGGTGTTCGTCAAGGCGTACTTCGGATTGCGTCGTTTCGAGCATCGAGCGCAGTTTCAAAGTTGGCTAAGGCGGATCAAAGTGAACCACTGTTTGAACTTTCTACGGAAAACGCGTGGACAGGTGATGGTTGGGCTGAGCGAAACAGGCGATGCCGACATCGCGCAGCTCTCCACGCCCGCGCATATCGAGACGACGTTGGATGGTGACGACGAACGGCAGCGGATTGTCGCGGTGTTGGACACGATGACCGAGACACTGCGTGTTCCATTGCTGCTTCGCGACGCGGACGGCATGTCCTACGAAGAAATTGCCACGCAACTCGGCATCGGGCTGTCGGCCGTCAAGATGCGGATCAAGCGCGGGCGGGAAGAGTTTAAGAAACGCTACCAGCCTGCAGACGCGGCGCCAATGGACGGCGCGTTCGACAACGCACAGGCGCCAGACTTTTCCGAGCATTCGTGATTGACGGGCCGACAGCGGCCGCTGCGGACGACGCCGACGACCCAGCGCTGACCGGTGAGCCCGTTGTCCAGCTCCGCGGACTGACGTTGCCCGTCGATGTGCGATTCGCCGACCGCGTTGGTCGGCGAATCGAACGTCGCGCCCTCTCGAACGAATTCATGGAATTCGCGTGGGCAATTCCGGTTGCTGTCGTGCTGGAGTTGATGCGTATTCCCGGCGAGATGCTTCGCGCACGAAAGCGCGCCACGACTGAGCCGGAGACATAATCGTGCCACAACAGATTCAGGACATTCTGGTATCGCTCCAACGGATGATCGTGGATTCGGCGCCGAAGGTCGCGATTGGCATAGTGTCGTTCATCGCGCTGCTGCTCTTGGCGAAACTGATCGAACGTCTGCTGCGTGTCGTGCTGACCCGCATCAAGATCGACGCCATGCTGGCGCAGGTCGGCATGGATCAGATTCTGCACAAGGCGGGGATTCGGCAATCGCTGAACGCGGTGCTGCCGCGACTCGCGTACTACCTCTTGCTGCTGCTCTTCGCGCGGACAGGCGCTGACGCCTTTGGGCTGCCAGCCATCTCGCAGGCCATCGGCGCACTCTTTGGCTATCTCCCCAAGGTCGTCGCGGCGGTGCTGTTGCTGGTGGTGGGCAGTTCCGTCAGCCAATTCGCCGGCGATACCGTGCGACGCGCTGCCGAAGAGTCGGGTATCGAGTTCGCCAAGACGTTGGGTGGCATCACGTCGGGTCTGATCCTGTTCATCGTCGGCGTGATGGCGTTCAGCCAACTCGAGTTCGACACCGAGATGGTACGCCTGGTCACCGCCTGCATTCTTGGCGGTGCGTGTTTGGCGTTTGCGCTGTCGATCGGGTTGGGGACGCGCGATATCACGCGCAACCTGATGGCGGGCTTCTACGCGCGCAAAGTGTTCAATCCAGGCGATGCGCTGGAGGTGCGAGGGCACCGCGGTGTGCTGCGCTCCATCACACCGACGCAGACCCTGATTGACCAGGACGGCGTGATCATCACAGTGGCGAATACCGTGTTTCTGGACGACGTGGTGCGGAGCTGATTCAGCGGCCGAAGCAATTCGGCCGAAGCAGCAGCGCTTTATCGTCCACCGCGAACGCGATAGGTCGTGGGGGAGCACCCCACGGCGGCACGTGTGGCGCGTGTCATGTGGCTCTGATCAGCAAATCCGCACGTGGCAGCGATCTCCGAAAGAGGGCGCAACGTGCCGCGGATGTATGCCAATGCCTTTTGCAGACGACGCCGACGAAGCAACTCGGCCGGCGTACATCCCATGAAATGCTTGAACGCCCGCGCCAGATACACAGGATGAATGTCGGCCTCTGCAGACAGCTGCTGTAGAGACGGCGGATTGCTGATGTCGGACGCATGCAAGTGATCCACCACACGATACAGCCACGCCGGCGGACTTCGGTCGACGGTGTTGGGCACGGCCTCCGCGTGTTCCTGGAGCGCCTGCGAGATCTCTTCTACCGCAAGCCCCGAGACATCATCCCACGTTTCACACTCGCGCACGAGCGCGTGTGCCAGACCGATGGCCGCCGGA
>JANOPS010000561.1:0-7224 GCA_031421995.1 Gemmatimonadaceae bacterium
TGCACTGCCATTCCGCCCTCTCGCTCCTCGACGGCGCGTCCCTGCCAGAAACCCTGGTCGAGCGCGCCGCTGAGCTGGGATACCCCGCGCTCGCCATTACCGACCACGACGAGATGGGCGGAGTCGTTCGCTTCGGCACCGCCTGTGAGGCCGTTGGGATGGCCGGCATCCTGGGCGTGGAGCTCACCGTGCTGGTGCCCGACGAGCACAAAACCTACGGCACCCGCACCACGCACCTGGTGGTGTTGGCCGAGTCGCGCGATGGCTACCGCAATATCGCGTCATTGGTCACGCATGCCCGCATGCACGCCGACCGTGGGTCGCCGTCCGTGCCGTTCACGCTGCTCGCGCAACATGCGCGCGGCGTGTTTGCGCTCACCGGCTGTCCACGAGGGTGGATTCCGCAGCTGCTGGCCGAGGGGCGCGACGAGGCGGCGTGGCACGCTGCGACGCAGCTGCGCGACGTCTTCGGGACCCATCTGGCCGTGGAATGCTGGGATCACCGGCTCCCGGAAGAGCGCGTGTTGGTGCGACGCCTGCGCCCGTTGGCCGCGCGTCTTGGTGTGCCGTGGGTAGTCACCAACAACGTGCACTACGCGCGTCCGGAAGGCCGCATCGTGCACGACGTGCTTTGTGCGTTGCGCCATGAACGCACACTCGACGAAATGGGCACACGGTTGCGTCCCAACGCCGAGTGGTCGCTCAAGGCCCCGTCGCTCATTCTCAAGCGATGGCAGGGCGCCGAAGACGGGGTTCGCGCCACCCTCGCGATCGCCGAGCAATGCGCCTTTCGCCTGGAGCAACTCAAGCCGTCCATGCCGGCGTTTCCGTTGCCACCTGGCATTACGGCCAGTGAGTATCTCAGCCGTCTAGTCGATCAAGGGGCGCACGAACGGTGGGGCGCTGAGTACGGACCAAAGCAGCGCGCGCAACTCTCGCACGAATTGCGCATGATCGCCAAACTCAAAATGGCCGGGTTCTTCCTGATCGTGTGGGACATCGTGCGCTTCGCGCGTCGCGAGGGCATTCTCTGCCAAGGGCGCGGCTCGGCGGCCAACTCCGCGGTGTGTTACTGCTTAGGGATTACCGCGGTCGATCCGATTCGCATGGAGCTGCTCTTTGAGCGATTCCTGACCGAAGAGCGACAGGAAGCGCCCGACATCGACATCGACTTCGCACACCGGGATCGCGAGCGTGTGCTGCAGTATGTGTACGAGCGATACGGACGCGCGCATGCCGCGATGGTGTGCGAGCAGATCACGTGGCGTGGGCGGAGTGCAGTGCGTGATGCGGCGCGTGTGCTGGGGTTCTCGGTTGAGCAGGGCGAGCTGTTGAGTGCGTTAAGCGATCGGTTTAGTGCCAAGACCACGGCTGAAGCGCTGCGAGTAGTGGACCATGACGCACCGGCAGAGGGGTCTGACCCGGCAGCTGATGCATCTGGTGCAATGACGTCCGCGGTGGATCGTGCGCAGCAGTCGACGGACGCTGATCGGTTGGGGCAGCACATGCTGGGTGGCACCGAAGCTACGACCAAAGCGCGTGTAATTCGCGCGCAATCCCGAAAGGTGGCCTCAACGCAAAAGCTGGCGACGCCGTCGGACACGCCCGCGCTCGCTGACCGCTTACGTCCCAAGGCGATTGGGGAACGCGACGAAACGTGGCAGCAGCGCATGGATGCGCAGGCTGAGCGCAAGATTGCCATGGATGCCGCCGAGCGTCTTGGTCCGCTCGCCAAGGGCAACCACCGTGAAGCGCCATCGTCGCGCACGGGATCGACGACAACAGCACCCACGCGCGCGCGCGACGTGAGTCGTGACAACGCGAGTCGTGACACCACCAGTCGTGATGGCACCGCCGCGCGCGAGCGGCTCGCGCGAGCCGGTCTCGATCCCGATGACACGCGCGTGAAAGTGCTGGCCGACGTGGTGGCTGGGCTGCATCAGTTGCCGCGACACCGCTCCATCCACGTCGGCGGTATGATCCTCACCGAAGAACCACTCGGCTCCATCGTACCCATCGAGCCGGCGTCCATGCCCGGGCGCACGGTCATTCAATGGGAGAAAGACGATCTCGACCCAACCGGCTTGGTCAAGATCGACCTGCTCGGCCTTGGCATGCTGACGGTCGTACAGGATTGCCTGCTGTATATCCGACACACGCGTGGGGTGAGTATCGATCTTGGCCAACTCGATATGAGTGATCAGGCCGTGTACGACGTGATGTGCGCGGCTGATACCGTCGGCGTGTTTCAGATCGAGAGTCGCGCGCAGATGAACACGCTGCCCCGACTCAAGCCGCGCTGCTTTTACGATCTCGTGGTCGAGGTGGCGCTCATTCGCCCGGGGCCCATTCAGGGCGAGATGGTGCATCCGTATTTGCGACGGCGTGCCGGCACCGAGCCGGTTACGTACCCGCACCCGTCGCTCGAGAAGGTGCTCAAGCGCACCATGGGCGTGCCGCTCTTTCAGGAGCAAGGCATGCAGGTCGCGATCACGGCGGCCGGCTTTACGCCCAGTCAGGCCGACCAGTTGCGCCGCGCCATGGGGCACAAGCGATCGCATGAACGCATGGCCGCGATCTGTCAGGAGCTCATCGCCGGCATGGCGCGCAATGGCATTCCTGAAGACGTGGGCATGCGCATTTACAACCAGATCAACGCCTTTGCTGATTACGGATTCCCGGAAAGTCATGCAGCCAGCTTTGCGTTGATCGTGTACGCCACCGCGTATCTCCGGCATTACTACGCGCCCGAATACACCGCCGCGATCCTCAACGCGCAGCCGATGGGATTCTACTCGCCCAGTACGTTGATCGAAGACGCCAAGCGCCATGGGGTGGAGGTGCGGCCGATCGATCTCACCCGGTCGTCGTGGGATCATGTGTTGGAGATGCACACCGGCGCCGTGCTCATTCCGAACGATGGCAAGGTGGCGTGGGGCACCAGCGTGCCTGACGTTGCGCGCAGCGCCGGCGCGAACACCGGTGCCGCGAACAATGCGGCGAACAACACGGGCAGTAGCACGCGCACCAGCGCGGCCAACAGCACCAGCAGTCCAGCATCACCCGGCATCGCCGTGCGCCTCGGCGTGCGCCTGGTCCGCGGACTCGGCGCGAAGGCGCGACGCGCGCTGGCCGCCGCACTCACCGACGGTCCGTTCACCAGCGTCGAGAATGCCGTGCAACGCGTTGCGCTCGACAAAACGTCGTGGCGCCGCTTGGCCGAAGCCGGTGCGTTTGACAGCATGTTCGAACACGAGCCCGCCGACCGCCGCCGTCGTGTGGCGCTGTGGGAAGTGATCGCCGCCACCCGCGGGCCGCAGCTGCCCTTCGCGCCTATGCAGCCCACCGCACCGCCGGCTGCGCTTCCCGCGCATACGCCGATTGAACTCACCGAAGCCGACTATCGCATGACCGGGCTGTCGTTGGCCGGCCATCCCGTCTCGCACCTGCGCGCCGTCCTCACCCCCAACGGCGTACTCTCAGCACGCGAAGCGAATACCAACGGGCGCGACGGACAGTCCATCGCCGTGGCCGGATTAGTGATTTGTCGTCAGCGCCCCGGCACCGCGAAGGGATTTGTCTTTCTCACCCTCGAAGACGAAACCGGCATGATCAACGTCGTCATCACACCCGATCGCTTTGAGCGCGACGCGTTGCTGATTTCACACTCGCCGTTGCTGCTGATTCGCGGCGTGCTGCAGGTGGAGCAGCACGTGGTGAATGTGCGGGCCAAGCGGTTTAAGGCGCTCACGCTGGGAGGTGGAGAAGAGCATGTGCGGGGGCACAACTACCGGTAGGCCACGGGCAAGCAACCGAAAGCGCGCCCACACTCGAGCGCAAACGGAAATCAAGGGTTCTTGATTCCCAGCCGACGAACCGCCTGCGTTCCGATCCATGCGCTGTCTAAACCAACGAGCACTGGAAGATTCCAAACTCCGACGGATGCTGCCTTCGCTGAACTATGTGAGATCGCAGACGCAACGCTTGGGGACTCCACGCATGAAAGAAATGAAAGAGAGTCCATTCCGACTCTCACTGCCGAAGCCAAAACTGGTCTTCGTGTTGAGTCCAAGCGCGCAAGACGATCCGAGACGTACGCAGCGAGCTTGCCGTCACGCCGCGCACACTCGAGTGACGCGGTCTCAAGTAGCGCCGCCCCATCCCGTAGCGTCTGAGGCATATACGCAATTGCCGTTCGCTGCGCCAGCGCACTATCTGCACCCAGCACAGCAAGCGCATGCATGGAAAACGGGCAGCTGGCATCGACTACCAATACTTGACGTGGGGGAGACAGCCGCAACTCGGTTTCCGCAATCGGAAAGGAAGCAGTCGCGAGCTGAATGAGCGCGTCACGTCGAAGTGGAGGGGGGTTCGTGGCCACGGCTTCGCGGTTTGTGCAACAGACAAACAGCGTTGCGCCACACAGCATCAGAGGGAAGAACGCTCGCCGATTCGTGACAGATACCATCATCGCCGGCTTCCTCGCAGAGCGACTGGGCGCACTTGATCTGCCTTGGGAAGTTGGTAGAGATCGATTCGTGATCCGCTATCGGGCCACTCCAGCACGAGTAGTCTCCCAGCATCGACGTCGATCTCATACGCAGTACGGGGCAGTGCGATTGAATACGCGTAAGCGCCGTCGGACAGAGAATACACATCCACCGTTCGACCTTTGGTCAGATCAGTACCGCCTGTGAGAACAAAAAGCTGGTCACCTGACACGGCAGCATAACTCGCCGCCGTGCGGGAGTCCTTGACTACTGGAGGTCCACTTTTCTGCGGCACTGCGTCCGCGTAGACAAACGCGTCACGATAGCGAAAGAAGCGGCGCGGCCTCGCAATCTCCGCGTCGAACTCCGCGAAGAAATCTCCGCGAATAGCGATTGCGACACAGCGCCCATCATGAGAGCGCGCAAAGTAGCCCTGCCGAAACAGAAAGTTGCTGTTCATACGCGAGTCGGGCCAGACCAGAGAGTCTTGCACCACGACGCGCCCCTGCAACGTCGCGCGCACCACATCCAAACGTGGAAGTCGGATAGCCAAGAGGCCTGCCCGACCAGCGTCGCAGATGTTGTGCGGTTCTCGTTCGAGCAGGTCTCCCGTAACCGTATTCTCCAGGGCACCTGACGATCGAAGCAGCGTGATGCGACCTTGACGAGGATCGACAACACCTACACCGCCGCCGCTGCGGGCGAAGAGCGAAGATGGTGCAGCGAACTCCGCCGGGCCCGCTCCGCGGCGCCCGAATGACCAAGCCACTTCACCCGTCTTCGCTGTCACCGCCGTAACGCGCGCATCGGCAGACTGAAGCAGAACAATGTTGGATCCGTCGAGCATGGCGTCTTCGACGTCACTGATCATCACGGGGTGACTATTCTCAAGCGTCAGGCTCGGACTGCCAAGCGCATGGAATACCCGACCGGATGGGTCTCGCACGTCGCGGACACATCCCACAAAAGCAAGAGATGATACGAGAGCGGTGAATAGTGTTCTCATCGGAGTAGGGTGGGCGTGACACGAGAAACCAGCGTCTGACCTTCCGAGTGACTTCACTACGAAAGCGCGGCACCAATAGGCAGTCACCTTTGGCCGCACCTGAACTGCGCTAGTGCTGCTTGGGTGTTTGCATGACCCCCGTCCATTTCACACAATTGCCGTTGCGGTCCGTTTCGGAACACATGCAATGTGTGCATCCCGGCATAGCGCTGCAGACGGCGACTCCGCCGTTGCAACTCGCGGGCAAAGGAGAGCAAGTATTTGTGCACCCCTCACCACCATCGCCACCGCCACCGCCTTCGTCACCAGGGGCAACTTGTGCGAGTGCTACGCCGTCCGCTTGATAAACTGCTCGAGAGACCGCAGGCTCTACAACGGCGGCGACGAGCATAAGACAGAGGACCATCCAGAGCTTCTTCATCATGCCTCCATTTACGAGTGATTGTGCCACACCCTCCTGTAGCATGCCCCCCCCTAATGTGACTTTGTCAAGACCTTAGAATGTTTTGAAGGTTCCAGCGCTCTGAAACGATTCCAGCGCAATGCTCACACTAGACTGCTTTTGCGCAGCCTCAGCCACGTGGACCGCAAGTCGCGCTGCCCGCGAAAACACGGACGGTGAATGTGCGGGCCAAGCGGTTCAAGGCGCTCACGCTGGGGGGGGGACTCCCCACCTTTTGTCAAGCATGTTTTGCGTAGGTCTCATGCAGTAGTCGCGGCTGGTGTTCGGGTCTCATAGACGGTGCCATCGCGGAGCATCGCCATGAGAATGCGCAGCATGCGATCGGCGACGCTGCGGCACGCGCGTCCGTGCGAGTGGCCGCGCGCGCGCAGGGTCGCATACAACGCTTTGGCGGTGGCGTCGCATTGGGCCGCCACGCGCGACGCGTGATCGAGGGCCGTGCGCAGGCGGCCGTTGCAGGCCTGCCGCATCACGACCACGCGGCGCGTGCCACTGCTGCGCGTCACGGGCGCAATCCCGGCGTGCGCGCGCAGCGCGGCGAGATTGCGGGCGCTGATGGCGTCGGCGGCTTCCGCGAGCAGCGTCGCGACCGTCTTGAGTCCGACGCCAGGCAGCGAGCGAATGATCTGCACATCACTCGGGGTGGAGGCGGTGGGATCGTCGTCAGGTGTCTCGCTGAGTGTCTCGAGCAAGGTCGTCAGCGCGTCGGCACAGGTGCGTCGCTGCGCATGGACAAGCCGCAGGCGCGGCAGCAGCAGCGCGACATGCGCCGAGGCGGCGGCGATGGTGCCCGGCGAGACGGTGATGGTCGGCGCGGCGAGCGCCGCGTGGACGTCGTCGGCGGTGAGGCGGCGAATGCGATGCGCTTTGAGGCACGCCCCGAGCCGCGAGCGCCGCAGGCGCTGGGCCGCCTCGGGCGTCGCGGCCAGCCCCAGCAGGGTCCAGAGCCACGGCTCGTCGACGGCGGGACAGAGCGTCAGCACCTGCGGGAAGTACCGATACAGTTGCTCCCGCAAGCGGTTGGTCAATCGCACGAATTCGTCGCGCAGTTCGTCATCCATGCGCGAATACTCGCGGATCTGCAGCACCGTCGCCTCGTCGGGCCGCACGCGCCGGAAGCACGGCAGATCCGTACGCAGCGCATCGGCGATCACGAACGCATCCAAGCGATCGTCCTTCGCGCCCGCCATCGAGTGGCGATCCCGGAAGCGATCCGACTGCTTGGGATTGATGGCGTACACGGGATAGCCGTGCGCCAGCAACCC
>JANOPS010000562.1:0-4386 GCA_031421995.1 Gemmatimonadaceae bacterium
ATTGCCGCCGCAGACGTGGTCTTTCGTGATCGCTACAGCATGCTGGACGGCCTTGCCGATCTCTTGCCGCACATCGCCGCGTCGCAGCGCTTCATGCCGGGGATCCGGATGACACGTGTAGGCGCCGTGCGGCATTGCCAAGGCAGCGTACTCGCCGAATGGACAGCGACGTCCAGTGACGGGCGAACGCTGATGACGGGAACGAACGTCTTCGCACTTGGCAGCGACGGGAAGATTCAGTCTGCCACGGGGTTCGCGGCGCCGAGTCCCACGTCGTAGGGCGGCCATGAACCGGAGTTGATGGCTATCGCGCGCATGTTACCGTGGAGGCCCAGCCGCCGCTTCATACAAACTATCGCGAACGTTGTGGTGGTGACCGCGGGATGCTCCCATCCCTCCGCCACGCTCACGCCCACCGACGCCCTAGCCGCGAATCGCGACCGGCCCTCGTCCATCGGGTGCCGTCATCCCTCGGCTCCGCCATGCGACCATCAGCACCATGACCAACACGAGTGCGTTCGCCCCCCACATCGCCACCAGCGGCGGTATCACCAGCCGATCCGCGAGGGTCTCTCCAGCCAGCAGCATCGCGTAGTACGCGCTAAACACCCCCAAGCTTGCGCCGAGTACCAACCACGTGCCGCCGCGCGGGAACCGCCAGGCGATCGCCATGCCGGCCAGCGCCAGGACCACACACGCCGCCGGCAAGGCGAACTTCTTGTGCACCTCGACTTCGTACGATGCCACCCGCGCGAGTGCGTCGCCATCACCATTCGGCACCACCAGCCGCGCCGCTTCACGCAGCTCCCCGACGGTCATGGCGCGGTCACTCTTCGCGCTCGCGACGGCGTCACCGCGCATGATGGCTGACAGTCGCACGTTCGCGTGTGGGAGCACCTGCGTCGTCAGCACCAGCGCCAGCATAGCCACGACGGTGCTGGCCGACAGCACGGGCGTTACCAGTCGACGCACGCCATCGTGCACTCGCCGAGCGCTGGCGAGTGTGCCATTCGCCCCGAGTCGCGAGAACTCGCGCAGCACCGCCACGAACACGGCCATGGGGATCGTCATCGCCGCGGTGAACGGCACGGCGAGCAGTAGTAACGTCACCATCACACCAGCGCCCGCGCCCTTCGCATCGAGGGCAGGAATCTGCCGACTCGCGAACGAGAGCAGCATCACACCCGTCAGCACGACGAACGCCAGCATGAAGGAGACGACGAGGCGACGCAGCAGGTGCGCCGTCGAGGGCAGAGGAACGACTGGGCCTGCCTTATGCGCGCTGTCCACGAGTGTGCTCTCCATGTTGGCGCCGTGCAACGGGCGCAGCTGTTCGTACATCGTACGCGCCACGACGTCCCACACGCCCGCCGCGGCGGCCAGCACTCCGTGCAGTCGCCCCCGCGCCCGAGCCTGTTCGATGTCGCGCGCAAACAGGGTCTCCATGGCTGCACCATGCTTGCGGCGCAGATCGCTCGGCAAGAGATAGAGCGCCAAATGGTATAGGCGCGTCATGCGCGTGCCCCGGCCAGCGCCAGGCGTGACCGCGCAACTCTGGCCATCGACTCCAGTCGCGCGGCCTCACCTTCCAGCGCCACGCGACCGGCGCGGGTAATCCGGTAGTACCGCTCGCGCCCGGAGATCCCCTCGGGACGCTCGTCCTCGGCCACTTCTTCCAGCCACTGCTGCTCGACCAGCTCCTCGAGCGAGCCGTACAGCGTGGCCGGCCACAGCCGCACCCCGCCGTCGCTCAGCGCGCGCACGTCGTCCTGGATGGCGGTGCCATAACGCGGCGCCGCGGAGACGGAGAGCAGGATGAAGAACCAGTGCGGCTTCATGCGTGTGGGCTGATGAGATCCGAGAGGAGTCTAACTATTGAAGCATAGTATACATTGATAGTATACTGCGCAAGGCCGGCGTGGGATGCTGGCGGCCGAACTAGCCCTGGACGACTTTCCTATGACCGGCTCAATTCCGATCTACGCAGCTCCGCATCGGATGCTGCGATGGCGTATGGCCCTGCTGCACCACACCCGGGAAGTCCGCATGCGAGAGATGGCGCGCTGGCTGGTCCTGATGCTCTGCACTGTCGGCCCACTGGCCGGAGCCCAATCGTCGGTGCCGCCGACCGTACGCTCGGTGGGTAGCGGGCACACGACCTGGGTACTCCTGAACGGCGTGATGGGTGGTGTCTCGGGATTCGGCGCGCTCGAGACAATACTGCTCCGCGACAGCGTTCGAGTCGTGTCGATCGACGCCTATCAGCTGTCGCTCGATTCCACCGACGTGACGTACGAAGCACTGGCGCGGCGAGTTGGTGTGGTACTGGACGGACTTGGTGTCCAGCGCGCCCGCGTGGTGGGCCACGCGAATGGTGCCGGTGTCGCACTCCGATTGGCGGCGTTCGCGCCCGAACGCGTAGAGGCGTTGTACTTTCTCGACGCGGGAGCACTGAAAGCCAACGGCGGGAGAGTGCTGAGCGGAACCACCCTCAAGTTCATTCCGACGATGGCGCGCATACCATTCGTTCGCGGCATTGTTCGCAGGAAACTCGTTGAGGGCATGCGAGAGAACCTGGGTGTGCAAGCGTGGTTTGACAAAAGGGCTCAGCAGCGATACGTCGATCCGATGCTGCAGGAAATCAGACGTGTGGTCGCGATGGCGATACGCATGGGCCACTCGAAGGAGCGGGACGCTCTTCATGAGACACTGGCACGAGTGCACGTGCCGGTCACCGTGATACTTGGCGACGCCCCTCACGCCACGGCCGCAGCACCAGTGGACATCGAAGCGCTCACATTGCTGAGCGTGTGCGTCGACGTGATCCGCCTGCCGGGCGTCGGCCACTTTCCCCATGAGGAGGCGACCGCCGTCGTGGCGCATCACTTGCTGCGCACATCAGGTGACGCACGCTTACGCGAATCGGTTGGTGGCGTCAGAGGGGATTGCCGCGGCGCGCAGCCGCCCTGATGGCGCCGTGTGGCACGCGTTAGCATTCCTCCACACGGCAGCACCCCATTTCTCATTGAGGCCAGTATGCGTAACTCGGCGTTCACCTTGGTCGTCGTCGGCACGTTTGCGCTCGTCGCCGCCCCAGTCTCTGCGCAAGGGCGTGGTTCGAGTGCGCCGGGAACCACACCGATCGCTCCCCGCCGAGCTCCGGTCGTGATCGCCACCGAACAGACCAGTGGCACCACGGCGCTGTTGATCGCCGTCAGCCCCGTCAACGAGAACGTGGTGTGGTTGAGTGGCGCGCGTGGCACGTGGGTACGTACCGTCAACGGCGGCACTACCTGGCAGTCGGGACAGGTTCCAGGAGCCGACTCATTGCAGTTCCGCGACGTGCATGCGGTCGATGCCAACACGGCCTATCTCCTCAGCATCGGTGAAGGCGCGGCGTCGCGCATTTACAAGACGACCGATGCGGGTGCCACGTGGACGCAGCAGTTCACGAACACCGAGCCCAAAGGCTTCTACGATTGCATGGATTTCTGGGACGCGAAGCGGGGCATCGTGATGGGCGACGCCATCGACGGCCAGATCGCGATGCTGCGAACCGACGATGGTGGTGCGACGTGGACTCGCGTTCCCAGCAGCGCGCTTCCCGCCGCACAGCCCAGCGAAGGCAGCTTCGCGGCCAGCGGCACGTGCGTCGTGACGAAAAAGGGTGGACACGCGTGGATCGTGGCAAGCAATCCCGATCGTGCACGCGTACTGCACACGTCGGACTACGGACGCACGTGGCGCGTGGATACGTTGCCGCTGACCACGCGCGCTGGCTCTGGCCCGCAGTCCATTGCGTTCCGTGACACGAAGGTCGGGATGGCTTTTGGCGGTGGTACCACCGCCGTTGCGGGCGATGCGTTGATTGCCGTGACAGAGAACGGCGGCACCACGTGGGCGCTGCGCACCAGTCCCACGCTCACCCGCGGCGTGTGGGGTGGCGTGTATGTCCCTGCTGTTCAGGGCACAGCGGTCGCGGTTGGACCGTCTGGTGCGGTGTACACCAGCGACAACGGCGCCACGTGGTCAGCCATCAACGCCTTGAACTACTGGTCGGTGGGTTTTGCGTCACCGAGCGCAGGATGGGCCGTTGGTGTTGGTGGACGCGTCACGAAACTGTCCGGGTTCTAACGCGCGGTTGCTTTGTCCTTCAGAATCGTCACGCGCACGATTCGATCGAGCTTGGGAAACTCGCGATCCATGTACGCGTTACCACCGCGCTCCAGTGGCCCCTGTTTACCCTGACGCACGCCGCTGCCCGACTCTTCGCCGTATCCGCTATACAGGCTGTCCAGCACCGCCATGCCCTCGACCACGGTGCCCAACACCGTGAATGGCTCAATATCATTGCGCGTGTTGTCGGCGAGGTTGACATAGAGCTGC
>JANOPS010000563.1:0-16466 GCA_031421995.1 Gemmatimonadaceae bacterium
GGCAAGCAGCAACGCAAGACGACGCATGGAAAGGCGGAGGGCGAGTGGGCGGAGAACGGCCAAGGCGAGAGGATGCACGCACGGCAACCTAGGGCTTTGACCCGATACGGGGCCGAGTGGTTGCCATCGGCGACCGATTGAGTTGCCTCGCGACCGCAGCGCACCTCTCAGTACTAAATCCCCTCGGGAAACCCCAGCTGCCGCCATGCTTCATACACGACCACCGCCACGGCATTGGAGAGGTTGAGACTTCTCCTCGCCGACATCATCGGCAGCCGCAGGCGATGATCCTCAGGCATCGATGCCAGCATCGCATTCGTGAGTCCGGTAGACTCTGGACCGAACACCAGTACGTCATTGGCGTGAAACGTGGCGTTGGTGTAGCGCGTGGTGCCGCGCGCCGAGAGCCCGAAGAGGCGGCGATCGGCGCCAAGTGCTGATTGACAGGTGTCCCAGTCGGCATGAATCGACACATCGACGAGATCCCGATAATCCAGCCCGGCGCGCTCCAATTGTTTGTCGTGAAAATTGAAACCCAATGGTTGGACTAAGTGCAGCCGTGCGCCGGTGTTCGCGCACAGCCGAATCACATTCCCGGTATTGGGCGGGATCTCAGGGTGCATCAAGACGACGTCAAACATGAACAGGGCTGTGAGAGACTGTGGTGCACGACGGGTAGCCGAGCACAAAGAAGGGAACGTGCGTCAACCAAGCCAACTCCACACCAGCGCACCGACGCAGGCGGTCACCAACCCGATACTCAGCCATCCGGCGGCCCGCGATACACGCGTCGGTCGCGCGGCACCAACCAGCGACACATCGGAAACCAACAACTGCAGCATGATCAAATGCAACGGCAAGAGCACGGCATTGACGACCTGACTGGCATAGATGAGCGGAATGAGCGGAAGCCCCGGCAGTGATACCACACTGACGGCCGCTACGGTAAGCACCACGAATGCCGCGTAGAACCATTGAAAATGCCGCGAGTCGAGATCCAGTGACGCGGCTTCTCCAATACCCTCAGCCATGGAGTACGCGGTGGCGATGGGCACAACGGCCGCCGCGAGCAGCGAGGCACCCAACAACCCTGCACCGAACAACACCGTGGCGAAGCGACCCGCGAGAGGCTCCAACGCCTTCGCGGCGTCGCCGGCGTCGGCGATGTGGACACCCGCGCGATTGAGCGTCGCCGCGCATGCCACCGCGATCGCGAGCCCGATCACACCCGTGAGCACCGACCCGATAATCACATCGACCCGCGCCCAGCGAAGCGACGCCATGGTGATCTTCTTGTCAACCGCGTACGACTGAATGAAGGCAAGACCCCACGGCGCCAGCGTGGTGCCCAGCGCTGCAGCAATCGCGACCACACCGGCCCGCGTCGTCGGCAGCGACGGGATGAACGCGTTGCGCGCCACGGCACTCCAATCGGGCTGCGCGAGAACGCCATCCACGATGTAGAGGGCCAGCGTTGATGAGATCACCAACAACACCCTTTCGATACGATGGAATGATCCCAACACCACGACCAGCGCGATCAGCACGCCCGCCACCGGCACACTCACCCACGAGGGAATGCCGACTAGTCCACCAGCAGCCGAAATGCCGGCATACTCTGCGCAAATGGTGCCGAAGTTCGCGAGCAGCAGGCCGATCACCGCCACATATCCGGCGCGTTGTCCCCACCGTGCGCGGATCACACCAACAAACCCCTTCCCCGTCGCAGCGCCAATCCGTACGGCCATGAGGTGGAACTGCACAAGCAGGATCGTCGATGCCGGTATGATCCAGAGCAGCGCGTATCCGAAATCCGCGCCGAGCACGGAGTAGGTGGTAATCCCCGCGGGATCATCGTCGGACAGCCCAGCCAGCAAGCCTGGTCCAAGCACGGCGAGGAAGGCGACCAGTGACCCGCGACCTGAGCGGACCAGCGCCGCGAACCGCAGCGCGGTCCCGCGATGGTGGTGGGCCACCGCGTGTGGCGGCGCCCCGCGCGCTCGGCGTCGCGGCTTGGCAGCGTGCTGTGCGCGATCGTGGAGAGACTTCACGGAAGAATGATAGCCCCGGGCGCGGCCTGACGTCCGAGCCGTACGTACGAATCCTTACGTACGAAGTCCTACGTACGAAGTCCTACGTACGAAGATGATCGGCGAGACGCAGGGCCAGGGCAACGATGGTTAACGTCGGATTGGCCGACCCGGCCGTCGGAAAGACTCCGCCACCAGCGAGATGCAAGTTTGAGACGCCGTGCACCCGACAGTTGGCATCAACGACACCATCCCGTGGATCGTCATGCATACGCGTCGCGCCGAGATCATGCCATCCGCCGCTGACCGACGGTGGCCAGTAGGCGTCATCTTGCAGCAACCAGTCGCGAAGTTGGACCCGTCCAATACCCAGACGACCGAACTCGCGCCCCAGCGTCGTGAACAGGCTGCGCATGGAACGCTTGTCGAGCGCTGTCAGCTGCCAGTCGAAACGCGCGCGCGGCACACCCAGGGCGTCGCGCTCGGCACTGAGGGTGACGCGCGATGATGGGTTGGGTGCCTGCTCTTGTCGCGTGACCAACGCAAAGCGTGGACGGCGCGCAATACTCTCGGCGTCGTAGCGAGACTCCGGCGAACGCATCTCGTTCGTCATGCTGTCGCGCGTTTCGCGCCGGAACAGCTCAATGTCCTCAGGAGGTGTTGCTTCAAACGTGCTGGCCATGCTGCCGGACTCCGGCGCCGTTTCGAACGCGACCGTTGCATTCAACGTACTGAGTGCACGCTGCTGCGCATCGCTGAGTCGCAGTTCGGCGCGCGCCTTGGTGATGCCGAAGTCAAAGCCATACAGGTACATGGATTGCGGCTTGAGCAGTACCGTGGCACCGGCGGGCATTTCCAAATGCTCCATATAGTATCGGCCAACGGTGTCGTGCTGATTGCCAAGTCCCGTCGTGACGCGCGCCGTCGAGGCGAGCAGCAGACGCACATTTTGCAGGGTACTGCAGGCCAACACAAACCGCTTGGCCCGAACGCGCACTTCGCGTCCATCAAAATGGCGCACGCGAACGGCCTCTACGACGCCGGCTGATTCATTCGTGTCCACCTCGACGACGTTTGCGTGCGTGAACAGATGCACGTTCGAAGCGCGCACGAGTGCGTCGCGGTATTTGCTCCCGAATCGGGTGGGTGGACTGAACTGCCACATTTTCTCGTGCACGATCGCGCGATCGAGCGGCAAGAACCGACGACGTGAGTCTCGCTGCACCCAAAAGTCTGGCGCGTAGTCGTATGGGCCGAGGTCCAGGAGCGCATGGGCACGCGCATAGAACGGATCGAGCTGGTGTCGGGCAATTGGCCAGCCGCTGTGCGGGACCCACGACCGGCGTTCAAAGTCGATGGGATCGAGCGGCGCGCAATAGCCGCCCCAGTGGCCTGTGGTCCCGCCGAAGTAGTGCAGCCGCGCCGATTCAAGTGGGTAATATGCTCGGCCCACAATCTCCCCACGATACAATGACTGCAGGGCGTCTTCGCGGTCAAAGCCGCCGCCCTCCAACAGAATCACGCGTTCCTGCTTGCCGATAAACTCAAGCGCCAGCGCGATACCAGCGGCGCCGGCTCCCACAATGCACACATCGCCTTCGATGATTGCCCCGTTCTCGAGCGCGCGGGCGTCAGTATGCACAAACGGTGCGACGAAGACGGGAAACGCGTTCGCGGAAGGCCACGGGCATCAGGTCGTCGCGAGCGTCGCCAGCGCACACTGGCGCGCTTCGTTCACCGACAACATCCACCCATCCACAAAAATGGTGTGGCCCTTCTCAAAATCGCTCACGATGAGCTGTTCAAGGCTTGGTGTCGGTGACCACCAATGGGGCTGCGCCCGGCGCATCGCGCGCGCCACCGACCGCTGCAACGCATCAACCGTCTGCTCGGCAGGGGTTTGCGCCAAATACGCGCGTCCGAGCTGGCGCACCATGGCGTCGCCGAGCGCTCCAGCGAGCACGGGCGCGCCGACGGGGACAGGTCGCCCCTCAGCGTCACATCCGACGCCCAGCGCGATCATCGCAAGGCCCGTACCTACACCGCTCACGAATCGGCGTCGCTTCATCAAGGCAACCTAGGAGGGAAGGACATCGCTCACAAGGCGAGACGGCCTCAGCGAATCCGATCCGTGTTCTCGTCGTGCGAGGCATTCAGAACTGCGCGCATTCGACCGATGCTCCTTTTGTGTCCTCCCGTCCTGTCTTTCATGAGCCCACCGGTCGCCGCAGCAGAACCCTGCGCAGCGTCTTGTTTGGCGCCACCGCGCTGCTGCTCTTGCTGGCAGGGTCGGTGGCCATCGGCGTGGTAAACCCGCCGGTGGTGGAGCCACTGCCGCTGCAAACGCGCAGGGTGCCGCAGCACAATGCCCCGCGCGTGCGCGCGGAGGCCGGACCGTGCACGATCGAGAAGGCCGCGTCGTCGCGAAGCACCCCGTGTGGGTCTATGCCCAGCCCTCGGCGACAGGGTGTGCCCGTGACCGACCCTGTGGTGGCGGCCTTCGTCGTGCAATGGGACGCGGCGAGCCGAGCCGCGTTGAAACGCGTGGGCGAACGTCTGGACTGGGTCGTTATTGAAGGTGCGTTTCTGGGTCGCGGTGCCCCCGGCGAGATCTCCTTCACGCTTGATCCCGACGTGCTGGCCGACGCGCGCGCGCGGGGCGCTGATGTGCATGTCATGATCACCAACTTTGGCACCGTCGACTTCGATTCAACGCTTGCCCGCTCGGCAGTCGCCACCCCCGCCCGTCGGGCGCACACCGTCAAGCAACTGGCTGACGTCGTGCGACAGAACGACCTCAAGGGCGTCACCGTCGACTTTGAGTTGGTCGAGAAGGCCGTCCACCCCCAGGTGATCGCGTTTCTACAAGACTTACGTCGCGCGCTCCAGCCGATGGGTGCCCTGCTCTCGGTCGCCGTGCCGATCGGCGACGATGACGGCTATCCACTGCGGCTTTACAGCGACGCGGTGGACTATGTCATCCCGATGTTGTATGACGAGCATGCCGATGAAGATGCGCCTGGTCCCATAGCGAGTGCGGCGTGGTTCGCGACACGTCTTGACGCCGTACTGGAAGACGTGCCGGCCAGCAAACTCATCGTCGGTCTTGGCCAGTATGGATACCACTGGCGCAGTGATCATCCGCAGGCGACAACGATCAGCGTCGGCGAGGCGATGGCGCTCAGCCGCGCCGCTCCATCAGGTCCTACGTTCAGTGCCACGATGTGGAATCCGACCGCCACGTGGAGCGATGCGACTGGTGTCACGCACACGGTGTGGTATCTCGATGCGGTCACCGTATGGAATCAAGCGCGGGCATCGCTGGCGGCTGGTGTCGGCGGCGTGGCCGTCTGGCGGCTCGGCAGCGAAGACGCCACCCTGTGGCGCGTGCTTGGCCGGCGTGGCGTCGTGGGGTCGCCAGATTCGCTACGCGCGTTGCCGAACAACGGCCTCTCGGTGATCTCCGGCGACGGCGAAGTACTGGCCGTCGAAGGCAGCAGTGGGACTGGCCTACGCGCGGTCGGCGCGGACCGGTCAGGAAACATCGCTTCGGAATCCGTCATCCGCCCTCCCGGTGGCTATATCGTTTCGCGCGGCGGAGGCCACGTAAAGCGTGTCGCGTTGACGTTCGACGACGGACCAGATCCAGTCTTCACCGCGCAGATCCTCGACACGCTCCGATCGAGAAACGCGCACGCCAGTTTCTTCGTGATCGGCCGTCAGGTCCAGAAACTCCCGACCCTGACGCGACGCATTGCCGATGAAGGGCACGAGATCGGCAATCACTCGTGGAGCCATGCCGAGCTGTCGGGTTTGAGCGACGCGGCCATCCGTATAGAGCTCACCGCGACCGGCCGGGTGGTCGAAACGGTCACGGGCCAACGCCCCCTGCTCTTCCGGCCACCCTACATCGGTGACGCGCGACCAGCCACGGAAGACCGTTTGCGTCCCATGGCGATTGCGAATGCGCTTGGCTACCGGGTCGCGGGACTCGAAGTCGACCCCAAGGACTGGTTTGAGAACAACCCGCAGGTCATCGTCGCCAACGCGTTGCGCAGCATCCGACGCGGAGGTGGCCGCATCGTGTTGCTGCACGATGCCGGTGGCGATCGCACGCCCACCCTCGCGGCGCTTGGCCCGCTCATTGACTCGCTCCGCGCCAGCGGGTTCGAACTCTCGACCGTCGCGGGTCTGCTGGACGCGGCGCAGTCCGCCGGCATGTCCGCTGCACCTCGAAATGAGGCATCACAGCGGCTGCTCAACTTCGCCGCGCTCCGATTCGCAAACGTGGTGGAGTCGCTGCTGGTTGCCGTGTTCTTCGTGGCCCTCGTGCTGGGTCTGCTGCGCATGTTGGGCATTGGCGGACTGGCCGTCGTGCAGCGCTTTCGTCGGCCGTACGCGCGACGCGAGCGCGATGCGCAATTCCAACCGCGCGTGTCTGTGATCGTGCCCGCATTCAACGAAGCGCGCGTGATTGCGAGAACGATCGACTCGGTCCTCGCGCAGGCATACCCGGACTTTGAGGTCATCGTCATTGACGATGGATCTACCGACGGCACACATCGGCGCGCGACCACCGCGAGCGCCGATGCTCGTGTCCGTGTGGTGCGTCAGCAGAACGCTGGAAAGGCCCATGCGCTGAACCACGGGATCTCGCTCGCGTCTGGCGAAATCATCGTCGTCATCGACGCCGATACGCTCCTCGCACCGAACGCGCTGCACTACGCCGTGCTTCCGCTCGCAGACCAGCGGGTGGGCGCCGTGGCGGGTAACGCGAAGGTCGGGAATCGAGTGAACCTGCTGACGCACTGGCAAGCCATTGAGTACGTCACCAGTCAAAACCTGGATCGCCGCGCCTTCTCGCTGCTGAACTGCATCACGGTGGTACCAGGCGCCATTGGCGCGTGGCGTGTGTCGGCGGTCCGCGAGATGGGCGGGTTCCGCGCCGACACGCTGGCGGAGGACCAAGACCTCACGCTCACGCTACTCCGCGGCGGGCATCGCGTGGCACTCGCGGATCAGGCCATCGCACTCACAGAAGCGCCGGAAACGTTTCAAGGACTGCTGAAGCAGCGCTTTCGCTGGAGCTTCGGCACGCTGCAGTGTGCGTGGAAGCATCGCGCCGCACTGCTCCGTCCGGCACACGGCGCGCTGGGCATGGTCGGACTCCCCAACATCTGGCTCTTTCAATTGCTTTTCCCGTTGCTCGCGCCAGCGGCCGATCTTGCCCTCCTCGCCACGCTGCTGCGACTCGTGATCGAGGCGCCAGCCATCGGCGCACACGCGGCGTGGGCTCACGCGCAACCAGTCCTGTCCCTCTACGCGGTCTTCCTGCTGATTGACACGTTGACCGCGATCCTTGGCGTCGCGTTAGAGACCGGAGAGGAGTGGTCGCAAGTGGTCCTCGTGCCGCTGCAACGCGTGATGTACCGTCAGGTCTTGTACGTGGCCCTCGTGAAGGCTGTACGCGCCGCCCTCAAGGGATGGGCCCCTGGCTGGGGGAAGCTCGATCGGACGGGACGCGTTGCGCAGCGACCGAGCCAGATCGCACCGGCACCCCCGGCGGTTCCTCCAGCTCCGACACCGGAATTTGAGGGACAGGAGCGACGCAAGGCCTCGTGAAGCCGCCGGGGGGGGCGACCTCCCCGTGGCGGGTAGCCGATGCACTGAGCGGCGTGCAATTTTCGGATAATCGGTGGAAATCTGGAACGGCGTGTCGAATTTGGTGAGCGCCGGTCGACTACTGGGTGTTCACGCCGCTTTCCTTCACACCAACGCCGGAGACACCGATGAAATACCTCTGCTTGATCTACGACCAAGAGAGCATGATGGCCGCCATGCCCAAGAACGAGACGGACGCGTTCATGGGCGAGTACTTCAGCTTCAGTGCCGACCTGGCGAAGTCCGGCAAGATGCTCGCGGGCGAGGCGCTTGACCCCGTGCACACCGCGACCACGGTTCGCATCCGAAACGGGAAGATCACGACGAATGACGGGCCGTTCGCCGAGACCAAGGAGCAGCTGGGCGGCTTCTATCTGGTGGAGGCGGTCGACCTGAACGAAGCGATTCAAATTGCGTCGCGCATTCCCTCGGCACGTTTCGGGAGTATTGAAGTACGACCGGTCACGCAGTTTCCCTCCATGTAGCCCCAGTCGGCCTCGGCGCGAGACCGCAGTACGTATGGATGAACTTCGCGCGCGTGTTGACGAGATCTATCGCAACGACTCTCGTCGGGTGTTGGCCACGCTCATTCGTCTCCTCGGTGATTTTGATCTCGCCGAGGAGGCGATGCACGAGGCGTTCGCCATTGCGCTAGACCGCTGGCGCACCGAAGGTGTGCCGCACAATCCAACCGCGTGGTTGATCTCCGCTGCGCGCTTCAAGTACATCGACGCCGCCCGACGTCAGGCACGATTTGACGCAGCAACCTCGCGCGTCGCCGAGCAGCTGCATCCGGAGCCCGACGATAAGCAGGCAGACGCGCATGAGGTGCTCGATGATCGCCTGCGCTTGATCTTCACGTGTTGCCACCCGGCCCTTTCAAGCGAAGCGCAGCTCGCGCTGACCTTGCGCGAGGTGTGTGGACTGACCACTGAAGCGATTGCTCACGCCTTCCTCACCAGACCTTCCACGATCGCGCAGCGCATTGTCCGCGCCAAGGGGAAGATTCGTGATGCGCGCATTCCGTACCAGTTGCCTGGTCTTGCGGAACTCCCCAGCCGGCTCGATACGGTGTTGCACGCGGTGTATCTGCTGTTCAACGAAGGGTATCTGGCAAGTGCCGGACCGACGCTGACGCGGTGTGATTTGTCTGCCGAGGCGATTCGTCTCGGCCGCCTGCTGAGCGATCTCATGCCGGAGCCCGAGGTGTGGGGCTTGTTGGCGTTGATGCTCCTCCACGAATCACGCCGAGCCGCGCGCACCGATGCGGTGGGCGCGCTGGTCCTGCTGGAGGCCCAAGATCGCGCGCTGTGGAATCAGTCCATGATTGCCGAAGGCGCGGCGTTCGTGCAGCGCGCACTGCGTTCGCGTCGATTTGGCCCGTTCACCCTGCAGGCCGCCATCGCTGCGGTACACGCGGAAGCAACCGACGCCTCACGCACCGATTGGCGTCAGATTGTCGGCCTCTACGACGTCTTGCTGCGCGCCGACGACTCACCCGTGATCGCCCTCAACCGGGCCGTCGCCATCGCCATGCGCGACACGCCGCAGGCCGGGCTCGATGCCATCGATGCGATCCTCGCCAGCGGCCATCTCGGGGACTACCACTTGGCCCATGCCGCACGCGCGGATCTGTGCCGTCGGCTCGGTCGCGTTGGCGAAGCACGCGCAGCCTACAGCCGTGCGCTGTCGCACACCGAGCAGCGCGCCGAGCGGGAGTTCCTGGCAGGACGACTCGACGCGTTGCCGGACGACTGACACCGCATCTGGCGCCGACAGGCGACAAGGGTCCACTATTGCACACCGTCGGTCGATGTGTCGGACCATGACGACCTTCCAGCGGCCCGACGGTTCACCTCACCGGCAATATGATTCTGGATATCCCAGCACCCTGTGCGATCTGTGGCGCTCCGCGGAGTGCCGCACAAGCGGCCAAGAGCATCGTGTGCGCGAACGCCCTCTGCGATTGGAAACTGCGCGCGACACCGCCTGAACGTCGGTGCGTGGAGTGCGGACGCCCCCTGAACAACGACCAACTCGCCTCGCGGGTGTGTGCACAGGCGCGGTGTCGACAGACGCACCTTGTCGACCGCCCCGCTGCCGCTCGTCGCGCCGGACGTCTCGCGGTCTTGTCACAGGGTCGTGAGCTGCGCACGCGTGCCGCACTCGACCACAAGATCGCCGATGCCGATTCGTATCGTGTCACCGTCGTTCCGCGGAACCATGACCAGACGCGTCCGCTTGCCGCGCGCCGCCGGCATCGATTTGCCGCGCATCTTCGCAGCATGATCGATCGTGCGCGCGAGCAGCAGGCACAAGTGGCCAGCGGCGCGGCGCAGCCGGCGCCTCCCCTCCCGCCCATCGTTCCTCCGGCCAAACCGCTCGGCGACGTCATGCTGCAAGCGTGTATTGCATGTCGCGGCTTCTGCTGCCGGACCGGCGGCGAGCACGCATACATCACGCCAGAGACCATGCGGGAGTACCGTCGCCTGAATCCCGATGTCTCGACGGAGGCGATGGTCTCGGACTATCTCTCGTACCTTCCAACGCGCTCACTGCCGCACGGCTGCGTGTTTCAGCACGCCAAGGGGTGTACACTCCCGCGCGACATGCGTGGCGACACCTGCAATCGGTACTACTGCGAGGCGCTTACACAGTTGGAGCGCGAGGTACAATACGATCCATCACCGAACGCCTTCTTCATTGCCACCAATGATGCGTTTTTTTCGCGAGCGGTTTTCGCCGCGCCGGACTTTGTGCAACTCGTGCGAGCACGAGCGACGAGCACCGGAAACCCGTCGAATGCCTAAATGCCAGGGCCGATCAGGGGGCGCAATCGAACTGTGTCTGGAGGCCGCGCACCGCATCGCCGCCGCCAAGCTTGCGGGCACTGGCAAGCGCTGCACAGGCCGCGCGATCCTGATCGAGCGCGCGATGCGCTTTGGCAATACGCACATAGGCGGTCGCGCTGTCGCTTGACGAGGTCGACAACCGCAACAGCGATTCTGCATTGACGAGTGCCGTCCGACGGGCGCCGTCATCCGCGCCAGTCGAGGCGCGCGCGCGTCCGAGTGTATCCACCGCCGTGCGAGCGCCGCCGCCGAGGGCAGTGACTGGTGCAAGCGTGAGGGTGGAATCCGCTGGCGCGCCTGTGGCGCTGTCTGCTCCGGCGACGTCGAGCGCCGCAGCGGCTTGCCTCCCCGCAGTTGTCGCAGCCGACACCACAGCATCCGTGTTCGGCCGCGAACTGGAAATCAGTCGCAGCGCGCGCGTGGGTAATGCACGGACCGTGGCCGTCGCGCGGCGTACGGCGCGACGCACACTTCCCTCGGACACCACCAGCCAGACGAACCACAGGATGGCCAGCGTCGTCAACCATCGCCCAATGGGAATCCGCGGAAGCCGAATCGCGCGTCGCGGACGTGGGGTTGCCCGTGACACCGGGGGTGGTGTGAGTTTCGGCGGTAACGCGCTCAAGGGTTCGGGCGGACGCTGCGCGACCGGCCTTGCGACCGGTGACGGCTTGGCCGGGCGCGCAGGCGGCGTTTGGATCTTTCGCGCGGGAGGACCGCTGGGGGCACTGGCGTTTGCGCCCGATACGGCACCCGGTGCAGCGCCAGACCCAGGGATCGCGCCTTCTGCCGGTGTTGCCCGTTGAGGAGCGTTCACCTGCACCCCAACCGGAGACGCCATCGCGCTCGACAACGCCGCCGCAAACGCGCCGGCCGAGTTGTATCGCTTGTCCCGTTGCCGATCCAACGCTTGATCGAGCACCGCCTGCAGATCGCGTGGCCACGACTGCAACGGCCGGAGCTCTGCCAGCTTCCGCGGCTGATTGGTGAGCCGCGCCATCATCCCGCGATCCGGGGTGGTGCTGTCGAACGCCGTGTCGCCGGCAACACACTGATACGCCATCAGCGCCAAAGCGTATACATCACTGCGATGATCGATGTCCTCACCGAGCAGTTGTTCGGGGCTCATGTACTCGGGCGTGCCAATCACGAACCCCGTTTGGGTCAATGACTTTTCACCAGACCCGATGGCCTTCGCGATCCCGAAGTCGACGATCTTACAGCTATCGCTCCCATCTTCGGCTTTCGCGACGACGATGTTGTCCGGCTTGAGGTCGCGATGCACGATGCCGAGCCGGTGTGCTGCATCCAGACCGTCGGCGATTTGCCCGATCAACAAGGCGACCCGCGTCAGTGGCAGCGGAGCATCTTCCAACAGCACCTGCTTCAGCGACCTCCCGGTGATGAACTCCATGGCCAGATACACCATGCCATCGGTCGTTTCGCCAAAGTCGAAGACATGGGCCACCCGTTCGTGATCAATGCGGCTGGCGTTGTTGGCCTCACGACTGAATCGTGCCATCGCCGCGGGATCCTGCACCATGTGGGGATGCAGGAACTTGATCGCCGCCTGACGCGGCAAACGGACGTGCTGCGCCAGGTACACCTTGCCCATGCCCCCCTCGCCCAGCAGCTCGAGGATCATGTAGCGATCCGCGATCACCGTGCCCACCATCCCCGACGCCGGCTCACTCGCGCGGAGCGTCGTCCCATCCGTCGGACAGAACGCGTGCGAGTCAGCAAACGTGGCAAGGCACGTCGGGCAGGTCTTGGACATGGGCGTGTTGGGCTAAGCGGTCGCTCGACATGCTGGCTTGGCAGTCAGTCCGATTGCGACTCGCACGGAGCGGGAACTCCTGAAGCTTAGCATGCGGCGCCGCGAAGGGTAGCGCGCGCACCGTTTGCCGCGCGTACGGCCGGTGGCCTGTACAGGACGGCGGCACGGCAGCATGATGCAGCGATTGATTGCACGCCCTCGCCCACTGATGCCCTTGGTATGACGCAAACACCCGAGCGATACACGCTTGCACCCGGTTTCACCGTCTCGCGCGTGCTGACCGGGCTGTGGCAGGTCGCCGATCTGGAACGCGATGGTCGAACCCCTGCGACAGAAGGGGCCGCCGATGCGCTCCTGCCCTACGCCACGGCGGGCTACACCACGTTCGACATGGCCGACCACTACGGTTCGGCGGAAGACATTGTGGGTCACTTCCGCGCGAGAAGCGGCGCGCCAACGGTTGAGTTGCTGACCAAGTGGGTACCCGAGCCAGGACCGATCACGCGCGAGCAGGTTCGGACGGCGGTGGATCGCGCGCGACGGCGTATGCAGGTGCCGAGTATCGATCTTCTGCAGTTTCACGCGTGGGCGTATTCGCATCCGGGTTGGCTGGACGCCATGTTTTACCTCGACGAGTTGCGTCAGGAGGGACTCATTCGCCATCTCGGCGTGACGAACACCGATACGGCGCATCTTCGCGTGCTGGTGGAGAGCGGCATTCCCATTGTCAGCAACCAGGTCTGCTATTCGTTGCTGGATCAGCGCGCGGCCGGAGCGATGTCCGAGTATTGCCGGTCACGCGGCGTCGCCATCCTCGCCTTCGGCACCCTCGCCGGCGGCTTTTTATCTGACCGGTGGCTCAATCAACCCGAGCCGGCTTGGGATGCGCTGGAAACCTGGTCGCAGATGAAGTATGGACGGTTCATTCGCGCGGCCGGTGGATGGGATGCGCTCCAGCACGTGTTGCGTGTTGCGCGACAGATTGCCGACACGCATGCGGTCTCGATTGCGAACGTGGCGGGACGCGCGATCCTGGACGCGCCCGCCGTCGGTGGCGTGATCGTGGGCGCGCGACTGGGGCAGCGGGCGCATATCGACGACAATGCGCGCATGAATGCGCTCCGACTCGATGACACCGACCGCCGACAGTTGGCCGACGCATTGCACTCACTCACCGCGATTCCCGGCGACTGTGGTGACGAGTATCGAAAGCCACCCTTCCTGACCGCGAGCGGCGACCTGAGCCATCACGTGGACGGGTTTCCGTCTCCCTATCCCGTGGCGACCGATCCCGCTGGCCGGCGTCGCGCCCTCTCCGGCACCACGTGGGAATCGTTGGCGGGCTATTCTCGCGCGGTGCGTGAGGGCGATCGCATTCTTGTGTCGGGGACCACCGCGACGCACGGGGAGCGTGTCATCGGCGGGAGTGATCCAGCAGCCCAAACGCACTTTGTGATCGACAAGATTGCGGGTGCGATTGAGGCACTTGGTGGGCGCCTTGAGGACGTCGTGCGCACGCGTGTGTACGTGTCCAACCTCGACCACTGGGAACCGATTGCGCGGGCACATGGCGTGCGTTTCGCCGGCATTCAGCCCGCCAATACGATGGTCGGTGCCCACCTGATCGGCGACGAGTACTTGGTGGAGATCGAAGCCGAAGCGGTTGTTCGCGCACCCTGACCAGTGCGCGCGCGAACACGAGACGTAGCCGCCGACGGCCTAGGGCTTTGCTTCCAGAAAGCGAATGGTCTTGAGCGCATCGTCGGCGTGCGTGAGCTCCGTGGCGCCGGCGGGGAACCCATTGAAGCGCAGCATATAGGCGATCACGTCGGTGACTTGCTGACGGCTGTACACGGCTGGCGTATCGGTGGGCATGGTGGTCCGCACGCGTTCGTGTAGCTCGTGCAGCGTCTGCCCGCTCCAACTGCTCATGAATGCGCTACCGGTGAGTGCGGGCGCTTCGTCGCCACCACCCAGCGTGGCCCGATGACAACGGGCGCACGTTTCTCCATAGGTTTTCTCACCACGCGCCGCTTGCTCAACGGTGTACACACTATCCCACGTTGAGCGGTCGCCGGCCGCTGCGTGCCGTCCGCGCGAGGTCTCCTTCCCCACGCCCACCGCACCGCTCGCCAACGCCGGAACCACGATCAGCGCGCCGAACACGGCACACGCACGTCTCCACGCTTTACGCGTCGCCATACGCGTCGCCATACGCGTGGATGGCACTTAGCGTGCCGCCGCGACGGGAAGCCGATAAGCGATGTACTCGCCCGAGTAAGGACCTCCGCTCACCGCCACCACGATGTACTGCCTTCCGTTTGCGATGTAGGTCATGGGTGATCCGCTTTGTGGCGCTGGCATGAGTACACCTCCGACTTCCTTGCCAGTGGCTTTGTCGTAGGCCCGCAGCATCGCCCCGCGCGGACGTGGGGCAACCGTGGTGACTTGTGGATCGCCGGCAATGACCAGCGTTTTCGTGACCAGCGTGCCCACGGATCCCGCCTGCCCGGTTCTCGGAATATCGAGCCCCTTGAGCGCCTCATGATTGCGTACCGCATCCGGTGTTTCACCGTGCGGGACCTGCCACACGATTTCGCCGCGATCCAGATTGATCGCGGTGATGGTTCCGTACGGCGGTTTGAGCAACGGCAGACCTTGCACTGAGAAGGCACCGCCACGGCCACCGGCGGGGAGTGCGGCGAAACCCTGCACATAGTTCATGTCGGACGCGCCTTTGGCAGGCACAACGAGTCCCAACGCCGACGGCGACGCGTTGGTGGCTGACAGATAGACCATGTGCGTTTCCGGATCGTACGACCCGCCGGGCCAATTCGAGCCGCCGTTGGTCGGACCAGACGAGAAGGTCGCGATCGCCCCGTCGGCCTTGCTCACGACTGGCGGTGTGAAGATCGGACCAAGCTTGAATCGCGAGGCTGCCGCCGCACCAGCTTCTTTCAGTGCGGGCGTGAAGTCAATCAGATCGTTCAGCGTCACGCCATTGCGCGCATACGCGGCAGGCTTCGTGGGAATGGGTTGCGTGGGCGCATACCATTCGCCCGGCACGTCACCTTTTTCGACGGCGCGTTCCTCAAACGGGAAGATGGGTTTGCCGGTGACACGATCAAACATGTAGAGAATGCCCTGCTTGGTGGGCAGCGCGACACTCTTGATGGGTCGCCCTTCCACGGTGATGTCGGCAAGGATCGGCGCTGCGGCCAAGTCGAAATCCCAGATGGGATGGCGCACAATTTGATAGTGCCATTTACGAACGCCGGTGCGGAGGTCGACACACACCAGACTCTCGCCGTACAGATTGTCGCCGGGCCGATGCCCGCCGTAGTAGTCGCCCGTCGGCGATTCCACCGGCAAATAAGCAAGGCCCAGTTCTTCGTCGACGGTGATCTGCGTCCAGACGCCGGTGTTTCCCGCGTTGTCGGCGGTCCCGTTCAGCCACGAGTCGTAGCCAAATTCACCTTTGCGGGGAATCGTGTGGAAGGTCCAGAGGCGCTTTCCTGTGCGCACGTCGAACCCGCGGATATCCCCTTTGTTGTTGCGAAAGGTTTTCGGCGAACCCCCTTCACGAAACGCCGCGCCGA
This sequence comes from Gemmatimonadaceae bacterium, assembly GCA_031421995.1. Classification (GTDB taxonomy): domain Bacteria; phylum Gemmatimonadota; class Gemmatimonadetes; order Gemmatimonadales; family Gemmatimonadaceae; genus Gemmatimonas. The sequence continues at coordinate 15,920 of JANOPS010000563.1, forward strand.
TGACCACGACATCGCGACCAATGACTGGTGCGCCCTGATAGCCGATTTCGCCGGTAACCAAGTCCGGCAGGATTGGCGAGTCCATCTCTTTCTTCAAGTCGACCGCACCGCTGTCGCCAAAGCTGCGAATGCGCTCGCCTGAGCGTGCGTCGAGCGCGATCAACCGATAGCCGGGCGTGGTGTAGAGAATGCGTGCGCTCTTGCCATCGGTCCAATAGGCCAGCCCGCGACCAGACAGCGGTCGTGGTGCCGCCGCACCGCGCTCGCCTTCATTTTCGCTGTGCATCCAGAGCAGCTCGCCTGTGACAGCGTCCAACGCGACAACGGCACGGCGCGTGCCTCCCGTGGTGAACAACACGTTACCAACCATCAGCGGCGTCCCTTCCAGCTTGAACTCTGGTCGGGGGCCAAGTTGGTCAGTCTTGAATCGCCATGCGACTTCGAGCGTGGCGAAGTTCGTTGCCGTGATTTGATCGAGCGGCGCGTAGCGTGTGCCGCGCGTGTCGCCGGTATGACTGGGCCATTCGCCGGTCGCCGTCGTGAAGGC
>JANOPS010000564.1:0-5499 GCA_031421995.1 Gemmatimonadaceae bacterium
GGCATGCTCATGCAGGCCGTGACATGGTATCCTCGCGATTGGCGCGTCAAAGGCGGGCTGACCGACCAGCAACTTGCCGGCGTCGAACGGCGGCTCGCGCAAAGCCCACAACACGACCTGCGTCTGTTGGTGCTGCATCACAACGTGATCCGCGGACGACTATCAAACCGGTGGGGCCTCAAGCGTCCGCAGCGCACACTCGACGCGCTCGCGGCCGCGCACCCGCATGTGGTGTGCACCGGACACGATCACGAGGAGCGCATTGACGTGGTGACACGCGCCGGCGGACAGTTTCTGGTCAGCGCGGCCAATACCTTGTCGTCACGCATGCGCGGTCATCGGCCCAGTGCCCTGAACGTGATCGAAGCGACCGACACCCAGGTGAGCGCGACGGCATGGGTCTATGACGGCACCGAGTTCGTGCCTGGGGCCATGACCGCTACGATGCCTCGGGGAAACTGAACACGCTCTTCGTGGTAAGGTGTCGCTCCACGTCGGCAAGGAGCGTCACCAGTTCCGCCTTCGCGTGCTGAAGCGCTTGGCGAAAGAGCCACCGGTACCACACCATCGTCCCGCCGGCAGCAATCGCGGCGAGACCGGTGGCCGGCAGGGCGGCCAGTGCAAGCGACCCCATGGTGGCCGACAGCGCCATCGCCCCTCCAACGCCCGCCACCGCGCCCCCGGTTCCGATAAAGCCCCAGTCGGCGTACAAATTGCGACGCAATCCTTTGCGCAAATCCCCCGTGATAATCACCTCGCACGCCGGCTGCTGCGTCGTGCCTCGCGACTGCAGCGTGACGTTCAGGTCAAAAAGTTCAATCTGTTCGAGACGATAAATCAACTTCTTCTGGCGGGTCATCTGCGACATGCTGGTCAGCCGCGGCGCCACGAAACGCAAAATCCCACCATCCAGTGGATGGCCGTTCACCGTGTCCTGCAACTGCAACCGGTAGGGATCGGTGGTGAACACGGCCCCAATGGCCGCCAACGTGGACTTGGCCGACGCAGGGATGACGCGTGAGACGCTGATTGCGCGATCGGTGGTGCCCAAGAGCGCACTGAATTGTCGCTCCATTCGGTCGCCAATCACCACGGGTGCCACCGCGCCACCTTGCACTTTGCGTTCGGCCAGCGCTAACGCCACGTACTGTTTCGAAATGCCCGCTTCGACGGCCGCGGCTTCCACGTCACGCAAGCGAAAACCGCTGTCATCCACCAGCGACGTTCCCTGCGTGTCGGCACGCTGCAGCGCCGGCGCGCGCTCCATCCGATGCGCCGCCTCCGCCTGCAACTGCGCTGCCCGTTGCCAGATTGCCACCGCTTCTGACTCGGAGATCACGGCGCCGGGGGCTGCGTCTGCCGCCGCCCGTTCCTGCGCTTCGACATCGCGCAACGCCACTTCGAGTGCGGTCGCGAGTGCATCGGCCGTCGGAAACCGCTGATGCCGATCTTTGTGCAAGCACTGCTCAATCACCGCGCACAGGCTCTGCGGCAAGTCCTTCGCGATCGACCGAAGCGGTGGTGCCGTTCGCGTCACGTGCGCCACGAGGATCGCTTGGGCGGTACCGTCAAAGGGCACGACGCCCGTCAGCATCAGATACGCCACGCAGCCCAGCGCATAGATGTCACTGCGCCCATCGAGCGCCTCGTCTGAGGCCTGCTCTGGACTCATGAAATGCACCGAACCGAGGACGTGGCCGTCCATGGTCAGTGCACTCACGGCCTGCTTGTCGTCACGAGCAATCCCGAAGTCCGTGACGACAGCTCGCCCGGAATCACGGTCCAGCAGAATGTTGTCGGGCTTGATATCGCGATGCACCACGCCGCGCGCGTGGGCATACGCCAGTCCCCAGGCCACTTCGCGCAGAATGCGCACCGCTTCACCGACTGGCACCGGGCCGCGATCCCGAATGCGCGCGCCCAACGAATCACCGTCAATGAAGCGCATCGTAAACCACACCACGCCGTGCGTTTCGTCGGCGCGATAGACATCGATGATGTGCGGATGCTCCAGACGGGCACTCGTGCGCGCCTCGCGAAGGAACCGTTCCCGATTCTCCGGAGAGGCGTGCTCTTCAAGCAACACCTTCAGTGCGACCAGCCGATCCAGGAAACGGTCCCGTACCAGCCACACCGCGCCCATGCCGCCAACACCCAATAGACGTACCACGTCGAAGCTATCGGCGAGCCCCGGTGGAAGTGGCGTCGCGGTGGGAGCGGACAGCGGTGGCAGTGTGGTCATCGTGTCATGGTGGACGGGTGCCTCGGCTGGGAGGAATAAGCCGAGGCGTATGGGTGGAAGATGCAGGCGTGTAACTTAGCAATGAGCTCCGCGACGAAGCCAACGCGAGGCCTTCCACCGCCTTTTCGAGAGACCCCGTGAACGGACCGCACGCCAATCAAACACTCCTGCTCGGTGGTACGCCATTGGCATCGGCGTCTCTGGCGCTGGTGTTGGTCCACGGGCGGGGTGGGTCTGCGGAAGGCATGATGCCGATTGCTCGTGCTGCCGGTGCTACCGACGCCGCATGGATCGCACCGCGCGCGCAGGACAACTCGTGGTATCCGCATCGGTTCCTCTCTCCGGTCGCCGACAACGAGCCCCACGTGTCGTCGGCACTCGCCGCCATCGATCGCGCGGTGCAGACCGCTGCCGACGCAGGGCTTGGTCCCGAACGCGTGATCCTGGTGGGCTTCTCGCAGGGGGCATGTCTGTCGATCGAGTATGCCGTTCGTCATGCGCGCCGCTACGGCGGCGTGGCAGCGTTGGCGGGCGCGTTGCTGGGCTCAGAGCACGAGGTGCGCCCGGCTCAAGGCGATCTGGACGGCACACCAGTGTTACTGGCCTGTGGTGATGCCGACGAGCACATCCCTGTCGCGCGCGTGCAGGCAGCCGCTACGCATTGTACGTCGCGCGGTGCGATGGTCGACCTGCGCATTTATCCCGGGGTGGGGCATTCAGTGGTTGGTGATCAACTCGCCGCCCTGCGCGCCATGGTGCAAGGCCTCCGCCTGTGACGGCGCCACGCGAATATGCGCCACGCGAATACGCGCCACGCGAATACGCGCCACGCGCGTACGGGGAACGCACCCTGCAGCTCCTGCTGCTGTGGTGCGCCATCGCCGTGATCGGCGCGGAATTCGTGCTGATCCCCATGCGCTCGCGTGCGTGGTTTCCAAGCTGGCAGGGCACCCTCAATACGTTTGTCTGGTGGGCTGTCGGTCTGCTCATCATCTGGGTCATGATTCCCGCGCTGATCATGAAACGCGATGGTCCGCTGCCGTTCTCCATCGCCCCGCCGCGCGATGCCCGTGGACTCGCACTCTACGGAGCACTGATCGCGATCATGGTGCCGGCGCTGTTCCTGGCAAGTCGGCGGCCGGATTTTCTTGCCACGTATCCGCTGTTGCGCCCGGCGTCAGGTCAGTGGACCACCACGCTGCTGCTGGCCTACTGGTCCTGCTACGCCTGCATTCTGTTCAGCACGGAGTTCTTCTTTCGGGGCGTGCTGCAGTTCGGATTGGAATCGCGTCTTGGTGTGCTCAGCGTCGGCGTCAGCGTGCTGCCCTACTGTCTCATCCACGCCCACAAGCCCTTTCCCGAAGCGCTCGGCTCCATCGTCGCCGGCTATGTGCTAGGCTGGCTGGCCCTCCGCACGCGGAGCATTGGCGGCGGCGTGATGGTGCATTGTGCCGTCGCGATTGGCATGGACGCCATGGCACTGACCTACAACAACGCCTGGCCGCAGTGACCATGCGCTTGTTCGCGGCCCGCCTCCAGCACATTCTTCTCCGCATGCGCAACACGGTGTTTCAGCAACTCGGCTTTGACTTCGGCGACAGCTCTGCTTCAGAGCCTGCGCCGACGGTGCCGAGTCCCCCTGTGATGCCCGTTGATGCGCCTATGACGGCTCCGACAGCGGGCAGTGCGGCGCCGTCCGTGTCGCTGCTGTCGCAGCTCTCGGCGCTGTTGACGCCGAGCCCAATGGTCGTGTCGCCGTCAGTCGCGTCTCCCACCGAACTCCGCGACCGACCGTCGCGCGGTCGCTCGGCCACTCGTGCGCGGACCGCCGTGCTGTTCTCGCGCCTGCAGGACATGGGGTTGCGCGGTGTTGATGCGCTGGTCCTGATGCGAACACGCACGGTGATGGTCTCGCTCATCGGCCGCACACTACGCGTGAACGAGGGCTACGCCGACGCGCCCGAGCGGGTGCTCCACGCGATCGTCGCCTTCGCAACCGCTCGTACCAAGACCGCACGCATGGCGGCTCGCGATCAGATTCTCGCCTTCGAGATCGATCGCCCGCCGGCCGCTCGCCGCGTGGAAAAAACAGCGCGTCCGGGGGATTTCGCGCTTATCGCGCAGCTCACCGACGCGCACAAACAACTCAATGCGCAGCACTTCTCCAGCGAGCTCAAAGACCTGCCTATCCGCCTCTCGGGCCGAATGGCCACGCGGCTTGGCCACTACGATCCGGGCACGAAGCACGTCACCGCCGAGATCGTGATGTCGCGCAAGCACGTGGTGAAGCACGGATGGCGCGAGGCGATGCACACCCTGCTACATGAAATGGTGCATCAGTGGCAGCACGAAAGCGGTGCGACGCTTGATCATGGTGTCGGCTTTCGCAAAAAGGCCAAAGAGGTGGGGATCACGCCCGCCGCGCGTCGCGACGTCATGCCTCTGGAACGACGACGCCGTCGCGCGGTCGGCGCCGATTAGTCACGGTGGCGGGATGACGAGGTCCGCCATGGCGGTGCGCGGTTCGACGTCAGCGCCAGTCGCACGAATGGTGATCAGATAGCGCCCTGGAAGGGCGTTGGCTTCGGCCAGAAACGCCACGCCGTTGCGACTCCGTTCGGGCGGCACGACGACTTGACGCAGGCCGTTCAATTCGGCCGGAGCACCGGTGATGTCGAGCGTCACCGTGCCCCGAAACCCATTGTCGCGGAAGACCACGGCGTCAAACTGAACGATACGGCCAGCAGGCGTAAGCGAGTTGATCGGCGACGTCAGCGTCAGCGAAATCGTTGGGCGCGGCACCACGACCGTGATGGTCGTGGTCGCCACAACGGCGCCTCGCGACCGAGCACGAACCGTCAGCGGATATTCGCCAATCGCGGCCAAGCTGTCGACATCGACCTCGAGACGCGCTCCGGAAGCTACCGATGACACCGATGCCACCGCGAAACGGGCAGATATCTTCGGCGGGGTTCCCTCGAGTGAAAAATCAAGACTGTCTGAGAACACCCCACTGCGGACGATGGTGATGTCCACGATAGCGTTCCAGCCACGAGGCGTCGACACGATGGCTCGCGAGGGGCTGAGTACGATCCTCGAGGCGCTTGCTGCCGTCGAATCAGTCGGGCCGACGCCACTGCCGGACTCGCAGGCGCCGAACATCGCTATGCTCGTCGCTATGCTCGTAGCAACAGCAACCGTGCGCAGCACGCGCGTGATGGGCATGCCTTTGCAGCTACGTACGTCATGTTGCACAA
>JANOPS010000565.1:0-1933 GCA_031421995.1 Gemmatimonadaceae bacterium
ACAGCCCCGACGCCGACGTCACCGACCCTGCGTCTTCATCTGAGATCTGGACGAAACCGGTGTTCTGATTGAACGGCGACCCCGGGAGATACCACGCCGTTAAGAAGTCGAAGGCACTTGCTGGATAGCCGACGCCCGCAAAACCGGGATTGTTGTTGACCAGGAACAGGCCAAGATCACGCTGCGGCACAGCGAAGGGCGAACCGGACACGGCATTCGTGTTTGCCTGCGCATCGCCGAGTGTGGCGAACCGGTTAATGGTCCCCGTGTACCCCAATCGATTCGACCACACGTACGCTTGGTCTTGCGCCTGAACACTGCCAGCAAACACGATCCCCGTGGCGAACACGGCAGCCAGCGTCGAAAAGAGCTTTCGCATTGTAATAATTCCGAGTGATGTCCGGTGTGGTTCGGCCGTGAACAACGGTCGAAGCGCGTATCTCGCGGCGAGTACGCTGAAGGTGCCCGTTCGGACGATCCTGCAAAAACCGCGCCACCGGATTTGTGCGAGCTAAATTGAATCGGTCTGGAGTGTCAGGCGTCTGAACAGTGATGGTCCGCCCGCCAACTGACGGGCCACAGTGTTGCGTCGGCCACACAGCGTGTGGCGCCCGCGACTCGGACCCGGCTGCATAACCGCCTTACTGTACTTAACTGTACGTATCGGAATCGCCACGTATCGGAATCGCCGCGCCGTTCGGCTGCCCGCGGTCGCCCACTTCAACCCAGGATTGCACGATCGTTACAACGGGGAGCTCTCACACTGGCGCCATCGCCTTCGTGAAGGCCGTTGCCGTCCTGCGACGTCGACTGCTCGAAAGCCTGGCGCTCACGCTCGCCCTCGGCCTCACGGAATGGGTGGGATTGTTCATGCTGGTCCCGCTGCTGGCGCTTGTTGGTCTTCGCGACGGCGGCGGCGAGGTGGGTCGCATGGCCGACGGCGTTTCCACAATGCTTGCGTCGGTGGGCGTCTCGCCCACGCTGCCCGCTGTGCTGCTGATCTTCGTGGCCGTGGTGAGCGCTCGCGCCCTGCTCCAGCGGCACGGTGCCGTGGTCACGACCGCGCTTGAGCAGGAGTTCGTGTGGCACCTGCGCCTATCGCTGTACAAAGCCGTGTCGCGCACCAAGTGGACACACTTCGCACGCGGCCGTTCGTCCGATTTCACGCATGCGCTCACCACGGAACTCGACCGCGTGGGCACCGCGACCACTCAGCTGCTGTCGCTGATTGGGGAGGTGGGGGTTGGCGTGGCGTACATCGCGGTTGCCGTTCGTATTTCGCCGGCGATGAGCGCCCTCGCGGCCGCGGCCGGCTCCGGCCTGGTGCTGGCGTTGCGAGGGTGGAACAGGAGGGCGAACACCTCTGGAGAACAGCTCAGCGAGGTCACCGCCGAACTGTACTCCACCGTGCAGGAGCATCTTGGGGGCTTCAAAACCGCGCGCAGCTACGGCGCGCAGAAACGCAACACCGAGACCTTCGCCGCACTGGGACAACAGCTCATGACGCTGTCGGTGCAGGCCTCGCGCACGTATGGGAATTCCACGATGCTGTTCACCGTCGGGGCGGCGGCGGCCTTGGGCGTTTTTGTGTGGATCGCGGTGTCGGTGCTCGCGCTGCCAACCACGGCGGTGCTGTTGCTGCTGCTGGTGTTTTCTCGCCTCATCCCACGCTTTGCATCCGTATTGCGTGGCTACCAAACATTTACGGCGACGTTGCCGTCCTACGCCAACGTTGTACGGATCATTGCCGACTGCGAGGCCAACGCTGAAGCGCGCTGGTCTGACGCACCGCCGCCGCCGTTGCACCACGCAGTCACCTTTCGTGACGTGTGCTTTCGCTATCCTGCCAACATTGGCGACCGCACCATCACTGATATCACGCTCGATATTCCCGCCAACCTCACGACAGCGATCGTGGGTTCGTCTGGTGCCG
>JANOPS010000566.1:0-13148 GCA_031421995.1 Gemmatimonadaceae bacterium
TCTTGCCGTTGGTGCCGGTGGTCACGATCAGCCGCAGCGCCGGCTGCATTCGCAGTCCCACCTCCACCTCGCTTACGACCGGCACCCCGGCGGCATGGGCGGCCACGATCGCCGGCGCATCAGGAGGGATGCCGGGGCTAACGACCAACACTGACGCCGACGCAATACGTGCCAGATCATGCCCACCGACGTGCACAGACACGCCCTCGCGCTCAAGCGTCGCAGCGGAAGCCCGCACCCCCTCAGACGCTGAGGCATCCGACGCATAGACCGAGATGCCTGCCGCACGCAGCATGCGCGCAGCAGCGAACCCGCTGCGGGCCAGGCCGAGCACGGCAAACTCGCCCCGGCGTTCGGCCAGTCGACGCGCGACGACGGACGCCAATTCATTCGAGGACATCGGAGCTGGTGTCATGAGCGTAGGCTGGCGTGTGCTAGCGAAGCTTGAGCGTACTGAGCGCGAGGATCGCGCAGAGCACACCGAGGATCCAGAAGCGGATCACGACCTGCGTCTCAGGCCAGCCGAGCATCTCGAAGTGATGATGCAGTGGGGCCTTCTTGAACACGCGGTTGGCCTTCGCGTAGTCCTCGCCAAAGCGTTTCTTGCGATACTTGAACACCGCGCGCTGCAGAATCACCGAGACGGTTTCGGCGACGAACACCGCGCCGACGATCAGCAGCAGGAACTCACTCTTGAGCAGGATGGCGATGGCACCCAGCGCGCCGCCGAGCGCCAACGACCCGGTATCGCCCATGAAGACCTGCGCCGGATGCGCATTGTACCACAGGAACCCGATACACGCACCCACGACGGCGCTGCAGAACACGGTCAATTCACCGGCGCCGCGCAAGTAGAAGATCTGCAAGTAGAAACTGGTATCCACGCGACCAGCCACGTAGGCGAAGAGTCCCAGCGTGAGCACCGCGATCGCCATCAGTCCAGCGGCGAGACCATCCAGTCCGTCGGTCAGGTTTACGGCGTTGGAGAATCCCGTCAGGATGAAGGTCACCCATATCACGTAGAGCCACGCCAGTCCTGCGGACGCTGGTACGATCAGCACGTATTTGACAAAGGGCAGCGACGTCGAGGCGCCCGGCAGCGCGGACAGCGGAGACAACCACAACCAGAGGCCGAGCCCAATGCCGCACGTTACTTGTCCGGCGAGCTTGTAGCGCTCCACGAGCCCCTCGTTCTTCAGGCCGGCGCGCTTCTGGCGAAGTTTGAGATAGTCGTCGAGGAAGCCAATACCACCCATCCACAGCATGGTCACGACAGCGAGCAAGACATAGCGATTGTCCAGCCGCGCCCACAACGCGACCGGAAGCACGGACGCCACCAGAATAATCAGTCCGCCCATCGTCGGCGTGGTGCCCTTTGCCGCGTGTGAGTCCGGCGTGCCTTCGCGCACGACTTGATGTACCGCCATCGCGCGGAGACGACGGATGATAACAGGCCCAAGAATAAACGACACCAACAGTGCGGACACAAATGCCGCGGCCGACCGGAACGTGATGTAGTTCAGGAGGTTGAAGATGCGAACATCGCGAGCGAACGGCTGCAGCAGGAAGTAGAGCAAGAGCGCGAAAGGATGTGGTGAAAGACGAGAAATGACGGTCGATCAACGGCTCGTCAGCGAGCGAAGACCGTGGAGCACAACGTGGAGCACACCGTGGAGCACAACGTGGAGCACAACGTGCAAGGGAACTTAGTGATCGATGACGGGAGTTCGGGCCCATTCTGTGATCAGGGGCACCAATTGCTCCAGTTTCATCCCTCGTGATGCCTTGAGCAACAGGACCGCGTCCTGCGCCACCTTCGGTGCCAGCGCACGCCACAGGGCTTCGCACGAGGTGCCAGTGACCACACGCGGGTCATTGGGCGCCTCAGCGGCGAAGGCCTCGACGAAGTCACCAACAGCGGCAATCACGTCGGCGCTTGAGGCTAAGGCCGCGCGCGCGACGTCACGATGTTGCTGCGAAGACTGCACCCCGAGCTCGCGCATGCTGCCAAGGATCGCGACCCGTTGTCGCCCGGCACCGACCTGACTGAGGAGCGCGAGTGCCGCCCGCATGGACGCCGGGTTGGCATTGTACGCGTCGTTGATCAGCACTGCCTGGCCAATCGACTCCCACACTCCGCGCATGCTGGGAACGGGCATGGACGCCATCCCCTCAGCGGCCGAGGTCATGGTCACGCCACACGCCCGCGCGGTCGCGATAGCCAGCATGGCGTTGGCGGCCTGGTGCGCGCCGCGCAAGGGCAGCGTGAAGTGGACGCCGGCCACGTCAAGCCACGGTCGGCCCTGATCATCAAGCCCCCATGCGGTTGGCGCGACGTCGGCAACATCAAGTCCCGCACTCACCACGGCGCGCGCGCGTGCGCGCGCAACAACGCCGACATCCGGAAACGCGGCGGGCACCACAGCCAACGTGACGCCATGAAACACGTCGGCTTCTTCGCGCAGCACGCCAGCCAGATCGCCAAGCCCTTCCAGATGCTCTTCACCAATCGACGTCATCACGGCAACGTCCGGCTCGACGATCGCACGCAGTGTGGCAATCTCGCCTGGCGTGTTCGTCCCGACCTCAACAACCGCCACTTCCGCATCAGAGGGGATCGCCAGCAAGGTGAGGGGCACGCCGATCAAGTTGTTCAGGTTGCCAACGGTCGCGTGCACCACGAGCTCACCTCCGAGTGCCGCCTTCAGCAACTCCTTCGTGCTGGTTTTGCCGTTCGATCCAGCCACGGCAATCACGCTGCGGCCCCACGCGCGACGCCACGCGGTGGCCAGCTGACCGAGTGCCACCAAGGTATCCGGCACGACGTAGACCGGCAGGCCTAATCCGACCGCCTTGGTGACGTCGCTGACGACCAGCGCCGCTGCTCCCGCCTCCTTGGCGGTTGACAAGAAATCGTGTGCATCGAACTGTTCGCCGCGCAGCGCCACAAACACATCGCCGCGCGTGACCTTGCGCGTGTCGGTCGACACGCCGCCGAATGGGAAGTGTGCCCGAGGGCCGGTGCCGAGGGCTTTCGCCACGCGCTCCTGCGTCCAGTACGGATGCGGATGCGCCGGCAGCACCGGCTCCGTCGCGCTGAAGTCGGTGCCCGCCGTGGAGTGCATCGTCGTGTAGGACGTCATGGCGCTTCTGCCTTCAACGCGGTGATGATCTCATCGACAATGACCCGTTCATCAAACGGATACGACACCGTTCCGCGAACCTGATACGTCTCGTGCCCCTTCCCCGCCAGCACGACCACATCGTGCGGCGAGGCCACACGCAGTGCCTCGGCGATCGCCTCGCGTCGGTCTTCAATGCGACGATGATTGCGACGCCGCATCCCGGCCTCGATGTCGTCAAGAATGCGCGCAGGGTCCTCCGTCCGTGGATTATCGCTCGTGACGATAACCACGTCGGCGAGCGACTCGGCGATGCGTCCCATTTCGGGGCGCTTGCCACGATCACGATCGCCGCCACAGCCGAAGAGCACGATCAGGCGACTATCGATGCCAGGAGCAGACTGGGTAAAGGGCCGCACGGCGCGCAGTGCCCGGTCGAGTGCGTCTGGCGTGTGTGCGTAGTCGCGCAGGACCGTGGGATTGGTGTGCAGTCGCTCGAGGCGTCCGGGTACTTGTGGTGCGCACGCGAGACGCTCCGCGACCTCAACGAGCGACAGTCCAAGAGCAAGTGCTGCGGACGCCGCCGCCAAAGCGTTGGCCACGTTGAAGTCGCCGATGAGCGGTAGTTCGACCGCCGTCGCGCCGGTCGGAGCGACCAACAGAAAACGACTGCCGTGCGCATGATACGCCACGTCGCGCGCCGTGACATCGGCTGGAGTATCCACGCCGAAGCTCCACGCCCGCGGCGCGTTCGTGACGCCGCGCCACGCGGGATCATCGCCGTTGAAGAGTGCCACGCCATCGCGCGACAACAACCCGACCAATCGCAACTTGGCCGCGCGATACGACTCCATGGTCCCGTGGTAGTCCAAGTGGTCGCGGGTCAGGTTGGTGAAGACAGCCGCAGCAAAGCTGATGGCATCAACCCGTCGCTGATCCAGCGAATGCGAGGAGACTTCCATCGCCACGGTTCGCACCCCCATCGTGCAGAGCTCCCGCAGAACGCGCTGCAACTCCACGGGCCCTGGCGTGGTCAGCCCGGATCCGCCGGGAACGGGCGTGCCTTCGCTGCCGAACAGCACGCCCAAGGTACCGATCGATGCCGCCGGACTCTCCTCGCGGTGCAACACGTGTCGGAGCAACCCCACGGTGGTCGTTTTCCCGTTGGTGCCGGTGACACCGACGATCGTCAGCTCCCGCGCCGGCCAGCGATGGAACGCCGCGGCCGTCACCGCGGCCGCGCGTCGGCCGTCGCGCACGTGCACGAACGGGAGCGGCGCGGCCATGGTCGCCACGCGCGCCACGTCTTCCACCAGCAGCAGGGTGGCACCCGATTGCTGCGCCGCGTCCAGCCAATCATGCCCGTCCTGCGCGTGACCGTTGACGGCAACAAAGACAGCGCCGCTCGTTACGCGCCGACTATCGTCCACAACGTCGGTCACCGCACTCGGCAGATGGTCACTCGTGGCGATCAGCAATCCGGCATCACGCAACGCGACGCAGAGTGCGTCGACCGCGGCACTCGATTGCGTCACCGCGGCGCCTCGAGGACCACCACCGAACCACTGCGCAGCAGCGCTCCAGCCTCAGGACGTGTTCGCGCCATCGCGCCCGACTTGAGGGTGACGTGAAAGCCCGCTGCGTGCAACGTGCGCACCGCCTGTCGCGTGTTCAGCCCGTATACCGAGGGGATTGCCCGCATCCTGGATGGCGCGAGCGTGCCGGAATCGAGCAGGGTTCCGGCGAGCGCGGGACCGTCAACGAGACCGCGTTGCGTCTTGAGCGGCAGCGCCACAATCACGCGCGAGGGCGCCACCAAGACCGGTGCTGGTGCGGGCAGCGGTGCGCGCAGGGAGTCAAAGCGGACCGTATCGCGAATCGCCGAGGCGATCGCTTTCGGTGAGAGCGGTTTACGCGGTTCTGCGGGCACTTGCTTGGCCACCTCGGCAAGCGCCAACCGATCCAGTGACGATTCACGCGTGGCCAGCGCACCCTGTAAAATCACGTTGACCACGCGCCCTGCCACGGTGCCGCCAAAGATCTTGCCTTTTGGATCGACCAACCGCACGACAATCACATACTGCGGTTTTTGGGCGGGAAACATTCCGGCGAAAGTGGAGTTGTATCGGCGATCGGCATTGTAGTTTCCGTTTTTCGCGATACGCGCCGTCCCACTCTTTCCCGCCACGTCATAGGTTGCCATGTCCGCCGCGACGGCGGTGCCGCTATCAACGACACTGGAAAGGATGGTGCGCATCAGCGCCGCCGTCTCGGGCTTCATCGCACGACGTAACACCTGTCGTTCGTGTTTGAAAACGACCCGCCCGTCGGGATTGCGGATTTCTCGGATGAGCGCCGGCTGCAGCAGTTCTCCACCATTGGCGATCGCGACGTACGCGGAAGCCAGTTGCATCGCCGTCGCCATCATCTCATAGCCCATCGCGACCGACGTCGCGGTTTGCGCTTTCCACTTGGGAAGAGGAATCGAGCCACGCGATTCCGCCGGATACGGCAACCCGGTCAGCACGCCAAACCCGAAGTCGCGCAGCGCTTCGTACTCTTCCTGTTCGGACAGGCGCAGCCCGATTTTCGCGGCGCCGATATTGCTGGACTGGCGAATGACGTCGCGCACGCTCATCATCGCCGCCTTGTGCTCGTCGTGAATCTTGCGTTTGGCGACAGTCCACACGCCCGATTCGGTGTTGATCATCTCATCGGACTGCACACGGCCTAGGTCGATGGCGCGCGCGATCACAAAGGGCTTGACGACCGACCCCGGTTCGTATGGCTCCGCCAACGAGGTAGCCGTGATCGACGGCTTCCGGTCGCGCACGCCAGCCATCGCCAACACGGCGCCATCCCGCGGATCGACGATCACCACATCGCCACCGGACGCCCCTGTGCGGCTGATGCCTTCGGCCAACTCTCGCTCAGCAAGATCCTGCAGCGAGCCATTGATCGTGAGGGTCACGCTGTGCCCCGGCTGCGCGGCGACCACATCAAAGTCTGGCGTTTCAAGCCGGTTTCCGCGTCCGTCTTTCACGCGCACGTTGCGCCCGCCAACCCCCGTGAGCAGCGAATCCAACTCCTGCTCAATACCACCAGTCGCCACGTGCGCACTGTTCACCGTTCCAAGCACGCCCTGAATCCCCTCCGATGCCGTGACGCGCCGCTTGAGCACGCGCCGGATGGTCACACCGGGGAGTGGAATCAGACGCTCGACATCGCTGGGCAGATAGAGCCCCGGCAGTTCAACCCATGCACGAGTGGTGTCGAAGACTCGCTTCGCGAGCGCGTCTTTCACGCCGAGTGCGCGCAGTGACTGTCGAATGGCCGGGCGAGGATTGAGCAGTGGGTCGCTACGTTTTGCGCCGCGCTTTCGGTACGGCCGAATGTTCCTGGGCGTAAAACCCACGCGCATCAGTTCCCGAGACTCGACCATGATGCTGCCGTTCGCATCGAGAATCTGGCCACGTGGTGGGGCGATGGTCTCCTCTTCGATTTGCTGCCGTTCGGCCAGCGTGGTCCAGCGCTTCGAATCGACCAGCTGCACTTGCACCGCACGTCCAACGATAGCCATGGCGAAACACACGAGTGACGCGTGCACGAGCATCGCGCGCGGCCGACTGACCGCTGCACGCCCGAGCAGCGCGTCCGGCTCCGCGCGTTCGCGACCCTCGGGTTCGTGCGTATCTGCCCGGAGAAACATCATTGCCGCGTTCCCGGCTCGGCGACGAGACGCGTTTGTGAATCGGAAGGAACATGCAGTCCGAGTCGCCGCTGCGCCTCACCCACGATATGCGGTCGGGTCTTGGCGAGCTCGATGTTGCCTTGCAGCGTCTTCCGTTCGGTTTCGAGAGAACGCTTTTCCAGTTCGGCGGCGCGCATGTCGCGGGCGGTGCTGTCGCCAACGCTGCGGCGCCAGACGACCACGGCCGAGACGACAAGAAACAGGAGCAGTCCTGCAGCAATCAGGCCGCGGCCCCTGAGCGGTGTGCGGCGGCGCGTCCGCGCGGCCACTAGCGAGTCACTCCTTCTAGCGCTGCGGTGCGCTTCCAGGCGCGCAGTCTCGCGCTCCGTGCCCGCGTGTTCGTTTCCACCTCGGCGTCGTCGGCGTTGATTGGGCGCTTGGTGAGCGTTTCGCCAAGCGCGACGCCTCTGCAGGTACACATCATCAGTTTCGGCGGGCAGATGCACGCCGTACTCCACTCCCGGAAGGCATGCTTCACGAGGCGATCCTCGCCGGAGTGATAGCTGATGATCGCCAACACGCCGCCCGGTGTGAGGCGATCGCGCAATTTGGGCAACGCGCGTTCCAGCCCGTCGAGTTCATCGTTGACCGCGATGCGCACGGCCTGAAAGATGCGGGCGAAATCCGGCGGTCCACTGCGCGGCCCCAACACGGCCCGAATCGCGTCGACGAGATCATCAGCGGTGGCAAACGGACGGCGCTCGCGTCGACGCACGATTTCCCGGGCCATTCGTGCCGCGCGCGGCTCGTCCGCATACGCGCGCAGGAGCGCCGACAGATCGACTTCGTCTATGGTGTTGAGCAGCTCATCGGCGCCGAGGTCCGCGTCGGTCCCCATGCGCATATCCAGCGGTGCGCCTTCGCGGAAGGTGAAGCCGCGCGCGTGATCGTCGAATTGATGCGACGACACACCCAGGTCGAGAAGGATGCCATCAAACAGCTCGGAGTAGGCCAGCCCAGCGCCTTCAAGATCGGCGTAGTTGCCAAGCAGCGCCCGAAACTGCCCGATCCGTTCGAAGTCGGAGAGTCGCTCCCGCGCGGCGGCAAGCGCACGGGGGTCTCGGTCGATACCGGTGACGCGGATCCCCCGGTCCAGCAGCGCGGCCGAGTGCCCGCCACCGCCCAGTGTGCAATCGAGGACCGTCGAGGCGCCGCCCAGCAGCGACTCAACATCCGACAGCAGCACGGGGAGATGGTAGGCGCCAACGCGCCCGGAAGTGGTAGAACGGAACGGGCTCACAACGGGCTCACACGCGGACTCGGGACTTATACGAGGGATTCAGAGGGTCATGTTAGCGGCTCGCGTAGACGAGCGTCAAGCGATGCCACGCCTCGAGAAAATGTGCATTTCCTTGCGTGCCGCAGACTTGTGATGCGGCCCCCATGAAGGCGCTGGGCAGGGTGGGAAATACGAGAGCCCGCCGTCGCAAGCGACGGCGGGCTCAAGCACACGCGGTTTGCGTTTACATGGTCACTTACAGAAAGCCTTCACCGCTTTTTAGGCTTACGGATCGAGCTGCATGACGGCACCCATCAACTGCCGAAGCTGATCAACATAGACTTTGCCGCCTCGCGGGAGATATACCTGCGCGTCCCCGAAGTGCGCCTTCGATTTCTTTGCCAACTCGCAGTCCTTCATTTTCGCCGCAGTGTTGAGCTCCAACTGACCCATCAACACGTACGTATATCCCAGAAGGAATCCAGACTGCGCCTTCAAATCGCCCTTCGCCACAGAGTCGGCGTACATCAAGATCTTCTCGGCTTCACCGAAGGCCTGGAGACTCGAGTCTCGTTGAGCCAGTTTCTGTTTATCGCTTCCGATCTTGATGATCTGTTGCCGCAAAGCAACCGTCGTGTCTCCCGCCGCGATCATGGACTTCGCCATCGGCAGGATCTCATCGGTACGGTTCAGCGCCGTGAGAATCTGCAGCTTGATGAAACCGCCGTTTTCCACGGGGATCTTCATCTCCTCGGCCTTGCTCAAAGCCGCGAGCGCTTGCTCGTTCTGTCCAGCCTGCACAAGCGTAGCCACCTGCAGATACGTCAAGGACGGCTGCCCAGCGAACTTCTTGAGCCCAAGCGCCGCCATCTCCGACGCCTTCTGATACTGGCTGTCGCTCTGCAACGCCCGCGAGGTGCGAATGAAGTACGTGGTATCGGCGAACGACGTATCCAGCTTCACCAGCTCGTCGCCCTGCGCGTACGCTTCCTTGTAGTCACGAACGGCCAACAGAATCAGCCAGCGCAAGCGCAGCAAGTCGGGCTCGCCCGGGTTGAGACGGACCGCCTCGTCGATGACTGGGCGGGCCACTTTCGGATTGGCGACGGACGCCAACTCAAACACGACCTTTTCCTGCAGGCGCGGATTGTTCGGATCGGTGGACAGCAGCGTGGTCAGTGCCACAACGGCCGAGTCCTCCATCTTCATCTCTTTGAACGACTGCGCGAGGATTTCGAGGCCCGGCTTGCTCTTGGGATCGATCGTGACGATCTCGCGAGCAACCGCCAGCATCTGGTCGGCGGGCGCCTTCATCTCCGCCATCACGCGTGCCTGGCAGATGCGGGCCAGCGTCGCCTTCGGGTAAGCCGCAATGCCCTCCTTCGCGAAGGCAAGCGCCGCGTCCAGCTTCTTGTCGCGCGCGCTATTCACGCACTTCTGCTCAAACTCCAGCTGCTTGCGGGCTTCCTTCATCTCAAGAGAAACGAGCTTGCTCACGTCGCCCATCTTCGGCGCTTCGTACGTGCCAAGCGGCTGCACCAGAGTGTTGTCGCGCGCCAGTACAAGATTCGCTTCCATCTTGAAGCCCGCGGGCGTCTTGACGATGCCTCCGGTCACGTACTCATCGGCACGGACGATGACGGCAAGCGCGCGCGCATCATGCGGGGCGAGCGCCTCTGTAATAGAAAAACCTGACGCTTCGAGGTACGAGTTGATCTCCGTTTTCGGCAGGACGTAGACCTGCTTGAACGGAAAATCGGAGCCAATGCGTGAGCGGAGTTCATCAGCCGCCTTCACACCCAGATCCTTCTCGGTCGCACTCGCGACGTTCCCCTTGAACACCGTGACCATAATGCGCTTCGCATTCGGGTCAGGGACCCTATTCAGTCCTGTGCGCGGAATGCCGCTTTGTGCTCTAGCGAGCGCAGGAGCCGCCAAGGATCCGCCGATCGTCAAGCCGATCGCGGCGAGCGCTGAGAATTTCCGTGTCATCACCGTCATGCCTCACCGAAATGCCGTGGGTGCCGTACCACCTGACTGGCTCGCCGTGCCACTGTCAGGTCACGAATGAAACGACCCGGGGGCGTGCAGCCACGCGGGTATGGAGGGACCAACAATACTGAAACGCCGTTGCGCGGGTCGCAAGCACCTTGCCGCGACTGTTTCCGAACCGATGGGCGAAGAGGGACTCGAACCCCCGACATCCTGCGTGTAAGGCAGGCGCTCTAACCAACTGAGCTATTCGCCCAAATACCCACCGCCCATCGGATCTGCCCACAAACTACAACTTATCGGTGAGGCAGTTCCCGTTGGAGTCGTTTCTTAATCGGAATATCACGAACGGGCGCCGCCCGTCCCTTTCGCGGCCTACCCCTTGAGAATCGCGAGCGGCACTAGAACTACGTACCCCAGCACCAGCAAAATAGGCGCAACTGTCTGCCCGCCGCGCGCGAGGTCTACATACCCCAGCAAAAGTGACAACAGGGCTGCCCCCCAGAACATCAGGGCACGCGATCGGTTTTTCTGAGCGTCGGTCATACGGGAGAATATCCGTCTTCACCCGCGCGATACAAGGGCGGTGCCGAGGAATCAGCGCCGTCGGCCGGTTGGGACGGCGCGAGTAACGCGGCTAGCGCGCTCTCCTGGAGCGCGCGTTCGCTCGCCGCGTCAGCGTCGCGCATGGCCTCAAGGCGCCGCCTGTCCCGCCGCTTTCGCATCACGAAGAGCGGGCCAAGCAGCACGCCGAAGAGTCCGGCGACAAAGGCCAGGTTGGCAACCAGGGACACGGCGCCAAAGCGTCGCCGGAGTTGCCCCTGCCAGTGGCGATCGAATTGCGCACCGGTCATCCCGTAGGCCTCGCGGACGGCCACTTCCAGTGATCCGGACCGCTTCCACGACTGAAAGAAATTGCGCAGTCCATTCGATGGATCCAACGCCTGCAGTTCTGCCACCACGCGATGCGCGACGGCATAGCTGAAGGTGGCCTCCGACCCGCCACCCAGAAACCCGCGATCGAGTTGCTCTCGCGACGGCAACGTACGCCACACCAAGCCCACCGAGGTCTCAAACGCCGCGTCGCGATCCCATTCTCCGGCCGCGACACTGGCATACCCCTCATCAAACCAGCGTGGCGGGAGTCGCCCCATGACTTCGTGCAACGCCAAATGTGCCAACTCGTGGCGCAACACGACCCGTGGATCTCCGGCATCGCTGGCCGCCTGACTGCCTTGCATCACGATGCGCTGTTCGTCTGGCAGCGCGATCGCGGCCCCCCATTCCGGAGCCTGCGGGCCGATCCATAGCCTGAATCGTGCAGCATCCGGTGCGATCGCGATGAGGACACGGCTGTGAGGTCGCGGCAGGCCGGGAAAGCTGTCGGTGGTCAGCGCGGTGCGAAGCAGTGAGCGCGCCAGTCGCTCATCGCGGCGATCCGCGATCACCGTGAAGCGCCCCTCGTCGAGGCGCATGCCACGAGCAGAGGCAAGGCCCTGGCCCGCCGATCCGACTGCCGATGTGGATGGTGATGCGGGTGGTGATGCGGGTGGTGATTGGGCCAGGGCGACAAGGCTGACGCCGCCCATCGCGGCGACGGCCCGCACACGCCACAGCCAACGCCCGAGGCTACGCCAAACGCTCGTCAGTCGCTGCGAGGAGGCGCGCCGCCTTGGAGCACATACAGCATCATCTCTGAACAGCGTTTGCCCCATGGATTGAACTTGTTCGCCTCAGCCCCTTCGCGCCACGCCCCAATCGCCGCTTCGTGCCGCTCCGCAAACCAGAGCGTGCGCCCAAGCTCATACCACGCCTGCAACAGGTTCGGTCCGAGCTCCAGGGTGCGCCGGAAGAACAGCTCCGCATCGTCGTACATCTCCCGCTCATGGTACACCATCCCCATGTACAAGTGGGCATAGAGCGTCGCCTTGCGGTCCTTCTCCAAACGAATGGCGCGTGACAACTGTTCGATCGCGTCGCCGAACAGCTGCTGCCGGAGACTGATGTAGCCGATGTTCGCCTGCGCGAGTGCATGATCGGGATCGCGTGCCAGCACGCCGCGCAGGGTCACCAGCGCGTCATCAAACTGTCGCTGCATCATCTGCGCCCACCCCAGCAACGTTTCCGCGTCGTTGTCCTCCGGGGCCAACTCCAGCGCACGCCTCAGCGCGACTTCGGCTCCAGCGGGGTCGCCAAGCGAGAGCTTGGACCACCCTTTCTCGACGAACGTCGACGCACCGAGATGATCGACGCGCGCGGAAATGGTGGGGCGGACAATGTCCACCGGAACCGTCGCGGCCGTCGACGAGACCGCTGGCGAGGCCGACGACGAGGCCGCTGACGAGGCCGCTGACGCAGCGAGCGACGACGGCCTTCCGCCATCGAGCAGCTTCCAGTCCGCGACCAACGTCTTCACGGACTCCTTCAGGGCCAGAAAATGCGAGGCCGCCGCGTCCACATCACGGAAGAGCGAAATGATCGTTTGTTTGAGCACCTCGCGATCGGCGCTCGTCGAGGCGACCGATTGCAGTGACGAAAGCTCGGCGGCCGTTGCCGCATACCGCTCGTGCAGCGCCCGCCCATCCGGAACCCGAAGGTCAGGGATGCGCGCGGGGAGCGGCTCTGCGGCGGGCGTCACGAGGACCTCCGTCCGTGGTCGATACGTAGCGGCATGGCGTATCATACATCGCCATCACGCGTTGCCGCATGGGCCGCGCGCACCACGCGCGCCACGTCGAGCACCAACACCTCCTGCTCGCGCCGGGTGAACGCCCCGCGAACGCCACCGTCTGGTGTCTGCCGCGGATCGTCGACGGGCGCCGCACGTACCGTCGCCGCATCGATGGTGACGACTTCTCGCACGTCCTCCACCAGACACGCGACCCACCCGTCGTACAGCGCCAGAATGAGCCATCGCCCATCGTCCATCGCGCCCGACGGTGGCGATTCGATTGGCGTTGAGTACGTCGGGATAGACGCGTGCCGCGCTGTGCGCACGGCTCGGGCAAGCCCAAACACCGGAATCTGACGCCCGCTGTAGGCGATCGCTTCTGGGGCGTCGCCG
>JANOPS010000567.1:0-14452 GCA_031421995.1 Gemmatimonadaceae bacterium
GGCTGGAGGTTTACCGTGATCCGTCGTGGAGGAATGGTAAATCCCGAGTTGGCCAGAGCCGCCCCGACGCGGTCTCGGCTCTCCTTCACCGCCGTCGCGGCCAGACCGACAAGCGTCCATTGTGGTAGCCCGTTGGCTACGTGCACCTCGACGGTGATGTCGAGGGCGTCAATACCGAGGACGGCGGCGGAGTGGGCGGCGGCGAGCATGGAGTCAGTGTAGCACGGCAGTTGCTGCGCACCGTTACCCTCGCATTTCGCGGGGCAACAAAACGCCGCGAGACCGAGTGGCCGCTGCCGTCTTCGGCCGACCACCTTTCGCGCCGTTGGCGCGCGAGGCCGCGGCCTTGTTGGCCGAGGTCGCTTTGCCTAACATCCGTGCGACATCTTTCCGCCGCTCGGCGGCCCCGACAGCGGACAGCAAGAGGCCTGCGACACTGACGTCGATATCCATCGCGTCCCATCGCAACGCGTTCCCGCCGCGATTCACGGTCACCGCCGCGCACTGTGACGGCGTCGCGCCGCGGAGCTCGGGAATCGCGCGCACAGGAAAGGCGAACAGGTAGCCGTTCGTGAGCTCGAGCACGATGCGCTCCGCACGCCGATCATATCGGGCGCTCGTCGCGCGTCGCCCGTGCTTCCGGTCCTCCGCATTGCGCGCCCGTGCTGCCGGACTTTGGGCGAGAATGTCGGCGTCGCTGATGGCGCGACTAGCCATGGTACTTCCTCCACGCCGCGTGCAGCGGCAGTACGTGCGCTTCCACGAGTCGGAACGCTGCGACAACGTCGGTGGTCTTCATCGCATGGATCGTCCGAATCGCGAGCGGCGAGTCACCGTTCGGCAGAGTAATCACCACCTCACCGCCATGCGTGTACACGTGGACGTGTGGCGGCCCGTGTTCCCGAGGCGGAAGCAAGACGCAAGCGCGGAACTCGTTGGCGTCCAGTATGGTGGGCACGGGAACGGTAACCTAGCCGTTGGGTTTCTGCATCCGTTCTTGACCCGCCGAGCCATGCCCCGCGTTGCGAGCACTGTCATCAGCCGTATGGAACCCACGTACACGCCGAGCGTATCAAGCGAGATTGCCTCGCTGCGAATCGACCACTCCCCAATTCTCGAAGTAAACTGCCATGCGCGCGGATACTGCGTCTCTGACTGAACTGGGGCTGTTGCCCGATGCATCCGGCGCGTGGCCCTTGGCGTCATGGTTGGACACCACGCATTCGCCGGCTGGGCACCAGGCCCTCAAGACGCTCATCGCCGCACCGCTCGGCACCGTGGAGGAAATTCGGGCTCGGCAGCAGCTGCTGCCGCACTTGCTGCGCCTGACCAACGAGGTCCCTTGGGCAGATTGGTTGCAGCAGGCAGTGCAGGTCGAAAACTATCTCTCGTCAAACTACGTGCTCGTCCCGGTGACCTTCGCGGAACGCGCGCTCTTTGCATGGCGCTTCCGAGACATCGTGGCATACGTCAAAGTACAGCTACGTGCCGTCGATGCACTGCTCACCTTAAGTGAGCTCGTCTACGGGCGAATTCGTTCGCTACCCGGTGACGCGTTGTTCGTCGCCGCGCGTGATGCATTCGACGCCGCCGTCAATCATCCTCACCGATCGGTGCTTCGTTCCGCCGTGGCGCGAGGAGGCGATGTGACGGCGTTGGATAGCGTCGTGCGGAATGTGAAGACCATCGACGCGAACACCCCGTACGGAATGCCGCAGCGGACCGTATCCCTGCGAGCGGCGCTCCAGGCACTCATTGCGGCGCTCGCGCTACTTGATGCCTTGTGCTCATTGGCGAGTGCGTCGGCAGCGATTGCCGGTGCATTACCGACCGTCGTGCCGCACGCGAGTGGCGCGTTGGCGTTTGACGGGCTGCACCATCCACTCTTGCCCAATGGAGTCGCAAACAGTGTCGCCTTGGCCACCGACGAGCGCGTAGTCTTTCTGACTGGTCCAAACATGGCGGGCAAAAGCACACTGCTTCGCGCCATTGGCATTGCCGTGCACTGCGCGCACTTGGGGATGGCCACGAGTGCACGGCGCGCTTGCATTCCGCTCTACGATCAGCTGTTGGTATCAATCACGGTGCGCGACAACTTGCGACGCGGAGAGAGTCTCTACCTTGCGGAGGTCCGTCGCGTGCGCACCATCGTCGAGGCCGTCGACCGCGGCGACGCCGTGTTGGCGCTCTGTGACGAAGTGTTTCGCGGCACCAACATCAAGGATGCGACGCAGGCGACCGGCTTGTTGGTCGACGGGCTCGCGCGGGCGCCGTCTGGCACGTTCGTCATTGCGTCGCATCTTGCTGAAGTTGCCGAGGCGCGCACGACATCTGCTGGCGTGGGGTGCTGGTGTATGGAGGTTGAGTCGACCGGCGTTCCAACCTTTAGCTACCGCGTGGGACGCGGCGTGTCAGATGTGCACCTGGGGATGGTACTGCTCGACGCTGAGGGGGTTGGACCGATGCTTCGTCGAATGGCCACGCAGTGACACGCCACTGAACGCCTCGCCTACTCCACCGTGATGCGTCGCTCGAACGACACGAGTCGACCTCCCGAACCCGCACGCCCCACAACGCGCAGTGTTGCCACACCTGCCGACTGAAACACGAAGCGTATGGCACGTCGATCATATCGTAAGTCCGCCGTACAAATTGTATTCAAGTCCGTCGGCACACGCTGATACGGATACACGGAGCCGCGAAGTCCATCGACGACGGTTACCGTCGTGTCGACGCTCACGCACCCTCCACCTAGCGTGGTCACATATGCGTCCACCGCTGATCCGACTCTGACGCGCGAGGGCACGGCGATGGTCACTGAGTCGCCATTGAGAAAGAGTGCTGCCACCTGCCGCAATGACTTGCCGTCCGCCGAGACACGCTCGGCCAACGGGAGTTCCGACACGTCCACACTCGGTTCAGACGGCGAGGAACACGCGGACCCAAGAGCACAGGCGACCGCAGCCACGATAAGCGTCGGCGATTTGTTCATCTGTCACTGCCTCGTTTACGAGAACTTTAAACACCCGGAACCTTCTACCGCGCCATCCTACTCGGATCGTGTCGCAGCACCTGCCCTGCCTTCTCCCCCGTCGCCTTTCCCGCCCGCACTGCCACCCGCCCGTTCACAATCACCGTCTCAATCCCCACCGGGTACTGATGCGGCTCAGCGTACGTCGATCGATCCTTCACCGTCGCCGCGTTGAACACCACCACGTCGGCATACGCGCCAACACGCAGCACACCGCGATCGGTGAGGCCCAGTCGCGCGGCAGGCATGCCGGTCATCTTGTGCACGGCCGTGGCCAGCGACAGGCGTTTCTGCACGCGCACATATTCGCCAAGCACGCGCGGGAACGTGCCGTAGGCGCGTGGATGCGGATGACCATCGCCGGGCTGCGAGAGTCGTCCATCGCTCGCAATCATCGTCTGCGGGTGCGCCATGATGCGGCGCACATCGACTTCATCAAGCACGTGATAGATCGCATTGGCGCCGCCGTTCTTCATGGCTTCCAACACCAGCATCGCGCCGTTTTCCGGCGTAGGCTCAAGACCGCGGCGTGCGGCCCAGTCTTTAAGCGTCTTACCCTCCAAGCTCTTGTCCCACTCCACGCGGGAGAACTGCACACGCGCCAAATCCCCGCCGCCGCGATCGTTGAGAATATTGTCCACGATGCCGCGCACCACGCTGTCTTTCAGACTTGGCACCAACAGCCGCTTCGCAAACTCCGCGTCACCGCCGGCCATCGCCCATGACGGGACAAGCACACCGATGCCCGTGTGCGTTGCCGTGTATGGATACTGATCGATCATCACGTCAGTGCCCGCCTTACGAGCACTATCCACCATGGCCAGCGTGACGCGACTTTTTCCCCACATCGCCTGACCCACCACCTTGTGGTGCGTGAGCACGACAGGAATCTTGGCGCGTCGCCCGATCTCCAATGCCTCGCCCACGCCGTCCAGCAAGCCGATGCCCTCTTTGCGCAGATGCGACGTGTAGATGCCGCCGGAGTCTGACGCCGCCGTGGCCAACGCAACCACTTCATCAACGGTGGAATACGTGCCGGGGAGATACAGCAAGCCCGTGCTGAGGCCAAACGCGCCGTCGTGCATGCCTTGTCGCACCAACCGCTGCATGCGCGCCAACTGGTCCGCCGTGGGCGCCTGATCGGACATGCCCATCACCGTGCGACGGATCTCGTTGTGCCCAATGAGGTAGGCCACATTGATGCCGATCGTTTCGCGCTTGAGGGTGGCCATGTACGGCGCCAATGGCAGTGGCGATCCACCGTCAGGACCACCAACGGCGAGTGTCACGCCCTGGCGCAGCGCACTTTCCGCGAGGAGCAGCGTCGGCAGCGGCTCGAGATGCGCATGCAAGTCGATAAAGCCCGGCGTCACGGTACGGCCCACCGCGTTCACGATCATCGTCGCCCGCGACCGGGGGATCGCGCGCGCCATCGCGACGACACGTTCACCGCGAATGGCGACGTCCAGCCGCTGCGCACTGCGCCCGCTCCCGTCGAGCACCATCCCACCAACAATCACCACGTCGTAGCGTGCCGTATCAGCAGCGGACGCCGCACGCGGCACAGATGATGGTGTTACGCGAGGCGACTGTGAAGCAGCAGGCTTGCCATCGGCCGCGCCCGCCACCAGAACAGCCGCGAAGAGCAGCACGCGAACGCCCTCAGGCCCGCGCCACACGCGCCGCGCCGAGTGCATGGGCTACTGGAGCGTCTTGAGTTCAACGACAAACACCAACGTCGCGTTGGGCGGAATCGGCCCGCTGCCGCGCGACCCGTATCCCAACGCCGAGCCAATCACGATCCGACGACGTCCGCCAACACGCATGCCGATGATGCCTTGGTCCCACCCGGGGATCACTTCGCCGCGACCGATCGTGAACGAGTAGTTGCTCGCACTTCCGACATTGGAGTCGAACTGCGTGGCATTGGTCAGCCACCCAGTATAGGTCATGCCCAGCAGCCGACCCGCCACAACCTCGGCGCCGCCACCAACCACAAGATCCTGGATGTACAAGTTGTCGTTCTTCTTGGTCATCGCCACGATGTTCACGGACAATGACGCCGCATAGGTATCGGTTGCGGGCACGGACGGCGTCCCTACCACTGCGGTTGACGACTCACCACAGCCAGCGGCCGTCAGGGCGATGCTGAGCGCGGCCACCGAGGCGCGCGCGCGGCGTGTGTGGGACCGCGCGGCGGAAATTGGCAGTGTGTCCGCAACCGCGGACGAAAAAAACCTTGGAAGGCCGAATCGCATAAATCGTGGGTCGGAGAACGGTGGAATGACATGAGTAGCGCGGTGGACCAACAGACATGGGACATCCCAATTGGCGTGCGCGCCTAGGGCCGCCTAGGGCCGCCTAGGGCGATACTCGAAAGGTAGTATATGACTCTCAACCTCACACCCAAGACACGCGTCACCGGACGTCGGGAGACCCCAGGCCTTCGACCGATTGCGCCACGCTGCGGCCTTCGATACGCTCACTGGTGTGAACACCGCCACCGGCCCCGCCCCCACGCCACTCCAGTCGCACTCCACCGACTCGGTCCACTTCGTCCTGGAGCTGGCCCGTTTGCTGCACGCCTACGGCATGCCGGCCCACCGCCTCGAACTGGCACTGCAAACGGTGGCCGACCAACTGGGGCTGAAAGCCGAGTTCTTCTCCACGCCAACCAGTATCATGGTGGGCTTTGGCGAACTGAGTGACCAGCGCGTCCATCTGCTTCGCGTTGATCCCGGCGAGCCCAACCTCGGCAACTTGGCGCAACTCAGCGACATTGTACGCGACGTGGTCGACGGACGCATCGCCCCGGTCCTGGGGCTCGAACGTGTGCGCGCGGTCAAAGCGCAACCACCGCGTTGGCCCAAGTGGCTTGTGCTCGTCGCCTTCATATTGGCCTCTGCATCGGTGGCGTGCTTTCTCCGCGTCAGCGTTGGCGACGTGGCCATCGCGTCGGTCTTGGGACTCGTCACGGGCGTCATCGCGCTCACCACCTCGGGCTCAAAAACGTGGAAGCCCGTGACAGCGCCCGCGACCGCTTTTGTCGTGACCACGTTGGCGCTGCTCGTCGACGTGGTCACGGGCACCGGGACCGGCTACGCGACGTCACTCGCGGGCCTCGTCGTGTTGCTGCCAGGCCTCACCTTCACCGTGGCGCTGACCGAACTCTCCACACAACATCTGTCATCAGGGACGGCGCGGTTGAGCGGCGCGCTTGTCGTATTTCTTGGACTCGGCTTTGGCGTTGCGCTCGGCGCCAGACTTGGCACCGCCACCGGCGAGGAACTGCGCCACCTGTTCGGCGCCGGCGCGCAGACCTGGCTTTCGCGCGCCGCCCTGCCGCACTGGACGGAGTGGTTGGCGCTCGTGGTTGCCCCGCTCGCGTTCACCGTACTCCTGAACGCTGCGGCCCGCGACGCCGTGTGGATTATTGTGGCGTGCGCGGCGGCCTACCTGACATCACGATTCGCCGGCGCCAGCATGGGCGAAGCGCTCGGCGCGTTTCTTGGCGCGTTTGTCGTGAGCACGGCAAGCAACGTGGCCGCCAACGTATTCCGTCGCAGCGCCATGGTGACGCAGGTGCCCGGCCTCCTGATTCTCGTTCCCGGCAGCATTGGCTTCCGCAGCATCACGTCGTTGTTGGGCCAACAAACGGAAGCGGGCATCGCGACAGCCGTTCGCTTGGGCCTCGTGGGCATTTCACTCGCCGCCGGTATTCTGGCGGGTAACGTGGTCACGAGCGCGATGCGGCAGCGGAGACGGGCGTAGCTCGGGACGCGTCGTGCATCCCGCGGCCTGGATTTCCCCGATTAACACAATGCGAAACATGGCCGTTACTGTGCACCGCCGCGTCGCGCTGGTTTAGCGGCGGTCGTGGGCGTGCGTCACGATCCGGCGGCCGGTCGCCGTACCAATCAGGGCACCGGCGGCGACATCAGTCAGCCAATGGCGGTCATGGTAGATTCGCGCGCAGAGTGTGGGTCGCGGCATTCCCATTGTTGTCACAGTCGGTGACAGCACCGGCGTGCGCGTCAAGTAGACCGCCGGCTAGACCGTCCGTAAGTCCGTCTGCGCCTCAGCGCGGCGGACCCCCAGATCACAACGTCCTGCGCGATCCACTGCTCGCGGTTTGGCCACGAGGTGATCATCTCGCCCGGCCGCCCCGGCACGCGCATGGTGCCAGTCGGTACGGTCCTCATCGGACGATGGTCATCCCTTTGGCTGATTGTCGCAACGACTCGGCAGCGGCATGATAGAGTGGCGAGATCACTCGCCCTTTCCGAATCGCGAACGGCGCGCAAGGCGCGCGTCAACCTCGCGCTCACGTAGTGAGTGCCGTTGGATCGGGGCTGCCTGCTGTAGCTGGGCCCTTCTCGTAGGGGAAGCAATTCGCGCGCCTTTGAAACGCCTTCACCGAGCCCGTCATGCCTAAACACAAGCGACCCACACGCCGCCATGACAGCACGGCGATGACCACCCGTCCCGATGCCCCGCAACTGGAGGGCGGCATTCCCCTGGATGAAGAGTTGACGGGCCGCGCGAGCAGCACAAGCGAACCGGTCACGGCGCTGTTCGCTGAGGACACCGCGGAGCATCTGGCTGACGGCTTCCGCGGTGGTAGCGGCGACGACACGGGCGTTCGGCCAGCGTGAATAGTGTGGTGTCCTACCCTGTCCTGCCTCTTCCCGAACCCGAGTCGTCATGATTATTCAGCTCCATTCGGACAAAAACATCGACGGAAACGAAGGCCTCGCGAAGCACGTTACCGCTGAGCTTGAGCGGTCACTGGCGCGCTTCGCGCACCAGATCACGCGCGTCGAAGTGCACTTCCGAGACGCCAACGGCGAACGCCGAGGTGCGAACGACAAGCGGTGCATGCTCGAGGCGAGGCTCGCCGGTGAGGAACCGCTCGCCGTGACGAACACCGCAGACACGGTAAGGGGTGCCTTCGTTGGGGCGCGGGACAAACTGATGCGTGTACTTGAGAAGTATGAATCGCGTCATCGGCCGCCGAAGGGTCGTGATCCATTCGAGCACCGTGGAGCGCTCTGACATGTCTCACGCGTCTACCTTCGCGCAACATCGCCTGGGCGACCTATTGACCGATCGCGCCGGCCCATGCCTGTCGCTGTACCTCCCGACCGATCGACGTTTCCCCGAGCAGAGGCAAAATCTGCTCCGCTTTCGGAACTTGCTGCGAGAAGCGGAGCGCTCACTTGCGTCGTTCACGCTGCCGCTTGCCGAGAGCGAGCGCGCGGCGCTGCTTGCGCCACTTCATGCGTTGGCGTCGAATGCGCGCTTCTGGCATCATCCCGTGGATGGACTTGCGGTGATGCGTGCACCTGACTTCTTCAAGGTGTACAAGCTCCAGCAATCGGTTCCGGCACGCGCCGTGGTTGCTGACAGCTTCCACATCAAGCCCCTGTTACGGGTCCTGCAGTCCGCGGAACGTTTTGACGTACTCGCCATCTCTCGCGAGCATGTCCGCCTGTTTCAGGGGACGCGTGATCGGCTCGATGAAATCGAGTTGGATCCCGCCGTGCCTCGGTCGCTCGCAGAGGCGCTTGGTGATGAACTCACCGAGCCACATTCGGCCGTTCGGTCTGTCACAACGGGCGGCGGAAAAGGCAACGGCACCGCCGTGCATCATCGCAGCGGTTCAAAGAGCGACGAGATCGACAAGGATACGGTCCGGTACTTTCGTCTCGTCGGTCGCGCGCTGTTGGACTCGCATGCGCACACGTCGACGACACCGCTCGTGCTGGCGGCTCTGCCCGAATATCACGCACTCTTCCGCGAGACCAGTCATGACCCGCGCCTCGTGTCGCATGCGATTGCCGGAAATCCTGATGCGCTCTCGCTTGATGATCTCCGCGAACGTGCCTGGGCGATCGTCGCGCCTCGTCTCGACGCGCAACAAACGGCGCTGCTGGATGAGTACCACGCTGGTTCTCTGCGTCAGATGTCGTCGGACGACCTGGCGGTGATCGCGGTCGCGACAATCGCCGGTCGCGTCAAGACATTGCTGGTCGAGGCCAATCGGATAGTACCCGGCGTCGTGGACCACACCACAGGTGTGGTGACGCACGGTGTACTGCGCGATCCGCACCACGAGGACATCGCCGATGATCTCGCAGAGTTAGCTCTGCGATTTGGCGGTGATGTCGTGGTCGTCCCTGCAGATCGAATGCCAAGCAAAACGGGCGTCGCGGCGATCTATCGATTTTGATCGGCGCCGCGTGTAAGCGCTTCGTGCCGGTTTCCGCGGCTGAATGGAGGGGTAGGAGCACCGCAATCTGAGCGGCGGGGGCGATTTGGCCCGTTCGGC
Organism: Gemmatimonadaceae bacterium; assembly: GCA_031421995.1. GTDB lineage: Bacteria > Gemmatimonadota > Gemmatimonadetes > Gemmatimonadales > Gemmatimonadaceae > Gemmatimonas. Next base: position 9,363 of record JANOPS010000567.1, read on the forward strand.
GCAGCTCTTCCACGCCCTGTCAGACGAAACGCGTCTAGCTCAAAGTGTTTGGCGGCTGCTGGAGCAGGTACAGCGCCGGCTCGCGTGCTGCCGCGCGCGTCAATCCGTACGCGGTCGAAACACTGGCGGCGCACGGCATCAGTTGGCACGGCCGTACGCCAAAGCCTATCGATGACCTTGTTGGCCAAACGTTCGATCTGGTGATCACGGCGTTCGAAACTACCTACCAAGTGCTGGCCGCGCGTGTAGCTGCGCCGTTCGCTTTGCCGCTGGAAACGCTCCTTGCGGCGGAACTCGCGGCGGCCGCGGCGGCCATCCATGAGGTGCGTGACGCGGAGGGCGTCAAACGACGGTCGGCACCTCGGCGAGAGCAGGCCGCGTTCGGGCGACGCGTTACAACCAGCCGCGCTGCCTCGCCACCCGTGCCGCATCCACGCGGTTGTTGGCGCCGAGTTTGCTGATGGCTTCGGAGAGGTAGTTGCGCACCGTGCCTTCAGACAAGTTGAGTCGTTCGGCGATTTCTGCACCGGTCAACCCCTCTTCCGAGGCGCGCAGCGTCTGGCGCTCGCGGTCGGTGAGCGGGTCAGATGCGGTCCATGCCTCTTGCGCAAGTGCTGGATCGACCACGCGCAGTCCCTGATGCACACGCAAAACGGCTGCGGCAAGCTGGTCTGACGGCGCATCCTTGAGCAGATACCCGGAAGCACCCGCCTCAAGCGCCCGTCGCAGGTATCCCGGCCGCGCGAACGTCGTGAGGATAATGACGCGAGGCGTGGCGCCGCTTCGGGTGCGCTGAATCTCCGCCGCCAGCTCCAAGCCGGTCACGAACGGCATTTCGATATCGGTGAGGATGACGTCGGGGCGCAACTGCCCGGCCAGCTCCAGTGCGACTTTTCCATCGCTGGCCTGTCCGACAATCTCGATACCCGACGTGAGCGAAAGCAGTGCCGCAAGAGCACCTCGCACCATGGCCTGGTCTTCAGCAATCAACACGCGGACGGACGTCGCAGAAACGGCCATGGCTTATTGCGCCGTTCGAAGCGGCAGTGACATCAGCAGTCGCGTGCCCGGTGGATCGTAGGTACATGCTGGTTCGTGCGTAAGCGCGCCGCCTAGCGCGACAAGGCGTTCGCGCATCCCGGTCAGTCCGTTGCCGAATGGCTCATCGGTGCCACGGCCGTCATCTTCGACCTCCAATAAACCCGTGCCGTCGCGAGCGTACAATCGGATACGACAGGACTGCGCACGAGCGTGCCGGATGACATTCGTGGTGGCTTCGCGCAGGGCCAGCGCGAACGCTGTTTCTTCGGCAGGACCCAGCGATAATGGTTGCGCCTCGACTTCCACCGTGATCGAGGCAGTTCGCAACGTATCGCGAGCGGTCGCGATCTCCGCGGTCAGACCGGTAGAGCGATAGCCCGTGATGGCCGCGCGGACTTGAGAGAGTCCATTCCGCGCCACGTGCTCAATGTCAGCGATCTCGCGAGCAGCGCTTGGCGGATCGGCAGACAGCAGTTTTCCGGCCAACTCGCTCTTGAGCGCTATGATCGACAGCGTATGGCCCAGCACGTCGTGAAGATCACGCGCAATGCGTTCGCGTTCAGCCAGCTGCGCGAGTCGCTCAATTTCGCCGTGCGCCAGCCGCAGTCGGCTGTCGGCTATGAGACGCTCCCTCCCATGAACGGAGAGGGCGCCAATGAAGGGCGCCACGGCAGCGACCGAGAGGTAGTACCACAGATCCATATGCAGCACCAGCCCGGCGCCGATCGCGACGACCGCCTGCAGTGCCATCGCGATCGCGGCTTCCCATCGCGGCCGGTGTGTTCCAAGGAAGGCGGCGCCATAAACGAAAAAGACGGCGGAAATAGAGGTGATGAGCGAGAGGCCGAGTGCCATGGCTGCCAAGGCGGCCACAATCCAGTAGATGCGGCGACCGCGAATCCAGTATCCACCGAAATAGAGCGCAAGGAAGAGCGGACACGCTGCCCAGAGCAGCGCGCGATCGCGCGTCGAGATTGCAGCCACGGACGCGAACACCGGAATGGGCAGCGCGTACACCAGCCACGCGTAGCGCAACCAGCCCTCTTGGGGATCGTCCGGAAGTAGTCGCCACTTCATGCTCATAAATGTCACCGTGTATCGTGTCACCGTCTATCGTGTCCCCGTCTATCGGCCTTGTTGCCATGCGCCTGGCGACGTCGCAAGGATGGTGGCTAAACCGAGTTTGCGTCCCCCAAAGTACACCGCGCGCACCGAACGATACGCCAGCACGTCGGCCGTTGGGTCGCCGTCCAAGACGACCATGTCTGCGACCGCGCCGGCGGAGATGCGACCCAGTGAGGATTGCTTCAAGCGGTTGGCTGGCCGTGAGGTCGCAGCGGCGAGTACATCGCGCAACGGAAGTCCGGCCTCCGCCAACAGTTCGAGTTCGCGAATCAGTCCCACACCGTGAAACACCCCGGGGTTTCCCGCGTCGGAGCCTGCGAGCACGGTCACTCCGGCCTGCGCCGCTTGCGCCGTTTGCAGGAGCGCACCTGCCGTCGCGCTCGCCATGGTGCGCCGCATTTGGTCCGTGGCCATTGCCGTCTGAAACATCGACGCCGAATCGCCGAGGCTCGTGAGCATCGCGGGAAGCACCAATCGTTGCGCCAGCGCGTCGCCTCCGGCAATCGCACGCTCCTTCCACGCGAGGTCAAGGACCACATTGGTCGGTGTGAACGTCACGTGTTTCGACGCCATGAGCGTGATGGTTTCTTTCGACAGTCCTCGTGCGGCGTGCTCAAGCCCATCGGCACCAGCGTCGATCGCCAGACGTGCATCAGCATCCGTCCCGATATGCACGGTCGTGCGAAGCTTACGACGCTTGGCCTCCGCAATGGCCGCGCGAAACGTCTTCTCGTCAAGACGAGGCAACGGGCTACCCGGGAAACCTGGCTCGAGTACCAACTTCACCACGTCCACTCCCGCGCGATCCAACTCCGCGACGGCCGCGATCGCCTCCACATCGGTGGACACTTCTCGGGTGAGTTGTTTGACCAGCCAGGGCGCGTACCCAAACAGCTCTGTGGGGTGACCGCGCTTTGCGGTGATGGACGGACCCGAGAAAAATGTTCGGGGAGCGCGTTGTGTGGCTGACGCCACGGCGGAAGCAAGCGAACGCATGGAGGTCAGGTCGTCGGTGAGCGACAGCACCGACGTGACGCCAGCGGAGAGTGTTGCGCCAAAGTCGTGCTCGAGACGCACGTTCGACATCTCAGCGGGCGTGGTACCGACGCCCCCCGAGCCGCCCCAGTGCACGTGCGAGTCAATCAGTCCGGGAATGAGATACCGTCCGGTGAGATCCTCGACCACCACGCTGTCGCTGTCGGCCGTATCCGGAAGCGGACCCGTGTTGACCGTCACGCTGACGATCCGTTCGTCGCGCAGCACCACGCGCGCATTCTCGATGCGCCCGCCAAGACCGTCGAGAACGGTGGCACCGTTCAGAATACGCGTGACGCCCTTCGCCGAACCCGGCAGGATCTTACGCACGCCCGGCATGTCGGTGATGCGGAAGGCTGGCGCAGCCAACGCCGTGCCGCCAAGGACCGCCGCAAACGACACGGCGATAGTGACAAGTGCACGCCGTGGGATCGGGTCCGTCCCTTCCCACCGGAACAACATCGAGGTGAGGACCATGCCGAGTACACCGATCGTGACCAGCGCGGCCAGCGTACCGGCGATTTGTACAATCCCGTCGCCGCGGACGATCACGCTGGTGTACGCGTCCACGAGGTACGTGGTTGGAAGGACGCGCGCGACACGCTTGATACCGTCGGGCATCATGGCCAGTGGAAACACCGAGCCCGAAAGAAACATGAACGGAAAGAAAAGCAAGTTGGCAATCGCTGGTGCCGTGCGCGTGTCCTTGGCCGTGCTACCGACCAGCAGACCCAACGGAATGAGCGCCGTGGCCCCGCAGCAGAACACCACCATGAGTGCGAACCAGGATCCAACCATCTCAACCCGAAATAACAGCTTGGCAAGCACCATCAGCAACAGCAACGCGGCACCACCACTGAGGGCCGCCGTAATTCCGTGCGACAGCGCGACGGCAGCGGCGGTGACAGGCGTGACGCGGAGCCGGCGCAACAAGCCGTTCTCGCGCTGTTGCACCAGCGGAATCGCCACGCCGAACATGCCTCCGGACATCAGCGTGATGGTGAGCAGACCCGGCATCATGTAAGCGGCCATCCGGGCGTCACCGCGCGCCATCACGTACCCATTCAGCAAGAGGAACCCGCACGGAAAGGCCAGCATCCAAAACAAGGCGGTCCGCGAGCGTACGATCTCAAGGACCTGCGCCTGTACGAGTGCGCTCAGGCTTTGCAGGAAGAGCTTCATGGTGCACCGGCCGGTGTGTGTGAGGCGATCAACGAAGTAGTGGCGGCTTGGCCATCCACCTCTTCAATGAGCTGCACGTACAGATCTTCGAGCGTGGGGCGTTTGAGACGCAGGTCGAGTAGCCGTGAGTGCGTGTGCCGAAGCGCATCAGCGAGTTGCACGACCGCGCGCGTCGGATCGTCCGTGCCGAAACGCAGCAGATCGCCATCATGGCCTTCGAACACGCAGCCCGGTAAGAACCGCTTGGGGTCTACCGGCGTGCCCTCAACGGCAAACCACAACGTCGAATTCCCCGCCGCCTTCGCCATCAGGTCCAGTGGTGTTCCATCCGCCACGATCTCGCCGCTGCGGAGAATGATCACGCGATCGGCGAGGCTTTCGATTTCGTCGAGATAGTGAGACGAGATGATGACGGTCTTGCCCTGCGTGCGCAGTCGCTTCAGGATCTCGTGGATCTGTCTGCGTGCAATGGGGTCAAGGCCGGACGTGGGTTCGTCAAGAATGAAGAGCTCGGGCTCGTGCAACATGGCCATAGCCAGTGCCAGTCGTTGCTTCTGTCCGCCGGACAGTGTGGACACGCGGGCGTTGGTTTTGTCCACCAAATCGACTGCAGGAAGGACCGCCTCCGGAGCCAATGCTGCGGGGTAGAGCGCTCCATAGAGACGAAGCGTCTCGCGCACCGTGAGTTCGGGAATGAACGTGGTGGT
>JANOPS010000568.1:0-6474 GCA_031421995.1 Gemmatimonadaceae bacterium
GAGCCGTACCTCTGTCTGGTGGACAAGTCGGCGCGGTGCATCACCGACGCCCTCCCGTCATACTTCGTCATCCAGCGCGATGCGCTGCCCGATGGTCGCACGCGATTGGTCAAGGTCGGCTACGCGGGTGACGCCACGCTCGCGGCGAAGGAGCAACTCACGGTCGAGCTACCAGTGCGCGACGAGGTGGAGATGCTGCGCGACGACGTGCGACACGCTACCGCGCTGCTGCTGGCATCGTACGAGCCCACGCTGTCACGGATCACCACGCCCATCAGCTCGGCGTGCCGCGAGTGCGAATATCGCGTGCCGCGCACCGCGCTGCGCGAGGGGCAGAAGAGCGGGTTTGCCGAGTGCTGGGGACGTGGGGCCGATGTACAGCCTTCCATCCTCGAGCTGCATCAGCTTTCGCGATGGTCGTCTGCAGACGCGCTGATCGCCAATGGCACGGTGGGCCTGCTCGATATCCCCGATCACATGGTACGCGCGTTGAGCGAAGGCAAGACCATCGCGGCGCGTCAGGCGCTGCAGATCATCCACACGCGATCAGATCACCCGTATGTTGGCGACGGACTCCGGCCGGCGCTGGAGCGCGCGCAGTATCCGCTCTATTTTCTGGACTTCGAAGCGGCGCGCACCGCGGTGCCCTTTCACGCGGGCATGCGTTCGTACGGATTGCTGGCCTTTCAGTGGAGTTGCCACATTCTCGATGCGCCCGGCGCGCCGTTGCGTCACGCGGAGTGGATCAACACCGACCAGTCGTGGCCCAACGAGGCGTTCGCGCGCTCGCTCGCAATGGTGATTGGGCCAATCGGTACGGTGCTGACGTGGTCGCCCTTCGAAGTGAGTACGCTGCGCACGGTGCGCGACGAACTGGCCGATCGTGGCGTGTTGGATGCGGGACTTCAGCAACTCTTTGCGCTCGTTGACAAAGATGCACCGGCGTATGCACGCGTCCTTGATCTGCACAAACTGGCCGCGACGGAATACTTCCATCCGGGCATGGGTGGCCGCACCAGCATCAAGGTGGTGTTGGATGCGCTCTGGCGGTCGGATACCGCGATGCGCGAGCAGTTCTTCGCGCTGACCGGCACGAGAGGTGATCCGCTCACGGGCCCCTACGCTGCGCTCGCACCATTGCAGATCGCCGGAGTGCAGCAGGAGGTGGCCGAGGGGACGGGGGCGATTCGCGCGTATGAGGCGCTGATGTTTGGCGTGGAGCGTCATGACCCTGCGGTGCAAGGCGCATGGCGGCAGCTGCTGCTGGAGTACTGCAAACTGGACACGCTGGCGATGGTGCTCATCTGGGAGCACTGGCGACGGAGCGTGGGGCAGAGGAACGGCTGCTGGCAGGCCGGATAGGAACGCCCTATTGTTAGCAGCATGGACCTCTGCACCGCAGTTCCGTTCACACCGACGTTCGACGGTGGGAAGGCACCCACGCCGGAATGACGCCACCTCGCCACCTCGTCACCGTCTGGAATCCGTCGTACGCGGCCGACGCGCTCGAAGCGCACTTGCGTGTACTCCTTGACTGGGACGCGCGCGCTACCGCTGGCACCACGGCCGACGGCGATGATGACGTGTACGTGTGGTGGGGTAAGGTGCGCTCGGGCAATCGACAGCAGCCCATGCCGCATCTCGCCGACATCCTGACCCTTGCAGCCGACGCCGACAACGATCCCAGCGCGACGCGCGAGACGCACCTCTACATCACCGACTTCCGCTCGCTCTTCGTGGCCGACGTCACGCACATCACCACCAGCGATCCGCGCGCCGACGACGCCACGCACGTCCCGACCTACTACACACGCAGCAGCCTGAATTGCGACTGCTGGTTCCTGTTGCGCGATATCCGCGTGCTGGTGCGCGACGACCTCGAGGGTCGTTGCCGCCGAACTCGCCCTGCTGCGCAACGCACGCTACAGCGACCGGCCCGTCTCCATCTACGGTGGCATGGTCGATCTGCCGCTGCTGGTGTCGCGTCCCGATGGTCGGCGCTTCTTCGATGATCGTGAGCGCGACCTCCTCGCCGATGGCGCGCTCTGGGCGCGCTTCGACGCGGAGCAGGGCGGTGTTGGCGCGCTCGAGGCCACCCTGCGCGACGATCACTTTGGCGCACGCGCCTGGCACGCGCTTGACGCGTCGGCGCGCCGCTTTATTGCCATGGCCGAGCGCACGATGCGTGAGCATCGCCGCGATCCGGCGGCCGACCTCTCACCGGTCCTGGTCGGCTACGGCAAAGCCATTGAGGTGCAGGTGAACGAGATCCTGCGGCGCGCCATGCGCGCTGCACCCGACGCCGCGCGTCGTGTGAAAGTCGGCGACGCCACACGCGTGCTGCCCGATGCCCTTCCGCTCACCCTCGGCCAACTCGCATACGCACTTGGCGGCGAGCCCGATCTCGGGGATCATCGCGTCGTGTGCTCGATGGGGGAACGTATTTGACCGGGGAGTTTGCGGTCGTTCTCGATGAGTTCGCACAGGCGCGAAACCCGGCCGCGCACGGCGGCACGGTCGAGCGCGCCGTGGTGGCAATGTGGCGCGACCGGCTGCTCGGCGTGGGCGCGCACAGCGTGATCACCCGTCTGGCTGGCGTGCGTCGCCGATCGCTACCTTCCACCCATGAGTGATTCGCTCAGCAAACTGACCTCGGCGCTCGCCGACCGCTATCGCGTTGTCCGGGAGATCGGCGCCGGCGGTATGGCCACCGTGTACCTGGCGGAAGACCTGCGCCACGGTCGCGACGTGGCCATCAAGGTGCTGCGCGCTGAGGTCGCGGGCGCGCTCGGTGCTGATCGGTTCCTGCGCGAGATCGCGGTCACCGCCAGCCTTGATCATCCCGGCATTCTGCCGCTGCTCGATTCGGGCAACGCCGATGGTACGCTGTATTACGTCATGCCGCTGGTGCGCGGTGAGTCGCTACGCACCAGACTGACGCGCGAACGACAGCTGCCGGTCGACGACGCGCTCGACATCACACGCGCCGTGGGCGACGCGCTCACCTACGCGCACGCGCTCGGCGTCGTGCATCGCGATATCAAGCCCGACAACATCTTGCTCTCGGGCACTCAGGCGCGTGTGGCCGACTTCGGCATTGCGCGCGCGCTGTCCGAAGTGCGCGGCAACACACTCACTGGCACGGGCATCGTTGTTGGCTCACCGGCGTACATGAGCCCCGAGCAGGCCGCTGGCGATCGCGAGCTTGATGGACGCAGCGATGTGTATGCGCTTGGCTGCGTGTTGTACGAAATGCTGGCCGGCCAGCCACCGTTCTCGGGACCGACGCAGGAAAGCCTCATGCGGCAGCACCTCGTCACACCGCCGCCGGAAGTGACGCAGCTGCGACCGCTGGTGCCAGCGCACGTCGCGCAGGCAGTCACGCGCGCGATGGCCAAGGCGCCGGCCGATCGGTTCCAGACACCAGCCGTGTTCATCGCCGCGCTTCGTGCTGTGTCGTCGGGCGCGAATTCGTCACCCGCACTTACGGCCGCACCGCGCAATCGGCGTCGCACGGCCTGGCTTGTGGGCGCACTCGTGATTGCCGTGGCAGCGTTCGGCATCTGGTACAGCCAGCAATCAGCATCGCCATCGTCGGCGAGCGAACGGCCGCTCATCGCGGTGTTGCCCTTCCGCAACATCGGCGCGCCCGATGACGAGTACTTCGCCGATGGGCTGACCGAGGAGATCACGTCGCGTCTGAGTACGATCTCGTCCATTGGTACCATCTCGCGCACCACGGCACTGAGTTACAAGGGGTCCTCCAAGTCGCTGCGTGAGATTGCAAAAGAACTTGGCGTGGCGTATGTGCTTGAGGGCACCGTGCGCACCGAGCGACTGCCCGACGGTACCGGACAGGTGCGTGTCACGCCGGAACTGGTAAGGGCCGACGCCGATACGCCGCTCTGGACCGATCGCATGACCGCGGGCTTGGCACCGGGGGAGCTCTTCAAGGTGCAGGCGCAGATCGCCGAGCAGGTGGCCAGTGCGCTGAACCGTACGTTGCTGGCGCGCGAGCGGGTGGCGATCCAGCGCGTGGAGACGATCGATCCCGACGCGCACAACGCGTATTTGCAGGGACGGTTCAGCTTGTCCAAGTCGACGGTACAGGGCGGTGCCGAAGCGATCGCGTTCTTTACGAAGGCGGTCGCGAGCGATCCGGCGTATGCGCGCGCGTATGCCGGGCTCGCCGACGCCTACAGGACCATGCCGTCCTACCCACAGTCGAAAATTCCTAGCGCTGTAGCGTGGGACAACGCCGCCACAGCAGCCAATCGCGCCATCGCGCTGGACAGCACACTGAGTGAAGCCCATGTCGCGCTGGCCGGTGTGCTCTCGTATGGAAAGTGGCGATGGGCCGACGCGGAGCGGGAGTTGGATGCGGCGCTGCGACTGGATCCCGACAACGCTTCCGCTCGCGAACAGCGCAGCGCGCTGATGACGACGCTGTATCGGTACGACGAAGCCGTGGCCGAAGCCGAACGCGCCGTGCAACTCGAGCCCGCGTCGGCGAGCGTGCGACACGCCTACGCCGCCGCGCTCACGTTTGCCGGTCGACTCGACGACGCGATTGCCAGTGAGCGCATCGCGATAACCCTCAGTCCGAGCTACGTCTTTCCGCATATCTGGCTCGGTGAAATCGCGGCCATCCGCCGTGATTTTGTCACCATGGGCCGTGAGTTCCAGCAGGTGCCGCCCTTGGCCGAGCTCGGGCGCGCGCTCATCGCCATGAACGCGTCCCCGGCCTCGAAACGAGTGGTGATACAGGCCATCCGTGCGCTCAACTCGAGTAATCCAGGGCTCGACGTAGGGCGCAGGGGATGGCTTTTCGCGGCCATCGGTGAGGTCGACCTCGCACTGTCGGCGCTTGAAGCCGCCGTCAGCGTGCGCGCAGGCGGCGCACTGCAGTTCCCGACGGTCCAGCGCGCACTCGCGTCGTCGCCCCGCTACAAGGTGATGCTGCGTACGATGGGCGTGGTACGGTAAGTCGATCCCTGGCACTTATCGCCGTGCCCCTTTACCAATCAACAGTCCACGCGTCATCACGGCTGCACCTCGCTGGTGGTCACCATACGCACGGCGCATCCTTTGGAGGCTGCGGCCAATACACGTTGCGTTGCATCGCGTCCTGCAATTCTCGCAGAGACGACGACGCGGCGTAACCGGTCACGAAGCACTATCCCTCGTCCGATGCCCAGCTCGCTGATCGCACCGCAACGTCGACGCACGCCGCCACGTGTGGCCGCCGGCAGCGGGGTTGCCCTTCGCCGCGCTGGTGAGGAGGCCGTCCCACTGGATGAAGGCCCTGTTCCGACGCGCAGGCGACCTCAGCCATAGGATCGGAACGTCCGGGACAAGATCTGGCGCATGTGACCTTGGCCGGTAAATTCTCTCACTTACGGAGGGTCCACGCCAACAGTTTTCGGAGGGGGCACATGACACAGCTACAACGCGGACTTCGCAGCGCGCTCGTCGGCGTAGTGCTGCTGTGCAGCAGCGCAATCACCGCCGGGGCACAGCAGTCGATCTGGAACTTCACTGGCTTTTGCCTCGACTGCTCACAAGCCACGCGCAACGTCACAGCGACACTCACGTTGAACAACTACACCAGCGGAAATCTCAGCACCAGCCAGTTTGTGAGGTTCGTGTACAATGGGTCGAATCTGATTCCCGGAGGATACACGGTGAACGCCGGGACCGGTGTGAGCATGATCGGAAATCTCTTCAACCAAGTCCAAACGTTCGATCTTTCTTGGGGAGGTGGCGGTTACTTCAGTCTGGGGTCATTTCTCAACAGTGTCTCGTTTTCGAGCGTCGCGTTCGACGATCAGTCACCTGCCCCGCAGGCCGTCATAACGCCGATCGGGGGAGACTGGGAAACGTGCCCGGCTTTCGACGAACGATGCGGCTTCTTCGAAGAGGAGGATTTCAGGAATGCGGACTTTGGGAATCAAGGTGTGTTCGTGCGCGCCAACACGGTCGTGCCAGAGCCCAGCACCTACGCGCTGATGGCCTTCGGCCTCGGCCTCGTGGGAATCGTGGCGCGTCGTCGGCAGCGGGTGTCGTAACCGTTCGCACCGCGAACAACCAAGGGCGGGCGCGGATTACACTGCGTCCGCCCTTTAGCGTCCTTGGGGCCCTGAGGCCGGAACTGGAGCCGCGATGAGCCCCGCCGCCTCGTTTTGGCGCCTTCCCAGGTACCATGCCGAGCGCCGCATTCCGTCTTGCCGAGTCACCGCCCGTGGGCGTAGCATTGCGGGAGGATGACTCCCTCCCCAGTGACAGGCCCCTTGCATGGCTGACGCCAAGGCGAGCAGCGCACCGACATCGCCAATCACCGCGATCCTGGTCGACCTGCAGCACGGAGTCCCCGGCGCCGCCGATCAACTCGCCCGCGCCGTCATGGTGGACGTGCGCCGCATGGCCAACGCCGCCATGCGGAGCGAAGCGGACGGGCACACCCTCCAGCCCACC
>JANOPS010000569.1:0-3887 GCA_031421995.1 Gemmatimonadaceae bacterium
CGCCGCGCTTGCGGCGAAGCGTCAACGGACATTGCCGCACGTCTTACGGCCTGTGAAGGAACCCGCACTCACCCCTTTGAGCGATTGTCGTTCAGCCCCATCGACGCGTGCTTTCATTTGTGCGGACGTCCTTCTCCGGACGTGCTTCGTTGCATCCCGCGTGGCGACGCCGGTGGGGGGCATGAAACGCGTGCAAGGCATGGACGGCATGATGTCGGGGCCGTATCAGGTCTTGGCCATCGTATATGGTGAAACCCTGGCAACATTCGCTCGCGCCCTGCAGCGACAAGAGAGTGGATCGAAAACGGTCGACGCGGATCGTGTCGCGCCACCGCCGGTCGTTCAGGCCGGTCTCTCAATTCCTTTATAAGGGAAGTACACGATGAACACGCATACGATCAAAGCTAATTGGACGAGAATCAAGGGTGCCGTACGCGAAACGTGGGGGGAATTGACGGACGATGATGTTGATCAGATTGCCGGGGAGCGTGAGCAGTTGATTGGCAAGCTGCAGGAGCGGTACGGCAAGGCTCTCGATATCGTCGAGCAGGAGGTCAAACTCTTTGAGGACAAAATGTCGTTACGAAAGTAAGGGGAGGAGCGCATTGGGCAGGTGCAACGGTATTCCCCGATGCGCTCACGGATGCGCTCACGCGCTCGTGGCAGGCGCGTGACACGACGATCGCTGCTGTACCGGCGTCCGTCCTCTGGCGCGCTGCTGACGCTCCTGCTCGCGGCCGTGGGGAGTGTGGTGATCGCCGTCGTGTGGCGACGTCGCGCCGCCCCGCGGCAGGAGCATCTCGACGACGCACCGTCCAACGTTGTGCCCCAAGTACCCGTTGCCGCCACCATCCGCCCAGGTGCCGCCATTCAAGTGGCCGATAGCGGCAGTGGTCCGCTCGTGCATCGTCGGTACGAGATCGAATTGCAAGGTGTCACGTTGGCCCCTTCGGAAATTCTCTCGCTCGTGCAACAGCACCTCACAGAGCTCCCCCCATCGGCGCTGGCAGACTTTGTGAAGTCCCGTGGGGCTCAAACGGTCCTGTCGGTCGGCGATGAATATCAGATCACCATGCTCGGCCCGTGGAATGGCGTGGTGCGCGTGGCGGACAAGGGCCGAGACTTCTTTACCCTGGTGACGCTTGACGGTCACCCCGAGGCTGGGCACATCACGTTTAGCGTGCGCCACGATGCGATACGGTCTGACTCCTGCAGCGTGCGTGTTGAGTCGTGGGCAAAAGCGCGTGACGCGCTCGTGAATGTGGCCTTTCGGTTTGGGCCCGGCAGCCAAGTGCAGACCGAGGTGTGGGTAACGTTTCTCCAACGGGTTGCTTCCCTGGTGGGGGTCGCGCCCCTTCCCTCGGTGCAGATTTCGTCCGAATCGGTGGCAAATTCGGGAGTGCCTACCGGTAGTTGACCTTGGGTGCGAGAAATCACTCTTTCGAGCTATGGGTGCAAAGGTGGCAACGCAGGCAAGCTTCGTATCATCATCCTTCCTCCAGAGGCTCTTTCGTGAGCGCGCAGAAGACTGGGCGCCACTCACACTCCATCAGCGCTACGTTCATGTCAGGCACGTACGAAACGACCCGCAGTCTACGGGCACCCGAGAAGGAGCTGCATGCGCTTGTGGCATCTATAATGGAGAGTCTCCGGGCATACCGGTCAGCCAAGGCGATAGCCGAACAGATCCTTACAAATCGTGTTCCGGCTGTTTCCGTTCGAACGATTTCGCGAGGCGGCTTACGGCTGGTCGCGTCCGAGCACGCGCCCCCCGCATCACCACGTGTTGTCGGGAGCGCGACGCCAAGAGCGGACACGATGAGGGACAGTTTGGTGCAGCTGAAGGAAGCCGTGCTCGAGACCTGGACCGAGCTAACACAGGATCTCGAGAGCACAGACGACGAGCGGGCGCAGTTACTCGCGACGCTGCAGGAAAAGTATGGCAAGGCCCTTGAAGTCGTTGAGCTGGAGATCAGCCGGCTCGAAGCCGAGCGCTCTGTGCGATAGCAGGCAAACCACTCGTGACGAACCGGGGACTGAACCGGGGGTGTACCGCGTGTGCACACCAGAATGGTCGAGGACGTGTGGCTGACGGGAGACAACTGAATGCGGAGTTGCGAGCGCGTCTGGACGCGATTGCCAAAATGGAGTCGACGATCAATGTTGCCGACCGCGCCACGAGTGCGACAGGCACCGGGTGGCATCTTGATGACCGGGAGATCGCGTTGCCAGTGGAGATGCCTGGTGGTCCAACAGTGTCAGGCAGCTTCGCGATGGCGTGCCGAATCCTCGAGCGCTACGCGTTTCCGCCGCCTCGCCTGATACGAGGGACGTTCGATCCGGACGCCCCCTTGGCGCAGCGGCCCATGTTGCTGACCGCGACCTATCTCTGGATGACGTTCGAGTTGCCCGTCCGCGTCTCCTCCGTGATTGACACCGATCGTGAGGTGCAACGCGACGGCGACCGCGGGACGGAACGCGTGTGGGGATACAGCTACGAGACGTTAGCGGGCCACGTCGAACGCGGCGAGATCACCTTCGAAGTCACCAAGCATCTGGCGTCTGGCGCTGTGCACTTTCGCATTCGGTCGTTTTCACAAACTGGGCACATCGCGAACCCGTTTTACCGCGTCGGATTCCGTGTTGTGGGGAGGCGACTGCAGCGGAGGTTTGCCGCTGAGTCTCTGCTGAATATGCGCGCGCAGGTGACCGTCGCTATGAATCGCGCCGTCGCGCCGGACCCGTTACCTTGAGGGTTCGTCGTCGATGCAGCATCCTTTGCCACTCAGCGTAAGCCGGGGGCGCGGGAGACCAGACTGCGCCTGAGCGAAGGGCAACCACCAGACGGAGGCAGTCAGGATACCATGTCGGAGCCGCAATCGGTGATCGCCCGTCGCGCCGCCCAGCACGACGATCGTTTGCGGGTCGTGATTACCGCAGAAAGCCCGCTGTGGTACGCAGACGGCGCCAATGACGGACACGATCGCCCGGCCCACGTCCGCGCTGCGTCAAGCCTTGCCTGGATCGGCGACAGTATCGCGGTGATTCAAGACGATGCGAACTTTGCCGCTCTCGTGAACCCCGCGACGCGCACCGCGCGCGCCGTGATGCTCCCGCCGGGCGAAGGAGGGCTTCGTCAGTTTGACGACACGCGAGGCAACAAGAAGTATAAACTGGACCTCGAAGCCTGTGTCGCCGTGCCCACCAATGGCGTCGATGTGCTCTGGGCCTGGGGGTCGGGGTCGAAAAAGCGACGGCGACGGGTCGCGATGATTGATCGATGGGAGACCGATGCCGCGCGCGTGGCGCTCGTGGATGCCGACACGCTGTACGAACGCCTGCAGGAGACAGAGGCGTTCGCCGGCAGCGACATGAACATCGAAGGGGCGATGCTCATGGGCGATGTCTTGCGCTTGTTCAATCGTGGCAACGGTGCACCGAAGCGCGAGCGGCTGCCGGTCAACGCCACCTGCGATCTCTTGCTGCGTGACGTGCAAGCGTACTTCGAGGACAACGATGCCGCAGTGCCCACGCCAACGAACATCGTGCAGTACGACTTGGGGACGCTCCATGGCGTCTCGTTGGGGTTCACCGATGCGATTGCCATGGGACAGGCCACGCTGTTCGCCGCGACCGCGGAAGCGTCGCCGGATGCCGCCACCGACGGAATGGTCACTGGCTCGGTGCTCGGCGTGATCGCCAGCGATGGCACATCGCGGTACGGCATGCTGTACGATGCGCAGCGTCGTCCGTTTACCGCGAAGGTGGAGGGCGTGCTGCTCTCCCAAACGTCGTCGGCACAGGGATGGCTGGTGGTCGACGCGGACGACCCAACGGCGCCCTCACAGCTGTGCGAGTTCGAGCTTGTGGGTCCCTGGCAGAGCTAG
>JANOPS010000570.1:0-12977 GCA_031421995.1 Gemmatimonadaceae bacterium
GGATGGCACGATGTTGGGTGAAGGCATCGGCATGCTCGCGCTCCGGCGTCTGGAAGACGCGGAGCGTGACGGCGACGCGATCTATGCCGTGATTCGTGGACTTGGTTCCTCATCGGACGGACGCGCCAAGAGCATCTACGCGCCGTCCGCGCGCGGCCAAACGCTGGCGCTGAAACGTGCCTACGAGCACGCAGGATATGGACCGGAAACGGTGGGGTTGATCGAAGCGCATGGAACAGGGACCGTGGCCGGAGATATGGCCGAGTTCGAGGCGCTGCGTGAGGTGTTTGAGGCGGCGGGCACACCGACGGGCCATTGTGCCTTGGGCTCGGTGAAAGCGCAGATCGGCCATACGAAAGCGGCGGCCGGTGCGGCCGGCATGATCAAGGCGGTCCTGGCACTGCACCACAAAGTGTTGCCGCCTACCGTGAAGGTTCGCGCACCGAATCCGAAGCTTTCTATTGAGACGAGTCCGTTCTACCTGAACACTGAAGCGAGACCGTGGGTGCACGCCGAGACCCATCCGCGTCGTGCGTCGGTGAGCGCGCTCGGCTTCGGCGGCACCAACTTCCATATTGCGCTGGAAGAGTATCGTGGACCCTCGGCGCGCCCGTTACGCGTGCGTGCACTGCCGTCAGAGCTCATGCTCTTCTCGGCGGACAGCGCTTCGGCGTTGGTGGTGGCGGTACGCGATGCCGCGATGCGCTGCACGAGCGATGGCGCGCTGGAGCACGTGGCGAAGCGTTCACAGGAGTTGTTCAACGCGTCGGCCTTTGCTCGGGTGTCGATAGTCGCGAGCGACGAAGCCGATGCGCGCGAGAAGCTGGCGTTCGCGGCAGAAACCATTCAGAAGACCGCTGCCACTGGTGGCACGGCGTTTACGTCACCGCGTGGCGTCGCGTATGGTACGGGTGCCGCGGAGGGCGAAATCGCGCTGCTCTTTCCCGGTCAGGGGAGCCAATACATCGGCATGGGCGGCGAACTCGCGATGCACTTCGATGTTGTACGGTCCGTGTTCGATGACGCCACGGCGTCGATCGGCACACCCACGGCGGGTGATTCACTCGCGACGCGCGTGTTTCCGCAGCCGGTGTTTGATGATGCAGCGCGTACCGCGCAGGCGACGCGGCTTGCCGCAACGGAGTGGGCGCAGCCAGCGATCACGGCGACGAGTCTTGGCATGTTGCGCGTGCTCGAACAGGTCGGCGTGCGCGCCAGCAGTGTCGCGGGACATAGCCTTGGTGAAGTGACGGCCGCAGTGGCGGCTGGGTTCTTTGATGAGCGCACGGGCATTGCGGTGGCTCGTCGTCGCGGCGAACTGATGGCCAACGCCAGCGATACGCCGGGCGCTATGACGGCAGCAGCATCGGATCCCGCCACCGTGTCGACGGTCGTTGCTGGTATCGATGTGGTGCTGGCGAATCACAACAGCCCGAAGCAGATCGTGCTGTCTGGAGCGGTGCCGGAGATCCAGCGTGCCGAACAGGCGCTTGAAGCGTCGGGCATTGCGGTGCGTCGTCTGGCCGTGTCGACGGCGTTTCATTCGCCGCTGGTCAGCGCGTCGGTACAGCCATTTCACGCGTTCTTGCAGAGTGTACCTGTCTCAGCACCGACGCGACCGTGTTACGCGAATGCCACCGCGGCGAAATTTCCGACGGATGCCGCGGAGGCGTGCGCGCAACTCGCGCGCGCCATCGCGCAACCGGTGCACTTCGTGGATCAGATCGACGCGATGTATGCGAACGGTGTACGAACGTTTATCGAAGTGGGTCCCGATTCGGTACTCACACGACTCACCGAACGCTGTTTGGCTGGCCGCCCACATCTCGCGGTGCCACTCGACCAGCGCGGAAAGTCCGGCGTCACCGCGTTGTTCACAGCGCTCGGCAGACTTGCTGCCGCCGGTGTGGCGCTGGACATGCGCGCGCTCTGGGATGGCCAGAGTTTGCCCGAGGATCCATCAACCAAGAAGCCGGCGAAGTTCAGCATTGCGCTGAACGGCGCCAACTACGGCAAGCCGTACCCGCCGCGTGAACCGGAAGTGCGAGTGCCGCGCCCGGCGCGCGCCGTTGCCGCACTGGCCGCGCCGGTGGCGCATTTCGCACCCGTCGCGGGCGTCGCAACCGTCTCACTCGCCGCACCCGTTGCGCACCCTGCGCTCATCGCACCCGTCGCCAGCACGGCGCCGGCGTTCGTTATTGCACCTCAGGCAGCCGCGCCCACACAACCCGTTGTCACGACGTTGCCGACGGCCGCGCCGCTCTCTCCCAAGAAAGCCCCTTCGATGAGTTCTCCGGACTGGATTAACGCGGTGCAGCGTCTGCAAGCCCCAGCGATTGCGGCCCAAATGGAGTTTCAACGTTTGATGGCGGAAAGCCATATGGCGTTTTTGCGCGCCGTCGAGCAGGGATACGGTGCGGTGTTGCCGGGCGCTGTGCCGGTCGCCAACGCACCGATCGCCAGCGCACCGATCGCGGTGTCCGCACCGACGCTGGTGTCTTTCTCTGCACCAGTAGCGCCTGCCCCAATTGCGCCCGCCCCAGTTGCGCCTGCCCCAGTTGCGCCCGCGCCTGTCGCTGCGCCGCCGATTGCTGCGGCACAACCCGCATCATTGATCCCTGTTCCCGTCGCCGGTGCCGCAGCGCAAGCCAACCAAGCTGTCCCCGCACAACCAGTCGCACCGGCGCAAGTTGCCGCTCCGGCCGGAACTCCCGTTGTCGTTTCTGCGATGGCATCACTGCAGCCGATTCTTCTGGAGATCGTTGCTGAAAAAACGGGCTACCCCGCAGAGATGATCGACACCGGCATGGACATGGAAGCCGACCTCGGCATTGACTCGATCAAGCGTGTGGAGATCCTCTCGGCGATGCGGCAGCGCGTGCCCGATCTGCCGCAGGTCGCTACCACGAAGATGGCATCCATGCGGACGCTCGCGCAGATCATCGAACTGATGGGCGGCACGGGTGGTGCAAACGACAGTGCCATCGCGTCGGTGGCTCTTACAGCGGCTTCTGCAGCCTCTCCGCCAGCGGCGAGCGCCGCTGCGGTCGCCAGCACCGCGTCGCGACTCACCTCGCTCCAGCCCATTCTCCTGGCGATCGTTGCCGAGAAGACGGGATATCCCGCCGAGATGATCGATACGGGCATGGATATGGAGGCCGATCTTGGCATCGATTCCATCAAACGTGTGGAGATATTGTCGGCGATGCGACAGCAGGTGCCTGATCTGCCGCAGGTTGCCACGACGAAGATGGCCTCCATGCGCACGCTGGCGCAGATCATCGAACTGATGGGTGGCACCGAAGGCACGGTGCCGAGCATCTCGGTGCCGAGCACCGCCGCCGCTGCATCGACAACGCCGACGGCAGAATCGATAGGCGCGCCGACAGCCGCATCACGCGTCGGAGAGCTACAGCCGATTCTGCTGGCAATTGTCGCCGAGAAGACGGGCTATCCCGCAGAGATGATCGATACTGCGATGGACATGGAAGCCGATCTCGGCATCGATTCCATCAAGCGCGTGGAGATCTTGTCGGCGATGCGTCAGCAGGTGCCCGATTTGCCGCAAGTTGCGACCACGAAGATGGCCTCGATGCGCACGTTGGCGCAGATCATCGAGTTGATGGGTGGCGGAGTGAGCGATTCGCCTGGCGGTACGCCGGTCCTCGCCGCGGTCGCCGCAACGAACGGCGCGGCGACTGCGGTACAGGAAGCGCCATCGACGGCCACCGATGCCGCACCCGTTGCGATTCCCGTCGCACGGATCGCCGTACGCTCGCGCCCCGCAACCGCACTAGGGTTCGCGCTGCCCGGTCTCTTGGGGCGTTTTCACATCGCCGTCACCTCCGATGGTGCTGGTGTCGCGCCGGCGCTCGTCAGCCTCTTGGTGGAGCGTGGTGTGCACGCCATTGAGGTATCGGCGCATGCCATTCCCGACACGGCCGGCGGTGCGATTTTCCTGGGCGGACTTCGCCCGGTACCAGACGAGGAGACGGCCATCGCCGTGAATCGCGAGGCGTTTCACGCGGCGCGTGCGGTGGCGGGGCGGTTCCGCGAAACTGGTGGGGTGTTTGTCACCGTGCAGGATACCGGCGGCGACTTCGGCCTCACCGGCCGCAACGCGTCGAGAGCGTGGTTGGGTGGCGTTGCCGCACTCGCCAAGACCGCGCGAGATGAGTGGCCGCTGGCGACCTGCAAGGCGCTCGATGTCGAGCGTGCGGGGCGCACTGACGCGGACATCGCGAATGCGATCGCATCGGAGCTCTTCGCTGGAGGTCCGGAAGTCGAAGTGGGCCTCTCCGCATCTGGCGAACGCGTGACGCTTGCCAGCGTGCCGTGTGCGGTGAGTGCGCCGCGCGAGAAAATGGCACCGGGCGCCGTGTTCGTCGTCACCGGCGGTGCACGTGGCGTCACAGCTGCGTCGCTTATCGCGTTGGCGCGCGCCGCACAGCTGCGATTTGTTATTCTTGGCCGCACGGCGCTGTCGCCAGAGCCTCAGGCGTATCGCACCGCCACGACTGACGCAGAACTCAAACGGGCGGCGCTCGATGCCGCGAAACACGCGGGCCGAGCCGTCACGCCGAAGGAGATCGGCATTGAGGTCGATCATATCCTTGCGGCGCGCGAGGTCCGCGACACGATCGCACAGCTCACGGCAGCCGGATCGAGCGTGCGCTATGAGGCGGTTGATGTTCGCGATCCCGAGGCACTCGCGGTGCTCTTCAGCGACGTGCGGACAAATTGGGGACCGATACACGGCTTGGTCCATGGTGCCGGTGTGTTGGCCGATGCGTTCATCGATCAGAAGTCCGACGCACAGTTCGACCGAGTCTTTGATACCAAGGTGCTGGGGCTCAGGGCACTGTTGACGGCGACGGAGAGCGATCCGCTGCAATGGATTTGTCTCTTCTCCTCGGTGGCTGCGCGCGCCGGCAACGCAGGCCAATGCGACTATGCGATGGCCAACGACGTGCTCAACAAGGTTGCGGCTGCGGAAGCACGGAAACGCGGTGCAACGTGTCGCGTGGTCTCTATTGGCTGGGGACCGTGGGATGGCGGCATGGTCACGCCGGTCCTGCGTGGACATTTCGTGGAGCGAGGCGTGTCACTGCTTCCCGTCGCCTCGGGTGCAGCGGCGTTTGTTGCAGAGCTCATGGCGCCCGCTACCGATGACGTGGAGATTGTGATCGGCGGAGGCGACGCCGGGTTGCAGGGCATGGTCGCGGCCGCTGGGGTGGTGATGGCGCGCATGGAAATCACGGTGAGCGCACACACGCACCCACAGCTGCAAAGCCACCGCATTCAAGGCAAGTCTGTGTTGCCGATGGCGCTCGCCGTCGAGTGGTTTGCCCGACTTGCCCGCGCGCTCTTTCCTGGACGCGACTCGGTGCAGTTGCGAGACGTGCGTGTTGTGCGCGGAGTGATGCTCACACACTACGAGGGCGCCGGCGATCGCTTCAGCCTCGTGGCGAAGACGGGTGCGCAGGGCGTGGAACTGGAGCTGCGCGACACGGCCGGCGTGGTGCGCTACGCGGCACGCATCGAACCCAGTGAGCAGAATGCCAAGGCCGAACAGCTCAACGGGACGGCACTGGGCAAGAGTCCGTGGGAGGATCGGGCGTTTTATTCTGACGACACGCTCTTCCACGGGCGCGACTTTCACGTGATCCGCTCCGTTGAGGGGGTCTCACCGGCCGGTGCCCGCGCAACACTGGGTGGCACGGCCGATCTGGCGTGGCCAGACGAGGCGTGGGAGACCGATCCGGCAGCCATTGACGGCGCCTTGCAGTTGGCCATCCTGTGTGGGATGTCGTCGATTGGCCATACGCTCCCGCTACGTATCGGTCGCGTTGGTTATCGGGGAGGCGTGGTGTCTAGCCCAGTGCAGTGCGCGCTGCTCGTGCGAAGTCAATCGGCGGAGCGCATCGTCTGTGACATCACGCTCGTCGGCAGTGACGGTGCACCGATTGCCGATCTGGTCGATGTTGAGATGTATGCGGTCCCGAGCGGGAAAACGTCGTCCACCACGCTCGCGACCGCTGGCGTATGACGGCGGCGTTGATACCAACGTTCGCGCCCATCGCGATCGTTGGACAGGGGTGCGTGCTGCCTGGGGCACTCACCCCCGACGCCCTATGGTCCTTGGTGTGCGAAGGCCGCTCGGCGCTCGCTCCGGCACTGCCGGAGGCCTGGCGCATCGATGCCGGTGCCGACCGCGCGCAATTGGCCCGCGAGATTTCGAGCACGATTGGCGGACATATTCGTGGTTTCGACGCGGTGTACGATGCGCACGGTTTTGCGATCGACGCAGCGTCCCTGCGCGGGCTGGATCCTGTCTTTCTCTGGACGCTCCACGCGGCTCGTGAAGCGCTTCGCAGTGCCGGCCTGTCGCCGCTCACGCCGAATCCGCGCGCGGCACTTGTTCTTGGCAATCTGAGTTATCCCACGCCGGGCTTGGTCGATTACGCGCTGGAGCAATGGGCGAACGATGCCGCGCGGGTCGAGCACGTCGACCCGCGCAATCGATTCATGTCCGGGTTCCCCGCACATCTCGCGGCCCAAGCGCTCGGGTTCGGCGGACGTGCGTTTGCCGTGGACGCTGCGTGCGCCTCGTCGTTGTACGCCATCAAACTGGCGTGTCAGCAGCTGCAAGATGGTGAGGCCGACCTCGCGATCGCCGGCGGTGTGAATCATGCGGATGATCTTTTTCTGCACGGCGGCTTCTCCGCGCTGCAAGCACTAAGCCCAAGCGGACAGAGCCGGCCGTTTCATCGCGACGCCGATGGCCTCGTTCCGGCACAGGGAGCGGCGTTGCTCGTGTTGGAGCGGCTCGACGATGCGATCGCCAACGGGCGCACCATTCTCGGGGTGATCCGCGGGGTAGGCCTGTCCAACGATGGACGCAGTCGCGGTCTGATGGTCCCCGCCGAAGAGGGACAGATTCGCGCATTGCGCGCCGCGTACGAAGAGAGTGGACTGTCTCCGCGCGATATCTCGCTCGTGGAGTGCCACGCGACGGGCACGGTCGTTGGCGATGGGGCTGAAGTACGCAGTATGCGCGCGGTGTTTCATGAGGCGCGTGGTCTGCCGGTGGGTTCGTTGAAATCGAATGTCGGGCACCTGATCACGGCATCCGGGGCTGCGGCGGTGATCAAGGTCCTAGCGGCACTTCGCGAAAAAATCCGCCCGCCCTCGCGCACGGCGGACTCACCGATCGACGAACTCAGCGATGGCATGTTCCGGCTGTTGGGTGCCGCCGAGCCGTGGGAGACGCCAGCGACCGGCGCACCTCGGCGTGCAGCTATCAGCAACTTCGGCTTTGGTGGCAACAACGCGCACTTGATTCTCGAAGAGTGGCGCGGGGCCGCACCGCCTGCGAATGCACAAACCATCGCGCCAGAAGTCGCCACGGGAACGGCACGGGCTGTCGCGCACGGTGCTCGGGAGGCGATTGCCATCGTGGCGCAGTCCGTGCGTACTCGCAGCGATCACGCGCAGTTGAATGATGCCACGTTCGCGAAGCACGTGTTCGGCACGGCCGGCGCCTTCAACACATCGCAAAATGCGAGCGATACCATCACGCTCGACGCGGCCGGACTGCGGTTCCCGCCCAACGACCTCAAGGCCACGCTGCCGCAACAGACACTGCTGTTGTCGATGGCGCAGCAGTTGTCGACAGTCCTTGAGCGGTTGCCACGGGAACGCACCAGTGTGCTGGTCGGGATGCAGTGCGACGCGGAAGTGGCGCGACATGCCATCCGATGGTGTGGGTCACGGGCCTGGGTAGGCGCGTTGCCCTCGTCGCTTGCCAACGATGCGCTTTCTGCGGCGGCGGTGGTGGGATGCATGCCGAACATCGTGGCGAACCGACTCAGTCACCAGTTCGATTTTCGCGGTCCAAGCTTCACGGTGTCGTCTGAAGAACTGTCCGGCATTGCCGCGCTGGAGATTGGCGCGCGGGCGCTTCGTGTTGGTGAGATTGATGCCGCCGTCATTGCCGCCGTCGATCTCTGTCGCGAACCGGTCGCTATGGCCGCGGCGGCGAGTGTGCTGGGCACGGCGCGCCGTGTTCCGGCCGACTCCGCGGTATTGCTTGTGCTCAAGCGGGAGAGCGACGCAATCCGCGACGGTGACACCGTCTTGGCACTTCTTGATGCGCCGTCAGACATGGAGGCGCACCCAACGCTCAATCTCGCACTCACCGAGGGCAGTGCAGGGCTGACGCCACTTCTTGGGCACGCGCATGCGGCGTCCGGCTTGTTGCATGTGGCGGCCGCCGTCGCTTCATGCGCACAGCGCGCGGTTCCCTCCGCGGTCGGCCCCATGCCGTGGTTGCCAAGCGCCGATGGTCGTGTGGCACAGGTGCGTGTTGAGGCACTGGGCGGTCAACGGGTCACGATACAGCTGCGCGCACCAGCGCGCGCCACAGGTCCAACGGCGCGCTATTTGTACGAGCGGCCACAGCTAGCGGTGTTTCACGCCACCGACCTTGCCGGCGTCGTCGACAAGCTCACGCGCCGCGGGGTGAGCACGCACACCCCCGTGACGATCAATGGCGTGCGCCACGCACCAGGCACCGTGCGCGTAGCAATCGTGGCCGGAAGCGACACGGAGTACGAGGCACGTGTTGAGCGGGCCATCACGCTGCTGGGGACGTCAGACGTTGCCATGTCGTCGGGTGCGATTGACGACGGCATCTTCTTCGGTCACGGACCAGTGAATGGCGAGCTGTCGTTCGTCTATACCGGCGCGGCCGGCGCGTACCCGCACATGGGACGGGATCTTGCACTGGCGTTTCCCGAGTTGATCGATCGGTTCGCCGCGCGCGCGCGCTCGGTGCGAGACGCGGCAGCATGGGTGTACAGTGACGACGAGATGCTGCAGACCACGCCGATGGACAAGCTGTGGGGCGCGTCGTACCTCAGTCAGCTCCACACCGAACTCACGCGTCACCTCCTTGGGCTCACGCCAACGGCGGCGATCGGGTACTGCTCCGGAGAAACGAACTCGCTGTTCGCGCTGGATGCGTGGAGTGATCTCGATGGGTTTCGCGACGACGTCGCCAACAGCCATGTGTATGACCGGTGGTTGTGCGGCGAGCTCGCCTGTCTGCGCGACGCCTGGCATCTCGACGAGGCAGCGCCAACCGATTGGGCAACGTGGCGGGTGCGGGCGCCTGTTGATGAGGTTCGCGAGGCAGTCGCCGCCGAACCGCGTGCGCACCTGGTGATCATCAACGCACCAACCGATGTGGTGGTCGCCGGCGATCCCGACGCCTGTGCCCGTGTTGCCATCGCGTTTGGTCGACGTGCCGTGCGCACACCGGGCTATGACTTTGTCATGCATTGCCCCGAGGCCCGCGAGTTTGAGTCTCGCTGGCGTGCCCTCCACACGCGACCGACCGTCGACGTGCCGGGCGTGCGCTTCTATACACACTCCACACGATCGAGCTATTGCGCCACGACACAGACTGCCGCTGATGCCCTCACCGGCCAAGCGATGAACGTGGTCAACTTTCCGGCGCTTGTGGAACAGGCGTACGCAGACGGCGTTCGCGTGTTCGTTGAGCATGGACCGCACGCCGGCTGCACCAAGTGGATCAGCGAAGTCCTCGGCGACCGCCCACATGTCGCCATCGCGTTGGATCGCTACGGGCATTCGTCGCTGCAGTTGGCGGTCGACGCGGCGGCAGCGCTCTTTGCGGCCGGCGTTCCCGTGCAGCTCGATGCGTTGCTGGCCACGTTGCCGTCTCCGTCGTTGCGCAACGCAGTATCGTCGAGCGACTCGCCAACGAACCCTATCGTCTCGCCCCGTTCGCTCCTTCTGTCCTTGCCGGCCCATCCCGTGGCGGTCCCGCCTATGCCTGCTACGATGTCTCCTTCTGTGTCGGCGAGTCCCTTACGCATGATCGTTTCGAACAGCGACACCGCCGAAGTGATGGCGCCTGCGCCTCGCCTCGCCTCAGCCCTGC
Organism: Gemmatimonadaceae bacterium; assembly: GCA_031421995.1. Classification (GTDB taxonomy): domain Bacteria; phylum Gemmatimonadota; class Gemmatimonadetes; order Gemmatimonadales; family Gemmatimonadaceae; genus Gemmatimonas. Next base: position 9,971 of record JANOPS010000570.1, read on the forward strand.
GCAACGGCAAGCACGGGACGAATGGCGCGTTGCCGCATCACCAGTCGCATCACCAGCCGCATCACGAGCCGCATCACGAGCCGCGTCACCAGCCGCATAGCGAGCTGCACGACCAGGCGCCGGTAGTTCCGATGGCTGACGCTATTGCCGTGCCTCCGCAGCACGCGGCTGCGTCATCGGTTCAGCACCCAGTGGCATCCGCGCTTGAGGTCGTGTTCACGTCGCCTTCCACGTCTGCGGTGGAAGGGCTGGAGGTGCATCACCAACAACTGGCGACGCTGCATCAGGCGTTCTTGCGTCAACAGTTCGAGGTGCAGGCGCGCTTTACGAAGATGATGTTGTCGCCGCTGGCCTTGTCGGCAGCGCACGCGGCGACGCATGCGGCGCCAGTGGCGGATGCCGTCAGTCTGACGTTCGTGGCGCCGTCAACGCCAAACGCTGCGCCAATCGTCTCACGAGCGGTCGCGGCACCAGCCTTGGCAGCTGTTACGGCACCAGTTTACGTACCCGTCGCTGCACCCGTCGCTGCACCCGTCGCTGCACCCGTCGCTGCACCAGTCGCTGCACCAGTCGCTGCACCAGTCGCTGCACTGCCCGCGACGCCCGCCGCTGTTGTTGCACCAGCCGCCGTCGTCGCACCAAAAAAGCGCGCGCCTGTCGCGCGGAAACCGGTTGGGCCCACGTTTGACCGTGCTGCACTCGAAGTGCACGCGGGTGGCGCGATCTCAACCATCTTCGGCCCGCTGTTTGCCCAACAGGATGGTCACGCGCGGCAAGTCCGCATGCCGGAACCACCGCTCCTCCTCGCCGACCGCGTCCTTGGCATCGAAGGCGAAGCCGGCACGATGGGAACCGGGACAATCTGGACCGAGACCGACGTCCGCGAAGGCGCGTTCTATCTGCACGAAGGACGCATGCCGGCTGGCGTCATGGTGGAGTCAGGACAAGCCGACCTGATGCTCATTTCGTGGCTTGGCGCGGACTTCCACAACAACGGCGAACGCGTGTATCGCTTGCTGGGGTGTGAACTCACCAGTCACGGGCCGCTCCCAACAATCGGCGACACGCTGCACTACGAGATTCTGGTGGATGGTCACGCCGAGCAGCAGGGCGTGCGTCTGTTCTTCTTCCACTACAACTGTTGGGTGAATGGGGAGTTGCGCATGAGCGTGCGCAGCGGCCAAGCAGGATTTTTCACGTACGAAGAGCTCGCCAACTCCGCCGGCGTGCTGTGGTCTGCAGAGACGGCCACGCCAAAGGTCGGCGCGCGTGTTGATGCGCCGATCGTGTGCACCACGCGTCGAGCGCTCACCGCAGACATGGTCACCGCATTGATCGAAGGACGGCTGACAGATTGCTACGGACCAGGCTTTGAACGGGCCGATGCGCACACGCGCACGCCCACCATTGCGGGCGATCGCATGCGGCTGCTTGATGATGTGACGCACTTCGAGCCAACCGGCGGTCCGTGGGGACGCGGCTACCTGCGCGCGACACTTGGCCTCACCCCAGACCGCTGGTTTTTCGACGGGCACTTCAAGAATGACCCGTGTATGCCGGGCACGCTCATGCTGGAAGGCGGTCTGCAGGCGATGCAGATCTTCATGACGGGTCTTGGGTTTACGCTCGATCATGATGGATCACGGTTTGAGCCCGTGTCTGAGCAGAACTACAGTCTCCGATGCCGCGGACAAGCCACGCCAGCTTCGAAAGAAGTAGTCTACGAGATCTTCGTCGAAGAATTGGTAGGCGGTGAGACGCCCACGCTGTACGCGGATATCATGGGCTCGGTCGACGGTCGCAAGGCTTTCCATTGCAAACGCATGGGTCTGCGCCTCGTGCCGGCGTGGCCGCTTGACGCCGGACGCACCGCTGTCGCGATCGCGCACGATCCGCGTCCGGTCGCCGTCGTAGACGGGTTCCGTTTCGATTACGCGTCGCTCCTCGCCTGCGCGTGGGGGGTACCGTCATCAGCCTTCGGGCCGATGTACAAGCGCTTCGATGGCACTCGGCGCGTCGCGCGCTTGCCCGGGCCGCCGTATCACTTCATGTCGCGCGTTGCACACGTGAGTGGTCCCATTGGTGGCCTGCAAGTGGGAAGCCGCGCCGAGATCGAATACGACGTACCGCCGAACGAGTGGTACTTCACGCAAAACAACGCGGCCGCCATGCCGTTCCCGGTACTCTTGGAGACCGCGCTGCAGCCGTGTGGGTGGTTGGCATCGTATGTCGGTGGCGCACTGGAGTCGGACGAGAATCTGTACTTCCGAAATCTCGACGGCACCGGCACGCAGCACATGGAAGTGGGGCCTGCTATCGGCACGGTGAGCGTCTCAACCACGCTGACGTCGGTGTCGCGGGCCGACGCCATTGTCATTATGAGCTTCGACGTCGTGATGCGAGCCGGCGACAAGACCATCTACACCTTGAAGACGGTGTTCGGGTTCTTCCCCGGCGACACCATGAAGAATCAGGCCGGCTTGCCGATGACGCCGGCGCATCACGCACGACTGGTGGATTCAAGCGATGTGCGCGTGGAACTGGATGCTATGCCAGCGCGGTACTTTGCCGCCACGCTCCGTCTGCCCACAGAGCGCTTGGTGATGATCGATCGCATCACCGGTGCGTGGATGACGGGCGACATGGCCGGAAAGGCCGGATTGGGGCGCCTGCGTGCAGAAAAAGATGTCGCAGCGAAACAGTGGTTTTTCAAGGCGCACTTTTATCAGGACCCCGTGCAGCCAGGCTCACTCGGGATCGAAGCGTTGCTGCAAGCGGTACAGGCGCTCGCGATCGAGGCCGACCTTGGACGCGGCATTCTTGCGCCCAGGTTCGAAACGCAGGCCGTGGATGTCCCGATGAGCTGGAAGTATCGCGGTCAGGTGATTCCCGATAATCACGTGGTGGTCGCGGACGTCGAGATCACGGAGATCCGCGACGAAGCGTCCAGTCGACTGGTGGTGGCGACCGGGTCACTCTGGGTGGACGGGAAACGCATCTATGAAGC
>JANOPS010000571.1:0-8712 GCA_031421995.1 Gemmatimonadaceae bacterium
CCGGCATCGGCGGCATCTTCATCAAAGCACGCGACCCCGTCGCGTTGCGCAACTGGTACCATCGCCACCTTGGCATCCCGCTCGACGAGTGGGGAGGGTGCGCCTTCCGCTGGACGGACGCCGCGGGCGCTCCGTACGCCAGCATGACGGTGTGGTCGGTCTCACCCATGGACAGCAGCGACCTCGACCGACTGCTCACGGTACTCCGCGAGGAAGGGTGCGCGGTGGATGACAAGACGGAGACATCAGAGTTTGGCAAGTTCGGCTGGGTGGTCGACCCCGAGGGCAACAAGGTGGAGCTCTGGGAGCCGCCCGTGGGCCAGTAGGCCGTTGTCCCCGTCATGAATGCGCAATGGATTCGCGTCGCCGATTGATGCGGCTACTCCACCACGGACGATTCCATTGCGAAGTATGTCGGGTTGGCTGAATCACCACGAAACGACCGCCGCCCATCCCGACCCTCCGGACGATCTCATTCGGGGCGCGCACGACCGCGGCGCGAGCGGAGCGCGTGGCCCCAACCGTGCGTGAAGATCCACTCCGCCGGCGGGTCCGTACGCCGCGGGAAGACGAAGGCCCGCCCGTCCGGTGTCACATCGAAATTCGCATGATACCCGCCAGAGGGATCGACCCCGGAGCGCAGGACCGTATCGCGCCGTAGCACCACGAGCACGGGCGACGTGACGGTGCTGGCGGCAATGACCCTCCGCCAATCTGGTAGTACAGCCTGCGCCCATCCGGCGACCACACCGCCCCCCATCCGCCCCCTGCCGACACTTGAAAGCGAACGGCCGCTCCCCGGCGTTCACCACGCCATCGCGCACTTCACGGGAATCCTGCTGCGCGCTTCGCGATCGGAATGAGCTTCGCGCTGTCAGCGGGCACGCCAAATCCATCGCCGCAGGCGGTCACCAAGTAGATCCACACCTGGCGTGTCACGCCAACTGTGCTGCATGCGCCGTTCGCATCTGCGGCGAAACGTCCCGTCGTGTTGCCCACTGCGACAGTTCGCGTGACGCTGTCGGGTAGTGAGGCATGGAGTTGCTGCGTGGCGCGCGCCGGCGTGGCCATGCGATTGGCGCTGAGCCACAGGTCGCGCTTCGGATTGGCCAGGCTGTAGCGACAAACGGATGTATCCTCAGCGCTGACCTGCGCGCCCGCGCCGAGTAGTGCGCTCGCGACCTGTAATCCGGCGGTTGCACACATGCCGGCCATTTGACGAAACCCGAGCGCGATGATTTCGGTCGGTAGCCAATTCGCGTCGGAAGCTGGCGCATGGAAGTCGCGCGCCGCCGCCGTTTCGTACGTGGATCGCGAGAGGTACCAACCACTATCGCGAAGGATAAGCGACGGTGCGCGGGTACCGGCAGTTGCTCCCATTCGCGCGCCAATCAGCGCCTCAGTCCAACTGCGCATCGCGAAGCCGGCCTCGACGAGTCCGTCCAAGGTGTAGTGCGGTTGACCGACCTGAATCACGTGGGCCCAAGGGGCATTGCGTGCGCGGAGCGCGCGCCAGAGCGAATCGGCGTTCTGCGTTCCGGCAACATCGTCGTTCCCGCCCGTGATGCTCAGTGCCGGCACAGTGGCGAGTTTCGCGGTGTCGAACGGAATGCCGCGGAGATTCGAGTGGAACATGATCAGGCCCACCGTGCGCTCGGGATACAGACTGCCGAAGGTCGCGGCGAAATTTCCCGCGGCGGAAAACCCGAACACCACCACGTTCGCTTTCGCGAGTTCGGGATGGCCGGTTGCCGACGACGCGAGTGTGAGGGCCTGCAGGAGAGCGGCGCCACCGCCAAGGGCTGCGTTTCGCACACGCTGCGTCACGGGAAGACCGTCCTGTCTGCCAAGCCCCAACCTGAGCAGCGCGCACTGTGCGCGCACGCACATCGACCGCCAGTCTCGATCGTCGTAGGCATACCGATCGAGTTCGCGATCGATGAAAACGACGACGGCGCGTACAGTCGTCACGCCGGCTGGGACGTCTACTTCGAACCACGCGCTGTCGTTTGCACCAGGGAATGGGAACGCGGTTCGCGCGTCGGGCTGTGCGGCTTGCCGCACTGGGGCGGCACGATGGCCTGACGCGCATGCCGAGAGCGCGAGCGCGACGAGGAGTCCTGCGGTGCCGTGAGGGAGTGGCATAGACCAAGCTACTGGGCTGAACGGTTTGTGGATTCAACGCATGCGCCATCCGGGGCCGGTCGAGACAGAAAATTCGATCGGGGGTCGGTCGAGCACCCGCTGAACGTATGACGCCGAACTTACGGCTATATCGCCGACGGCACGAGGACCGGCGGGCGGGCGCCGGCGTGACGCCCGCCCCGCTCGCGCGACGCGTGGTCCGTCCAGACACGCTTGGTGACGCCCATGTGCTCGTGCGCGGGCAGTACGTGTTACAAGACGGGCGCGTCGATGCCATGCCGCGGTGCGGATGGTACACCGAGGTCTGGGCGCACACGCGGCAGAGAGGCGCATCGTTCACGATCATTCCAGCTTACAGCGCGTGCGTCCACGACGCTCGCGAATGAGCGGCCTCGCCAGTCTGGTAGTACGTAGTACAGCCTGCGCCCATCCGGCGACCACACGTCTGCCGACGGGGCGCATACCCGGGGGCCAGCCACCATGGAGATCGTAGGCCTGGATCAGCGCCAGCGAGAGAGCCCGCTCTCACAAAGCAGACGACGGCATGATAGCGGAGCGCAGTCGCGCATGCGCTTCTCAAACTGACCGACGAAGCGGGCGAGCTCGTCGTGGTCTACTCGCCCGGCGGCGGGCACGGCCGGGCGACGTCTGTTTCAACGACTCTGACCCCTTGGTCGCCTTGGTCGCCCAACGACTCTGACCCCTTGGTCGCCTTGGTCGCTGCCGCTGCTCGCACGCTCGGTGATCGCGCCGTATACTCGACTGATCCTCCTCCCACTCGATCGAAAGTCCTGTCCCTTGTCCCGGCAGCCTAATTCCCTCGCAGGAAACATCATGAGCGCATCGTCGACTGCCCGCTTGCTGGCTCTCGTGCTGGCCATCGCGTTCACCGCCCGTTCTGCCGGCGCGCAGGCCTGCATTGGCGCCGCGCCATTCTCGAATGGCAACGTGCGGGTCAGCGTGGGCGGTGGCAGTACGGCGTTCGGATTCAGCGGTGCGGACGGCGCATCGTCTGGGGGAATTCAACTCGCGCTCGGTGCCTCGCGGGGAGCCTTTGCGTCTGTCGGCGCGTCGGTGTCGCTGTACACGTCCTCGGACATCCGCTTCATCCGTGAAAAGTTCGCCGTGGCAACCTCCGACGACGCTTCATCTGGTACGCTCAGTTACAGTGGAGGGTACAGCGTTTCTTTGTCACCCTCGCGGCATATTGAGCTCTGTCCGATCGCCGGCGTCGCTGTGCAGAACGGACCGAGTATGTACCGGGAATGCACGCCCTATATCCCCGGTCGCGGAATCAGCTGCAGTGGCGGCACCAATGGTTCGGCGCGTGCCCTGTGGTTTGGCGGCAGCATCGGCCGCATCAAACAGGTGTCTCCCAGATTCGCCTTGGTGCCGTTCGCCGGCGCGGCATTCGTGAGCTCGCGGATTGCGGCAGGTGAGCGCAGCCAAACGGACGGCTACGTCGAGGTCAGCATCGGCGCGGGTGTGGTGATCAAGCGACTGACGATCCGGCCGACGGCGGGATTCGGCATAGGACGGGATCGAGGCGGTGCAGGCATCGGGGGGATACAGTTTGCTTTCAACATCGGCCCCAAGCGAGTTCAGAAAGAGTAGCGCTCCGTCGTGAGTCTCGGGGGTGACCGCCGCGGCGGGACGCCCAACGACTCGAACAGCTGGTTCTCGTGCGGGAGAGTTGGTGTGAAGCGGCAATTGTCCGGCGCCCACAGGTTTTACGTCGCGGGCATCGGGACCGGGCAACGACATCCGGGGTTCAACAGTTGCCGTTGGATGCGGGCCGCACCAGCTTGGCAGACAACTTTCTCGCGATGGATCACGTCAGACAGACTCGGTAGGGGGGTAACATGACAAAGGACTTCGCACGCCGCGCTCGAACAACCCTGATGCTCGGCATCGTACTCGTCGGATTGAGCGCGTGCTCACGGGCGATTCACATCAAAGATCTGCTGGATCGGCCGCAGGAGTACGACGGCAAGACGGTGCGCGTCAAAGGCACCGTGACGCAGAGTATCGGCGTGCTCGGAACTGGCGCGTACGAGATCAATGATGGAACAGGGAAGATCTACGTGATCGCCAAAGGCCAGGGTGTTCCGCGCCAAGGCGCGAAGACGAAAGCGGAGGGTCGTTTCGAATCGGTGTTCAGTATCCTTGGTCGCACAGTGGCTGCCATCGTATTGAGTCCCTGAGAGGCTCGCGGCGCCTGCGCGGCCAGGTCAGGGCAATGCCTCGCGATGAAATCATAGACGGCATCGCGAAGCACGCGTGGCGCCAATCGGCCCACCCCTGCCAAGAGCGCCCACGCGCCGCCCACATGTCTGAGCGTCATGAGCCCCGCAACGTCGCCGCAGACACTTCGTCGCTAAGACATGCTGTCCAACACCATCCGCGCCTCGATCAAGTCGGCGGTGTCGAATCCCTCGGTGAACGAGGCGAGGATATTCGACAAGGCGCGCTGCGCGAGCGCGCGGTCATGCGGACCAACCGAAAAGCGCGCCGCGCTCGTCGCCGAACGCAATTCAAGGGATTTTGCGCCGCGGGCACGGGCATCGGTGATGGACCGCTCGAAACACGCGCTGATCTCCGCGCGGCCGGCACCCGTATGCTGCAATGCTTCGCCGCGGAGTCGCTCCAGCTCTGAGTCCCAGTAGCGATCTGACGTCAGCGCAGAACTCGCGAGCCCCTCGTCAATCGCGGCGAGTGCCTCGTGGTAGCGGCCCGCATGACAGCACGCATCGGCGAGCATGGCGAGAAACTGGGGGCGGGCGATGACACATCCGGCCGCGAGCTGTGCCTCGAGACTGCCGCGAATTTCCAGCAACCCCGTCTCCACGTCACCTTGTCGTACCAGCGCCCACCCGTGCACGACGAGTCCCCACGCGAGGGTGGTGGCAATGTCGCGTTCCCGAGCAAGCGCCAGCACAGTCTCCGTCTGGCGCAAGGTGTTGGCGACGTCACCACGAAAGTGATACACGAACGCGGCAAACAGCGGTGCGAAGCCGCGCGCCTCCGGATGCAACACCACTTCCGCCAACGCCAATCCCTCGGCAGCGCGTTCAACTGCCTGATCGGGATGGCCAAGAATCCACAACACCCGTGCAGATTCCGCGGTGAGACTGACACCCGGCTCCACCGGGATGGACACGTACAGTGGACTGAGATCGATGCCATAGGACGTCAATCCCAACGCAAAATGGTCCATCGCGCGGTGATGGTCGCCCAGATGATGGAGCGTCAGTGCGAGCGCATTGTGTGCAGCGACGAGCAGAGCACGCTCACCAACACTTTCGGCGATGGCGAGCAATTCTTCGCCGATCGCGAGCGCGTCATCGAGTCTCGCGGCGACAACGTGATATCCCCACAGCCCGCCCAGCACGCTGAACAGTTCCGGGCGAGCGCCGAGCTGCTTCCACAGTGCATAGGCACGCGACAGGGCCTGCCCTACGTCAGGAAACGCCAACCCTTTGCTTGCTCCCAGCGCAGCCGCGTACGTGGTCTGAAGGCGCAGTTCGAGTTCGGCGCGTTCCGGCGTATCGGGAAACTCGGAGAGCCGCTGGAGCGCGCGCCCCGACAGGAGAATGGCCTCCTGGTTGGCGAATACCTTCGCCGCATTCTCGGCCGCGATGCGCAGAAACTCCACAGTGCGTCGTGGGTTGCGCGCGGCGTCAAACAGCAGCGCCAATTCCGTGGCGATCTCGGCAGCGTGATTTCCGTGCGTGCTCACGAGCGACGAGGCCGCCCGTTCACTCAGTGACACGCGTCGCGTGGGAGTCAGTCCAGCGTACAGCGCATTTTGATAGAGCACATGCAAGAATCGATAGCGCACATTCAACGTACCGTCAGGCAGGTCCTGCTCCTGCAAACGCCGTACAAATCCGTAGACATGTTCGAGCACTTCCAAACGCTCTTCCACGTCGCCGGGATCAGTGGCGGTGAGAGTCGCGACGATCGCCGAATCGAAGATGTAGCCCTGCACACTTGCTGCGGCGAGCAGTCGCCGGTCTGCCTCCGGCAATTGTTCAATCTTCCGCTGCACCATGCTGCGAATTGACTCTGGCAGTTCGATCTGAATGGTCGGGACGGATTGCGTCAGGGTCCAGCGGCCATTCGTGGTGGTCAGCACACCGCGCGTCTGCAGGTAGCGGAGCAAGTCTGCCATGAACAGCGGACTCCCTTCCGTCTTCGCGTGAATGAGCGTGGCGAATGTGTCGGGGAAGTCGTGCCCGTGATATGCAAGTTCGAGGAACTGCGCGACTTCGTCGGGTGCGAGAAATTCAAGCGCCACTTCACGGCAGAGGCCACGCCCCTGCAGATCGAGTTTCAGCTGGGCGTAAGGATGCCTGGCCAGCTGCAATTCAGCCGGGCGCACGGTGACCAGCACCAAGACACGCAGCGCGTCAAGTCGGGTACACACGTACGAGAGCACGTCGACGGTGGACGTATCGGCCCAGTGCAAGTCATCGAGAAAGAGTACGACAAGGTGGTCGCGCGACAACTCGGTGAGGAAGGTGGCGAACTCGCGCTTGAGACGCTCCTGCGAACTCGCCTGCACACTCACCAGCGCACGACCTTCGGCCGAATCGTCCACGATGCCTGGTGCCAACTGCACGTACCACGTCGGCGCATAGCGTTTGAGCGTCGCGATCACGGACGGACCATCAGTACCGTGCATCATCGAGTCAAGCGCCTCAAGCATTGGCAAGTAGGCTTCGGTGCCTGCCAGCCGTTCGGAGCATCGGCCGCGCGCAATGCGCGTGGAACGTGTTGACGCCGAGAGTTCGCTCAGGAATTCGTCGACCAGTGTCGTTTTGCCCATCCCGGCCTCGCCCGCAATGCTCAGCAAGACACCGCGTCCGCTGTCGGCCTCGAGGCGTGCCTGTCGGAGCGCCGACCGTTCCTGTTCGCGGCCAACGGTGTGGCGCTCCGCGGGCGCCTCGATGCGTGGGGCGACATCAACGACTGGCGTCGACAGCGCTCGAAGCGCGCGGTCCACGTCGGTTGCCGACGGTCGTCGTTCTGCCGTTTTGTCGAGCATGCGCAACAGGAGCGCATCGAATCCGACCGGGAGTCGTGCGTTCGATGTCGACGCGGCAGGGGCCGGTGCCGTGAGGATGGCACTGACCAAGGCCATGTCAGACGACACGCCAGAAGGAGCAGCGAACGGGTGCCGTCCGGTTGCCAGCTCATGGAGCAACACGCCAAAGGAGAAAATATCCGTTGCTCCGGTAACGGCTTCCGCACACGCCTGCTCCGGCGACATGTAGCGAAGCGTACCGACCACCTGCCCTGCCTGCGTGGGTGCCGCCCTGTCGAGCGTCGCCGATCCTTCGCGCGCGCTCAGCAGGCGCGCGATACCAAAGTCGAGCACTTTGACATAGCCATCCGGACGCAGCATCACATTCTCCGGCTTCATATCGCGGTGCACAATTCCTGCTGCGTGAGCAACGGCCAGCGCGCGCGCGATCTGCGACGCGATGTGCACAAGCTGCGAGAGCGACAGCGATGGTGGCACCGTCGCCAGCGACCGCAGCGTGTCGCCGTGCACGAGTTCCATCGCGATGAACCGTCCCGCCGCACCCTCACCAATTTCGTAAATCGTGATGACATTGGGATGGTTGAGGGCCGAGGCAGCGCGTGCTTCGCGCACGAAACGCTCAACCGCCTGTTCGTCGGCGCCCTGTCGGGATAGCAGTTTCAGGGCGAGTTCGCGGCCGAGGCGATGATCGCGTGCGCGGTACACTTGCCCCATGCCGCCACTGCCGAGTGCGCCCGTTATCTCATAGTGGCCGACGAGATCGCCGGTTGCGAGGAGTGTCCTCACGCTGCGCGTCGGCGAGGTGAGTGGGCGCGGCACACGGAGGTCGCCTGCCTGCGGTGAATGCGCGAGGCCGATCGCAGCGTGCAAACTCGTGGGAACTGGCGCGGGAGTATTGGTTGCATGTGCACGAACGTAAGCGTGGGCATCGGGCGGTTGCCAGCGGTGGACGCAGCCGCCGAATGGTGCGTGCGCTCAGGCATACCCGGAGGCCAGCCACCGTCGAGATCATAGGCCCGGATATGCACCAGCGCGAGAGTCTTCGGTCCACGAAACGGACGACGACATGACCACGGAGCGGCAATCGCGGCGCCATCGCGGGACGGGACTACGGCAAGAAGCGTCGTCGCTGCTCCTCAGTGGGGAGTAAGCAGGCGGGTGCGGCAAGACCGAGCCGATGACGGGCGATCAGATCATACACCGCATCACGGACCGCGCGAGGCACCACACGGCCAAGGCCAGCGAGCACTCCCCACAATCCACCCACGTGTTGAAGCGTCATCAGCCCCGCCTCGCTGCGCACGCGAAAGGACGAGCGGCCGTTGGTCCCGGGCTCGTACCACACCACAGAGTCGATGCTGGCAAGTTCCGGGTGCTCGGCGCGCACCTGCGTGCCGAAGGCGCCTTGCAGCGGCGCGAACCGCAGCCGTTCTTGCTGCGCGCTTGGCTCATGCGACAACACGAATTGCACGCTGCGTGCGCAGAACCCGCATTCGCCGTCATAGAGCAGCACGGGG
>JANOPS010000572.1:0-6425 GCA_031421995.1 Gemmatimonadaceae bacterium
GCCGGCGCGCCCGTCGTGTCGTTGCGATAGCGGGCGTCGAAGTGCGCCAGGTCGACTTCATGATCGAGCAGGTGGTTCAGGGCATGCTCGAACGTGCCGGGCAGCAGCTGGCGCGCGAGGTCGACGCTCAGGAACTGCGGAATGGTATCGACGTACATGTAGCGGGCCACGGCGGGATCTCGACAGCGAGGCGAAACAACACCATCTTCGATGCAGAACAAACCCACAGCGTGGCCTCAAGTTCCTTTACCACATTGGCCTGCTTGGGGACTTATCCTACAGCTTCGTTAGACGGCTACATTCACATTGCTTCAGCAGGACGGATTGTGAAGCTCGCTCATGTTGCAGTTCTTATCTGCTGCGTTCCCGGCATCCTCCGCTCGCAGGCAGCGCCGTCCACGAACACGACAGGCTTGCGTCCGGATTCGGTACCGTGGCGACCGATCTTGGAGTACGTCGTGAAGTCGCTGGCCGTGGAGATCGTTCGCGCATCGACCGACTCGGCGCTGAAAGCTTGGCAGATTGTGCTACCTGACTCCAGCCCTGCGTGGCAGCGATTTCGCTCCCATCTTTCGCTCTCATTGCGGGCGCGCGAAACACGACCGGGCGACCTCACTCTCGATGAGATTACCATCGGGCCCATGCGCATTCGCGGTGACTCCGCTTGGGTGCGCCTGACACGAACACACACGCAACAGTGCCCAAACCGCGTAGGAGCAACGGGCTTTGGCAACCATGAGGAGGTCTTCGTCGTGCGGTTTCAGGATCGATTTTGGAGCGTGGCGCGATCAGCGAGCGGCACTCATGGAGATCGTGCCGGATGTTGAGCGCGCCGCCGTCTAACCCAGCGTTGCAGTCTGACAGCCGCGCTATTGTGGGCACGCTTCGCGCGCACTTATTTGATGCGGCTGCAGCTGAACGCAAACGTTATCCGCACAAGAACTGACAGCATCACACAGTGAGTAACCCGTCACAGCACTCCCCATACGGCATGGTCTCCGCCACAAAGAGTGGGCCGGGGCCGTTGATCTATCACGTGCGCGATGCCGAACAGCGTATCGACGCCCTTCCGTCGTTTGCGAGGCCGCCAGCGCCGATCCACGGCGAAACGGTGATCGGACTTCGCTGATTCAGCGGGGTGATTTCCCTTCCTCCGGAGGGAATCGCGCAGTCGGTGCCCGATGACACATGCGCGAACTGGGAGTGGTTAGATGGATCGTCTCTACTCCTGTTGATCGGTGCGCTGCCAGGCAGCGGCCTGCCCAGTCTCGACGGGCTCCCAACTTGGCCGTCAGGTACCAAAAGCATTCGAGTAAACGGCCGGCCGATGGCGCTCACCTTGCACGCGCAGCACAGGGACCGTTCGTGGCGCGCGGAGGTCAATGGCTATCTCGACGACCGTTGTCCATTATGGGCGAACATCAGTGGCCGAACGCAGGAGGCGAGGGATCACCTGATCGCGGCGGTGATGTCGCTGACGGTGCAGCGAGTCGAGGAGTCAACGCGGGACGTATAACAACACGTTGCTTCAGGCAGCGCATGCCATCGCGGAGTCGTGTTCACCGCGGTTCATCCCGGTGTCATTGGCGATGGGCGGACGCGATGCGGCGATCGTACTCCGCGTCGCTCGCCGGGGCGACCTCAGCGCCGTGGCCAGATCATCTCGAGCACGCTCGAATTGCCATAGCCCGCTACGGCTCCGCCGCCGGCCACCATAATCATGCCATTGCTCGCCACCGGGAAGATCCCGTGACGTGCGGTAGGCAAACTTGGGCCTACCCGCCAGCGATTCAGAACGGGATCGTAAATGTCAACGCGCGCGAACGTGTTGGTTGTCGAAGCGCCCGCCGCACTTTTCGTTTCGCCGCCGAGAATCCAGAACTCTCCGTCCACGTAGACCGCCTTGCCCGCACCGCCGCGCGCAACGGGGACGCGCACCGGCGATCCCGGGGCGCCGTCGCTCACACGCCACGTATTCGTCGCGGGATCGTAGATCTGCACATCATCGAATCCATTCGCCACGACATTGGCGTCTCCACTCCCGGGCCCGCGTCCGCCGAAGACGTAGAACTTCCTCCCATCCGTCGCGGACGCCGCGTGGTTTCGGGGGAGAGGCATCGCTGCGATTGCCGACCACGTCATGCTCGACAGGTCGAGGACTGCAGCCGCCGCGGTCGTCGAACTATCGACGATGCCGCCAGCCACATAGATCTTGCCGTCGATGTGCGCCGACGCGCTCGATCCCGCGTTGAACGGCATTCGCGGACCAAGCCGCCAAACTCCTTGACGCGGATTCAGAATCTGTACCAACCCTTCCGAGCCGCCACCGAAGCCCCCCAGGAGGAACAGCAAACCGTTGACCACCTCCGCCGCGTGATGACTGCCGGAGGCGGGTCGCGCGCTCGCGCTCAGTACATGCCATGCTCCCTGTGCGAGGTCGTACCGCATGGTCGCCTTCGAGCCTTCGCCCACGACGAGCAGCGCATTGTCGATGACTCCCGCCGCGACCTCCCCGACCGCCTCCGGGAGCGGGCGACCTTCCCACCAGTGATTGCGGAGCGTACGCCGCCACACGAGCGGATTCTGCGGGTTAGCACCAACGGCCGAGCCGAGCCCCGCGAAGAGGGTATCGCCCAGAACGACCGCCAGCCCGCCAAGCATCGGCATCGGCGTTCGCCCGAGGTTCGTCCAACGCGTGGTCGTGGGATCGAAAAGGAGGATGTCGTCGGCATTCTCTCGTTGGGACGGCCGGGACCGACCACCCGCAGAGAGGAGTCGCCCGTCATACTCCGTGGTGGACGGTTCGGTGTGAGACAACGGCATTGGCAGCGAAGGAGCCAACTCCCACGCGTCTGCCGCCAGATCGTAGCGATGCACCGCATCCACATCGATTGGGATAGGGTCATGTCCGTGTGCTCCTCCGACGGCGTACGCACGTCCCGCGAGGACGATTCCCGACAAATGTCCCCGCGCGTCCGGAAGGTTCGCTGCCGTCTTCCATTCGGAATCGCCGACGCGAAGCGTCCAGTGCTCGGACGAGTTCGTGTTGCGATCCGGCAAGTACCCGCCGAAATAGTGCAGCACCTCGCCGTCGGCCACGAGGGCGCCTCCCCCGCGAGGCTGCGGAAGCGAAGGGCCCTGCGACCAGGCGTTGCCGGTCACCGAGTAACGCCAGACGCGGGCAGTCGCCGGGCCAGGGTGATTGCCCTCGAAACCTCCGGCAATCCACACGGTGTCGCGAACGATCGCGGCGGTCGCGTGGGTGAGCGCGACCGGCATATCCGTGAGTCTGGTCCACTTGCCGGTCGTGAGATCGAGCGACTCGCTGCGCGGCGTCGCCTCGATCTTCGCGGAGTAAAAGCCACCGAACAGATAGAGCGTCGCGCCATCGCGCACACGAATCATCTCGTAGCGCGGGAGATCCGACTGCGCGAACGTCGACCACTCCGGTGGCAGCGCCACCGCGCGATCTGCGAAGACTCGCGTGATGGTCTCGATTGGCCATTTACGCCCCAGTACGAAACTTCCCGCGCCCACCAGCATCGCGGTGAGAACGAGCCAGGAAGCCACCGCCGTGCGGCGACGGACCGCGCGCTCCGACGCGCTCATTGGCGCTCCGGAACGCCGTTCCCGGGTCGCAGTGTGAAGGCTTGCAGCGTCGCTCGTGGCCCTTCCCCCGTTGCCACCACGACGTACTGGCGGCCATCCGAGGCGCGAAACGTCATCGGGTTGCTATAGCCCACCTGCCCGAGCGGGAACGCCCACAACTTTCGCCCGGACTCGCCGTCGATGGCGTAGAGAACGTCGCCGCCGCCGGTGATAAATATCAACCCACTCGCCGTTGCGACGCCGCCGGGCGCTCCAGCGACGCCGAGCGCCGGAAGTTTCGCGCCGCGAAAGGCGGGGTGATGGCGGATGGCGGGCGAGTCACCGAGCACGATGGACCATTTGTGCCGGCCGGTGGGCAGATCAATGGCGGTCAGCGTACCGTACGGCGGCTTGCTGACTGGTATGCGGAGCGGAGCGGCCTTTCGCAGCGCCCACCACCGATCATCGGTAATCTCTAACATAAGGGGCTCCATCGGATTCGCGAATTCGGCACTCACGAAGCTGCGCGTGTCGTCGGTCGGGCGGAGTCGGGCAAGGATGGGCATGTTGGTGGCCTTGATGTACGCCACTTGTCGAATCGGGTCAACGGCGGTGCTTCCCCATCCGGCACCACCGATCCATCCCGGCATTTGCACCGTGCCGACCAGCGACGGCGGCGAGAAGATCGGCCCCAATCGTTTGTCCGCGAGTAGCCGCCGCGCGCGTTCGCGAACGTCCGGCGTGAAATCGATCACGTCGCGCTCGGAGAACCCCTGTCGCGCGAAAGGCAGCGGCCACGTCGGATGTGGCTGGGTTCTGGCCGCACGCTCGCCGGCGACATCGCTGGAGGGAACCGAGCGTTCGGCAAGAGGCCAGACAGGCTCGCCGGTTGACCGATTGAAGGCGTAAAGGAATCCCGTCTTGCCGGCCAGCAGCACTTCGTCGACTGAGCGGCCGTTCCTCTGTGTCGTGGTGAGGACTGGGGGCGATGCCGGATCGTAATCCCACAGGTCGTGATGTACGAGCTGCCTCGCCCAAACGAGCGCGCCGGAACGTGCATTCAGGCAGACGAGCGACTGTGAGTACAGATTGTCGCCGAGACGGTTGCCGCCGTAAAAGTCGTTACTGGCACTGCTCACCGGAAGGAAAACCAGGCCGCGTTCCACGTCGACGGAAAACGGCGCCCACACGTTGGCGTGGCCGGTGACGTTCGCCGAGTTTCCCTCCCACGTCGCGCGTTCGACCGATTTGATAGGTGGCACGGGATCCCATCGCCAGAGTCGCCGACCGGACCGTGCATCGAACGCCTGCACGTCGCCCGGAGGGTCCCGATCGTGCACGATTCGATCTCCGATCGCGCTTCCCACGATCACGATGTCGCCGTACACCACCGGAGGCGAGGTATTGCCGAAGTGCAAGCGGTCGACGGGCCATCGCAGATCTGCCGTGAGGTCGACTCGCCCGCGGTTGCCAAAGCTGACGATCGGTGCGCCGGTCGCCGCGTCGAGCGCGAAGAGCGCTCCCCTGGAGGCATGGAAAATCAGTCGTTTCCCTTCGTGCACCCATGAGGCCACGCCTCGGTGCACGAACGCTCCGCGGTCGGCCGAGATCAGGCCGGCCTCTTGCGCGCGCGGGTCGAAGCTCCAAAGCTGCCGCCCCAGACGTCCGTCGAGCGCGATGACCCGATTGAAGGAGGTACTGAAGAAGAGGGTATCTCCGAAGGCCAGCGGGGTCGCCTGAAATC
Organism: Gemmatimonadaceae bacterium; assembly: GCA_031421995.1. GTDB lineage: Bacteria > Gemmatimonadota > Gemmatimonadetes > Gemmatimonadales > Gemmatimonadaceae > Gemmatimonas. The sequence goes on from JANOPS010000572.1 coordinate 5,333, forward strand.
TCCCGGGATTCACGCGCTCGCCAGTCGCGTCGGCAATCGTGTCAGTTTCCTCGGCCGACCATGTCCAGGCGCTCTCGAGGGCGCCGACGTTCTGCGGGGTGATATCGGCCAGTGCCGAGTACCTGAGCGAGCCGGCGTCACCTGCGTAGGCCGGCCAATCGACCGTCGGCGACCCGCGAACGATCGGCGAGGACGCTGCCAGTCGATCGCATGCACCGAGCAGGAGCAGGGCGCTGAGGCAACACAGTGATTTCATTGTGCTCGAAGGGTATTGGTTGGTCTCCCGAATGTACACGAGCATTGCTCCGCGGAGTCACAAAGGAACCGTCCACAGGCGCGTCTCCCTCAATGTGCGGCCAAGTGGTTGCCGAGAAGTTGCCATCTGCCACGTTACGCATGACGCTGCGGCATGGCGATCACGAGTCTCAGTATTGCTGAGCAGCCGGGCGAGATGAGGCTCCTTGGTTACAACCTTCCATCCGTTGAAGGGCGCCGGAGTGCGGCTTCGCCGCATTACCGACGCTGCACGCGGGCTGAAGCACGAAATTGCTCACATTCGACCGTTGCAAGTCGCATAACGATGCTTGCTTCCGACAAGCGGATTGCGGACCCTCTCTGCGCTCGCAATGATTAGACCGCTCGCAGCAGAAGCCAGCGTGATACGTCAGCACAGCTCCCCACCATCCATGACTGACCGCATCTTCTGCCGCATTCTCGCGGGTGGCACACCTGGCAGTTTCGTGTACCGGGATGATCACGTAGAGGTCGTACTTTTGCACCCGTGCTACTTCCCCGTGCACGTCGCGCTTCAGGCGACCGGTGACGCCGTCGTCGCGATTGGCCTGCCCAAACGATGAGTCGTCACGGCAGCGCGCCGGATGCGGCGGGCTCGGTGCTCGTCGCCCGGAGGCTCGCGCACAACCGAACAAAAGTGATGTCAAGATCTTGGGCAGCGTCCTAACCAAACGCGCAGGCAGGGCGCTGTTGAATGCGCGGGGCGCGCATGTTACACGGGGCGCTGCTTCAGAGCTCCGCGCTCGGCATTCAACAGCATGTTTCTGCGTCGACGATGTGCTGACCCAGAGGAGGCGCT
>JANOPS010000573.1:0-48267 GCA_031421995.1 Gemmatimonadaceae bacterium
GGTCAGGTAGGACGCGTAGGCTTGCAACGACCCCATGCCGACCGACAGCGTGAAGAAGATCTGACCGGCGGCGGCGAGCCAGATACCAGGCTGGTTAAGCCGAGAGAGATCGGGCTTGTAGATGAACTCGAGGCCCTGCGAAGGAGTGGCGCCAATACCAGCTTGCGCCGGAAGAGTAAGCACGACGCCCGCCAGGATGATCGCGAAGATGAAGAGGATCGGCATGCCGATCTTGGCCAACTTCTCAATGCCACCAGAGATGCCCTTCGAAAGGATGTAGATGTTGATCGCCAGCGTGGCGGTAAAGAACGCGTACGGGGTGTACGACGCATGGACCGGGGTCGATCCCGCCGGCGTTAAGCCCTGAAAAGACCGCAAGTAGGCGAGCATCGTTTCTTGCGTCGTGTTGCCCCAATAGTCTTTCGTTGCCGAAAAAATGGCGAAGGCCAGCGTCCAGCTTTCGATATACGTGTAGTAGATCATCACGCCGAGCGGGATCACCATGCCCACCACGCCAAAGTACTTCGCCGCGGGATGCTTCCAGATTGCGGCGAACATGCCTGGCAGGTGCCCCTTGCGATACCGACCACCGTTGCGGCCGATACCCCACTCGATCCACATTAGTGGAATACCGAGCAAAAGCAGGGCGATGAAGTAGGCGATCATGTACGAGCCGCCACCGTTGGCAGCCGCTTGGCGCGGAAAGCGCAGGAAGTTGCCGAGTCCGACCGCATTTCCCGCCATCGCGAGAATGAGGCCGATTCGACTCCCCCAGGCTTCGTTTGAGCCTGAGTGTTGATTGGATTGGGACAAACGTGCTCCAGTGGTGGGGAAAGGAGACGGGCAGACTACTCAGCGCGGTTCGGGCCGACTGACGGTGGGTAAGAATTCTGCGTCGCGCAGCGGATGTCCAGAGGTCAGGAGCCCTTTCCGCCAACGGATTCGCGTCGAACGACCTGTCCTCCCTTCATCACGAATCGGACGGTACGTACGGCGCCGATGCTCTTGGTGGGGTCGCCGGTGACCGCCACGAGGTCGGCGAGTAGCCCCGGGGCGATGCGGCCGAAGTCGTTCTCGCGATGCAGCAACCGCGCGTTGACGCTGGTGGCGGCACGCAGGGCCGCGGCGGGGGCCATGCCGTATTCCACCATAAGCTCAAGCTCCAAGGCGTTGTCGCCGTGGGAAAAGACCCCCACATCGCTGCCGTTGCAGATGGTGACGCCAGAGGCCAAGGCGAGCGAGAACATCGATTTTTTCTGAGTGATATTCGCTGGAACCGGGTCCACACCCTTCTTCCATCCGCGGTAGCGCGTCGTCGATTCGGTGGCGCTCAGCGTAGGACAAAACGCCACGTTGCGCTGCTTCATCAAGGCAAAGGTCTCGGCCGTGGCGGCGTCACCATGCTCGATGGTTTCCACGCCGGCCATGATCGCGCGACGCATCCCCTCTGCGGTGCTGGCGTGTGCCACCACGGGCCGCCCGCTGGCACCCGCCGTCTGCACAATCACCTGCCATTCGGCCTCCGTAAACGTGGGGCGCGCCTCCCCGCGCGGCCCCCATCGATAGTCGGCGTAGATCTTGATCCAGTCGGCACCGTGTCCGATCTGGTCGCGAACCACCCGCGTCAACCCATCGATCCCGTCGGCCTCTTCGGCCCCCTGAGGTACGCCAATTTCCGCGCCGAACCCCTTGGGGCCATACGAGCCGGTCGCGACGATCGCTTTTGTGGTGACGAGGAGGCGAGGGCCGGGGATGATGCCCTGGTCGACCGCCTCCTTGAGCCCGACATCGGCGTAGTCCGCGCCTTCCGTGCCCAGGTCGCGCAGCACGGTAAACCCGGCCATGAGCGTGCTACGCAAGTGATTGACCGCCCGAGCCGTCCGCAGCGCCAGCGACTCGCGGAGGACCTGATCGTTCCATGGGGTTTCGTCGTACGGATGCAGAAGGACGTGGCTATGGAGGTCACTCAGTCCGGGGAGCAGCGTCGTCCCCGGCAAGGCTATGCGCTCAGCATCGGCGGGGATCGTGAGCTGCGCGAGCGGACCGACGCTTACAATCCGCTGACCGCGCACTAGCACCGCCCAGCCACGTGCGACCGCTTCACCGGTCCCATCAAAGACGCCGTCGGGCACAAGTAACGTAGCGCGTTGGGGCGGCGTCGCGGCGGGCTGCGCGGCGCAGCGCGTTGCGTCGCCGACAACGGTGATCGCTGCCGTTGCGATCGTAAGGAAGACGAGTGTTTTCATTGATGGCCGGAGAGCGTCGGGCGGGTGGAAGATCGGGAGACTATAGGAGTGACGGCCGAGAATTCGCCGGTCGAGAGCGCCGACGGCACCAGGCCGGAAACGCCACCGGACACCACGAACGCCATGGCGTCGGCACTGGCCACATCCAGCGGGCGCACCTGGGACACTGGCACCACATAGAGCTGGCCGGAGAAGTTATACGAATGTGGGCAGTACACGGCCACGTGGTCGCTCAACCCAAGGTGATGCATGGATTCCTGGGTGACAAACCCCACCAGCTTCACGCCGTCGGGAATGAAGCTGAACATCACCGGCTTATCGAAGCGTCGCTTCTCCCCCACGAACGCATTGAGCAAGTCCTTTGTGGAGCTGTAGAGCAAACGCACGAAGGGCAATCGCGCCATCGCGCGCTCCAGCAGGCCGACGGCCGACCGTGTCAGCAGGTTGGATCCCAGAAATCCGACCAGCGTGATGAGCGCCAACGTCGCCACGAAACCAGCGCCAGGAATCGGCAACCCAAGCCATCCGTCTACGCGGGTGAACAGGATCCAGCACACCCAGACGGTGACCACGAGCGGGGCCGACAGCACCAGCCCGCGCACGAAATACCCCAGCAGCTTTCCCATCGAATCCCTCACGCAGCGTGCGCCGCGACGTTAGTCTATCTCGTCGTACAGGTCCTCGCGACGATGCTGCAAGTTGGGGCATGGCGAGGCGCACGACCAGCCCAGCCACTTTCGTGTCTTCTCCGATCCCAGATTGATGCGTCTTTCGACCGTATCCCACACTGCGATGACCTCTCCTGCGAGCGAGCCCCATGCCTCCCGTCGTGCAGCCGTTCTCGTTGCGGCCGTGATGGCAATGTCTGCGTCTGCTGCGCAGGCGCAGGACCTCACGACGACCGCGGCGCCGCCATTCGCGCGCGTCTCCCGTTGGACGCCACCACCACTTCCTGCCGGGAAGAAAGCGATCACACAAGACACGTATGACGAGTGGCGCACGATTGCGGGGTCGGCGCTGTCGAACGACGGGAAGTGGGCGATCTATACACAAAGTCCGGTGATCGGCGAAGGCGAGGTGGTCGTGCGTTCTACCGCAACGTCCACCGAGTATCGCGCACCACGCGGATACACCGGCCGCCCACAGCTGCAGGCCGGCGCTCAAGGCGGCGGTTTTTCGGTGCAGGCCGCGCAGTTTACCGCCAATAGTCAGTTTGCCATTTACATGGCGTACCCCACCCGCGCCGAGGTCGACGGCGCGCGTGCGCGACGTGGCGCGCCGGCGCCACGCTCGGCGCTGGGCATCATGACGCTCGCCAACGGCACCATCCTCCGTCTGCCCGCCGTCCGGTCATTCCAGCTGTCGAAAAACGGCGGGCGCTTTATGGCGTATTTGCTCGAAGATTCCACAGCGCAGCGAAACGGAGCTGGCGGTGCTGCTGGCAGTGCTGCTGGCAGTGCGGCGCCCGCCCGCGATACCACACGACCGGCCGGCGCGCGACGCGAAACCGGCACCACACTGGTGCTGCGCGAACTCGCGACGGGTACCGAATCCCGCGTGGAGGGCGTCATGGAGTTCGCGTTCGATGAGAACGAGCAATGGTTGGGGTATACGGTGGCGTCGAAAGACAGCGCGACGGACGGTGCCTACGTCCGCTCACTCGCGACCGGTGCGGTCACCACGCTGCTCGGCGGCCGCGCCGTGTATCGGAGCATGGCGTTTGATCGCAAGGGCTCGCAAGCCGTGTTCCTGTCCAGTCTGGGTGATACCACGGCGAAGCCGAAATACTCCGTGTATCATGTTTCGCTCGTGCCGGCAAAGGGAAAGACCACGCTCGCCGCGGCGCGCAAGATTATTGCCGGAACGGACGCGCCTGCGGGCATGCTGATCGCCGACCGGGGTCGCGTGGATTTCACGCGCGAAGGCAACGCGGTGACGTTCGCGTTGGCGAAGGTGCCCCTCGACTCCATTCCCACGGATTCGCTGGCTGACAAAGCCGTGTACGATTTGTGGCACTGGCAGGACACCAAGATTCAGCCCCAGCAAAAACTCGACGCGACGCGGGATCGCGCGCGCACCTTTCTGGCGGTGTATCACATCGCCACGGGTAAATGGGCGCAGTTGGCCAACGACTCGCTGCAAGTCACGCTGAGCGACGACGCGAAGCACGCCTTGGGTGTAAACAGTGTCGAGTATGCCATCCCGCAGTTCTGGGGCGAGGGCGCGGCCGATGCCTATTTGGTCGATCCGATGTCTGGCGCTAAGACGCTGATCGCCAAGAAAATCGATGGTCAGCCGCAACTGTCACCCGGCGGCAACTACGTCACCTGGTTTGAAGGTGGGCAGTGGCAGGCGGTGGCCACGGCGTCAGGGAAGAAGGTCAACCTGACGAGCGCGATTGCCGACATCAAATTCCAGGACGAAGAGTTCGATTCCCCGGACATTCCACCCCCCTACGGATTGGGCGGATGGACGACCAGCGACAAGCGCGTCATGGTGTACGATCGTTTTGATGTGTGGGAAGTTGATCCCAGTGGGTTGGTGGCGCCAAAGAACCTGACCGATGGTGCCGGACGTCGCGCAGGCATGACCTTTCGGATCGTCAACATGGACCGGGAAGATCGATTCCTCGATCCGGCAAAGCCAGTCGTGCTGCGCGCGGTAGATTCGCTCACGAAGGCGTCAGGCTTCTATCGCGATCGCATCGGCGTTGAGGCGGCACCGGAGCGGATCGTGATGGGTGATCGCGGCTACGGCGCACCCCAGAAGGCGCGTGATGCCGAACAGTATCTGTTCACGCAGTCGACGTATCGCGAGTTCCCCGATTTGTGGACCGGAACATCGCTGGCCAGCGGCACGAAGATTTCAAACGCCAACCCGCAGGATGCGCAATACCCACGGGGCAGCGTTGAGATGGTCTCATGGCTGAACAGCGATGGCACACCGCTACGCGGCTTGCTGTACAAGCCGGAGAATTTCGACGCCAACAAGCAGTGGCCCATGGTGGTGTACTTCTACGAAAAGTTGACGGATGGGCTGCATGGGTACGTGGCACCAAGTGGCCGGAATACCGTCAATCCGATGGTCTACAACTCGCTGGGATATGTGGTCTTCGAGCCGGACATCGTCTATACCGACGGACAACCGGGCCCGAGCGCGGCCAAGTCGATCATTCCCGGCGTACAGTCGCTGATCGCCAAGGGTTTCATCGATCCCAAGCGCGTCGGCATTACCGGACAGTCGTGGGGCGGCTACCAGTCGGCCTACCTGGTCACGGTGACCAACATGTTTGCGGCCGCCGTCCCCAACGCGACCGTGGTGAACATGACCAGCGCGTATGGTGGCATTCGGTGGGCATCGGGGCTCGCACGCACCTTTCAGTATGAGCACACGCAGAGCCGCATCGGCGGTTCCCTCTGGCAGTACCCGGAGCGCTTCATTGAGAACTCACCGTTGTTCCGCCTGGACCGTGTGACGACACCCGTGCTCTTCATGGCGAATGACAACGACGGCGCGGTGCCTTGGTACCAAGGCATCGAGTTCTATGTGGCTATGCGACGCCTGCAGAAAGAGGCGTACATGCTGGTCTACAACGGCGACGAGCATAACCCCACGAAGCGCGCAAACCAGAAGGACATCGATCAAAAGATGATTGACTTCTTCGCCACGAAACTTCAGGGGGCCCCTCCTGCGTCGTGGATGCTGCGCGGTATTCCGTTTCTTGAGAAGGGACGGGACCAGGTGCGCCCAATCACCACCCCTGCGACCGGGTCGACCGTTCGCGGAGCCGGAGGCAAGTAATGGCAGCGGACGAAATCGATTATCAGATCATCGGCGATGATCTGCAGGCGGTCATCATCACGTTGGATCCCGGCGAGGCGGTGTTTGCCGAGGCGGGCGGCATGATGTTCATGCGCGAAGGGATCACGATGGCCACCACGCTCGACCCGAATTCCAAAGGCGGAGGCCTGTTTGACAAGCTGGTCGGCGCCGGCAAGCGTGTGCTATCTGGTGACTCGTTCTTCGTAACGCTCTTTGGCAACAGTGGCACGCGGCGCGCCGACGTGGCGTTCGCCGCGCCGTTTCCGGGGAAGATCGTGCCCCTGAATCTGCGCGATTGGGGTGGGACGGTGCTCGCGCAGAAGGACTCGTTTTTGTGTGCGGCGCGCGGGATTGATCTCACGGTCGCGTTCACCAAGAAGATCGGTGCCGGCTTCTTTGGTGGTGAAGGCTTTATCCTGCAAAAGCTCAGTGGGGACGGGCTGGCCTTCCTTCATGCCTCGGGAACGCTGCACGCGATCGACCTCGCGCCGGGCGAGAAGCTTCGCGTGGACACCGGATGCTTAGTGGCCTTTCAACCAACGGTTGAGTACGACATTCAGCGTGTCCCCGGTGTGAAGACGGCGTTGTTCGGGGGCGAAGGGTTGTTCTTCGTCCAAATGACGGGGCCGGGACGCGTCATTCTCCAGACCTTGCCCTTCTCGCGGTTGGCTGATCGCATCATTGCGGCGTCGCCTCGGGCGGGGGGCAGCCGTCGCGGGGAAGGCTCGATCCTCGGTGGCATTGGCGGATTGCTCGACGGCGACAACTAGCCGGCGCCTCGCCACCAGTCCGGAACACGTCCGTCCCGCCAGCGGGGCGGGCGTGTTGTCGTTTTGCCCGGCACATCCGACTAGTTTTCGCGGCTATGGCCACACGCACACACCCCGAACTTCCGATCCCAGCCGCACCGGCATGGTCGATCGACGCCGCACGCTCGCTTTACAACATTGAAGGGTGGGGCGCCGGTTACTTCGATATCAGTGAGGGGGGACAAGTCATTGTCCGTCCGGATCCTGACCGCCCACATCTCACGCTCGACCTCAAAGATCTGGCGCGTGATCTCGAGGAGCAGGGTGTGCAGCTTCCCGTGCTGCTGCGCTTCTCCGACATTCTCCGGTCTCGTATCGAAACGCTGAGCGAGCGCTTTGGTGCGGCGATCAAAGAATTCGAGTACGCTGGCGGATACACCACCGTGTATCCGATCAAAGTGAACCAACAGCGACACGTCGTCGAAGAAATTGTGAAGTTCGGCAAGACGCACGGTGTGGGCCTCGAGTGTGGGTCCAAGCCCGAGTTGCAGGCCGTCCTCGGCCTCTCCGAAAGCACCGAACATCTCATCGTGTGCAACGGCTACAAGGATCACGAGTTCATGCGATTGGCGTTGATGGGCCAGAAGCTGGGCCATCGCGTCTTTATCGTGCTCGAACAGCTCAGTGAACTGGATGTGCTGTTGGAGGTCGCCGCGGAATTGAACGTGAGGCCGGTCTGCGGCGTGCGCATCAAGTTGGCCAGCGAAGGCGCGGGACGCTGGGCGCAGAGCGGCGGCGAGAAGAGTAAGTTCGGGCTGAGTTCCGCGGAATTGATCAAGCTGATTGACCGGCTGCAAGCGGAGGGCCGTCTCGACATTCTCAAGCTGATCCACTTTCATCTGGGCAGCCAGATCACCGACATCCGGTTCATCAAGTCGGGGCTGGCCGAGGTTGCGAGGTTCTATTTGGAAATGCGACGCATCGGTGTCGACATCAGCCACGTGGATGTCGGCGGCGGTCTCGGCATCGACTACGATGGCACCAACTCGACGAACAACGCGAGCGTCAACTATTCGCTGCAGGAATACGCCAACGACGTGATCTATACGATTGCGGAGGCGTGCCGCGAAGCGGAATTGCCGATGCCGCACATCATCAGCGAATCGGGGCGTGCGCTCACGGCGCATCACGCGCTGTTGCTCGTCAAGGTGATCGACGTGGAGTCGCAGGCGGAGCAGCCGATCCCGGCGCTTGATGACGACGAGCATTCACTGCTGCATGAGATGTACGAAGACTGGCGCACCATTACCGAGCGCGCGGCCAAGCCGCGGAAGGTGCTTGAAGTGTTCCACGATGCCTCGTTCGACAAGGAGCGGGCGCGACAGTACTTCAATAGCGGCGTGCTGGATCTGCGTGGGCTTGCCAAGGCCGAAGTGCTCTGGCTGGCCACAATGAACGCCATCTACCGGATCTGCGCCGCCGACAAGAACACGTTCGAGGATATCCTCCCCGAGTTGGAAGCGGTGCTGGTCGATCGATACTTCTGCAACTTCTCGCTGTTCCAGTCGTTGCCCGATAGTTGGGCCATCGACCAGCTGTTTCCCATCATGCCGATTCATCGGTTGCTCGAAGAACCGTTACGGCGAGGCACCCTGCAGGACGTCACCTGCGACTCCGACGGCAAGATTGATCGCTTTGTGGGCGACAAGAAGGGTCGTCCCAGCCTTGAGCTGCATGAGTTCCGAGACGGGGAAGACTACATCCTCGGCATTTTTCTGACGGGCGCCTATCAGGAAATCCTGGGCGATCTGCACAACCTGTTCGGGGATACCAATGCCGTCCATGTGCGGCTGAACGAGCAGGGCGGTTACGAGATCACCGATCTCGTGGAAGGCGACACGGTGACCGAAGTGCTCAACTACGTGCAGTTTGGGGCCTCGCAACTTCTCGCGACGTTCCGTCGTAAGGTCAACGCGTCGCCAGCGCTCTCGCGCGAAGAGGCGAACGCGTTTATCGCGGATTATGTCGCCGGTCTTGAGGGGTACACGTACCTTGAGGGTGAGGCGGCTCGGTAAGTAGGCACACCTGCAACGGAGGCCGTTGTGACGCATTCGGATGTGATGACTCCCCCAGCCAGCAAAGGTGGGTTGTTCGAAGACCTGATCGAAGTGCTGTTCGCCCCATCGAAGGTGTTTGATCGCACGCGGGCAGCGAAGGCACTGAAATACGCCGCGATGACAGCGGTGGTTGCTGCCGTGATCATGTTTGCCACCAAGAACCTTCTGCAGCCGTGGTTTGACGCGCAGGGCGACTTGGCGGTGGCACAGGCGGCGGCGAAAGGCACACCGATGCCCGAGGCGGCGGTATCGGCGGTGCGGACCTCCACGTCGTGGAGTCTGGTGGCCGGCTTGCCGCTCGTGTTCCTGATCGGCCCGTTCTTAAACGCCGTGATGCTGTTCCTTGGTGCCATGCTCATGAAGGTCAAGGTTAGCTATTCACAACTGGCCGTCATCGCCACGCTCGGCGGTGTGCCCAGGATGCTCGGCGTCATCGCGATGCCAATTCAAGCGCTGTTGCTCGATGGTGCCAATGCCAAGAGTCTCGCGGACATGTCCTTGGGACCGGCTCGGTTTCTCGATGCGACAACCATGTCCCCGGCGTTGGTATCACTCGCCAGTCAGTTTGATGTGTTTCGGATTTGGCAGCTTGCGCTCATCACCATTGGCGTTGCCGTGGTCGGACGCGTGTCCATGAGCACGGCCGCCGTTGTCACCGTGGTGATGGCTGCCATTGCCGCCATCCTGCAGTTGGCTCCGACGGCGCTGATGTAGTCACTCCGCGCCCGCGTCGCGTTGCACTTCGCGGCGGGTGCGCGGTTTCGGAGAACGATACCAAGAACGCAAAAGACGGGCCCGGCGATTGCCGGGCCCGTCTTTGCCTGTGTGATCCGACAATCGCGGCTACTTCGCCTCGAAGCGCGCTGAGACGGCCGACCAATTCACCACGTTCCAGAACGCCGCGAGGTAATCCGCCCGGCGACTTTGATAGTGCAAATAGTACGCGTGCTCCCACACGTCCACACCCAGCAACGCGTGCTTGCCGTCCATGAGCGGATTGTCCTGATTCGGCGTGCTCATGATGGAGAGCGTACCGTTGGTGGAAACGAGCCACGCCCAGCCGGAACCGAAGCGACCCATGCCAGCCGCTTGGAACTGCTCCTTGAACGTCGCGAACGATCCGAAGGTCGAGACGATGGCTTCACCCAGTGCACCCGTCGGCTCGCCACCGCCAGTCGGAGACATCAGCTCCCAGAACAGGGAGTGGTTCCAATGTCCGCCACCGTTGTTGCGCACGGCCGTGCGAACCGCTTCCGGCACGTCCGCAATACGGCGGCAGAGATCGTCAATGGACCAGTCGGCGATTTCCGGCGTCTTGTCGACGGCCGCGTTCAGGTTGGTGACATACGCTTGATGATGCTTGCCGTGGTGAATCTGCATCGTTTGCGGATCGATGTGCGGCAGCAGTGCGTCGTGCGCGTACGGGAGGGCAGGCAGGACATGGGCCATGTGGCAGCTCCGAGAGTGTGTAGGAAGGGTGAAGCAGAATGATGAACTCAGACCGTCTTCGAACGCTCTCGCCACCACCCGATGATCCCGGGGAGAATCGAGAGAAAAATGACCAGCAGAATGATCTTCTCGATGTGTTTGGCGACACCGGGAACCGTCCGACCCAAAATGTAACCGGTCATCAGCATGCTCCAGACCCATGCGATGCCGCCGATCACGTTGTAGGCGAGAAACGAGCGGTACTGCATTTGCCCAACGCCGGCGACGACTGGGGCAAAGGTCCGCACGATCGGCATGAACCGCGCGATGATGATCGTCTTGCCACCGTGCTTCTCGTAAAACGCCTGCGCCCGGAGCAGGTGCTTTTTGTTGAACAGCAGACTGTCCTGCTTCGTGAAGATACGCGGGCCGGTGGCCTTACCGATATGATACCCGACCGTGTCGCCAACAATCGCGGCGACGGTGAGGATGCCACCAAGTATCCACACATTGAGACCGAAGTCTGGCTGCGACGCCAGCAAACCGGCAGTCACCAGCAGGGAGTCACCGGGCAAGAAGAACCCAAGCAAAAGCCCCGTCTCGACAAATACAATCAGCGTAAGCCCTACGTACCCTGCCCACTGCACCAGCGCAGGCAGATCACGAAGGCGATCTATGAATTCTCTAAGGAACTGCACGAGGTCGGGTTGAAGAAAGCCAGCACGGTGCCCTGGTGAGGGCCGACCGGATTCGCTGGGCATGCTGCGGTGAAAGGTCGATGGGTCACGCCATCGGGTCAACTGCAGTACCTTCCCCGAGTGTCAGACTTCGATCCCGCGCCTCCGGTGACCCAGCCCGCCACGCCGAACGATCCAGACGCTCGGCCGAGGCACGCAACCGCGTCGGGTGGCATCCGTGCACTTGATCTGCACGTCGTGGCGCACACCCATTGGGATCGTGAGTGGTACCACAACGCCGCGCGATTTCGGGCGCGCCTCGTCGCGCTGGTCGATGCGGTGCTGGAGGCGCCGCTCGATGCTTCCCAGCCGTTCCTGTTTGACGGGCAAACCGTTGTACTCGCGGACTACCTGACCGTGCGCCCTGAGCGGCAAGCGGACGTCCGCAGTGCCCTCACCGCCGGCACCATCGAGGCGGGACCGTGGTATGTGCTGGCCGACAATCTCATCCCATCGGGAGAGGCCATCATTCGGAATCTCGAGGCCGGTCGCCGATGGCTGTCCCGCGCGGGGGCCGCGGCGCCGCGCGTTGCCTACTGCCCGGACAGTTTCGGCCATCCCGCGGCCATGCCGCAAATCGCTTCGGGCTTTGGCTGCGACACGGCGGTCGTCTGGCGTGGGTTTGGTGGGGCGACGTTTCCCGCATCGGATTGCGTCTGGTGGGAATCGGCAGACGGGAGTCGGGTGCTCGCCTATCATCTTGCGCCGGACGGTTACGAACTGGGGAACGCGCTGCCAACCGGACGGCACGAGGCGCAGGCTCGCTGGCAACAGCTGGCGGCGATCCTTGCTTCGCGCAACGCAACCGGATGCGTGCTGTTGCCGGTCGGTGCAGACCACCATGCGCCATCGCCACGGCTCCACGAAGCGACAGCGGCCATGAGTCTCGCAGCGGTCGCAGACGGATCTCGCGTGACACGTGGGTCGTTGGGCCAAGCGATGGGCGCGTTGCTGCAGGCCGCGCGTGCGGCTGAATCGCGGCGGGGGCCGCTCCCCGTCGTGCGCGGCGAACTCCGTGATAGTTACGGCTACACATGGACGCTGCAGGGAACGTTCGGCACGCGTGCGGCACAGAAGCGCGCCAATGCGCGATTGGAGCGCGCGCTGCTTCGCGACGTCGAACCATGGAGTGCGTTGGCATGGCTGCACGGCGCGCCGGCGTCGCGCGGCGTCTCACCAAACGGCGAGATCACGCTGTCCCAACTGCCGGTGCTCACTGCGGCGACGTGGGAGGCACTGCTCCGCACGCACCCGCACGACACGCTCTGCGGCTGTTCAATCGACGCGGTGGCGCGCGAGATGAGCGCGGCGCAGCAGTCGGTTGGCGCGATGACCGTGGAACTGCGTGAGGCGGCCCTGCGCGTGGCGCTGCAGCACGACGCGGTGCGGGCTCGGGCGCGCGCCGTCGATACGCACCCACTCACCGTCGTCCGCAATCGGCTCGGGCGCCCTCGGGAAGGGCTTGCCGAGCTCACGCTGGTGGACACGCTTGCTCACGTTGCTGTTGGTCCCGGCAGTGGTCCCGGCAGTGGTCGCGGCAGTGGTCGCGCAGACCGTGCCGTCGGTGATCCTCCGCTTGCCGTCGCCGACCTGAGCGAGTGTGTCGTCCAGCCCCTGTCAATGCGCGAGCGCCACGCGCGCCGCGAGTCGCCGCAGCACTACCCCGACAATGATCTCGTCCGAGAGCGCCGGGTGCTCGCGTGGGTCCCGCAGATACCGGCGAATGGCGTGCGCGTGCTGGATGCACACACGGCGCCATCAAGTGAGGCGCCAACACCCGCGGTGTTGCAGCAGCAGCCGCACTATCTCGAAATGTTCAATGGGTTGATGCGCGTGCGTGCCTCGTCTGATGGCGTGACGGTGATACGCGGCGATCGCCTGCTCACTAACGCGTTGACGCTCGAGACCTGCCGGGACGCTGGCGACAGCTATACGCCATCGCTTCGCGGCGCGCCCGAAGCACTCTCGTTGGTGGCTGTCCGCGCGGGGTGTGAGGGACCGCTTCGTTCCAGCCTGCATCTGGTGTGGCTCTGGAAGTCCAAGCGCGAACGGATTCGCGTGCGCACGACACTTGTGCTCGACGCGGGTGCTGACTTCTTGCAGTGCCACGTGCGTGGCGTCAACGCGCGGCGTGATCATCGGTTGCAGTTGGTGTGGAACACCGACGTGGTCGCGACGTGTGTGATGGCCGACGCCGCCATGGGACCCGTGATGCGAACACCGCTGACGACACCGCTGACAACAGCACAAGGCGCAGCCCTGTACGAACTCCCGCCGTCAACGATACCCATGCATCGATGGCTCGCGCACTCCGACGATCGACGAGGCGCCGCCGTGTTGAGCGATGGACTCGCCGAGGGCGACGTGGGAGAGGGGCGTCTCGCCGTTACGCTGGTGCGCTCCATCGGTGAATTGTCGCGCAATGATCTCCCGGAACGGCCCGGTCACGCGGGTTGGCCGTCGTCGATTCCCGACGCACAGAGCCAAGGCCCCTTTGCTGCACGACTTGCGCTGCAACTGCATGGACCGCTGTCGACGACGGAAGCCGCCGTCATCGATGACGCGGCCGATGCATTCCTGTTGCCGCTCGTGGGAGAGACGTGGCGCGATCTCGACGGCGCCCCGCGCGAGGTCCCGGGACCGGAGTTAGTTGGGGATGGTCTGCGCGTATCGGCCATCCACATAACCGACGACGGAACCGCCATGCGGCTCCGCACGGTGAATCGTCGTGACGGTGATTCACAAGGGCAGTGGATACTACCGATCGGCGCGTGGCAGTACCGTCTCTGTCGCTTGGATGGAACACCGTTGCACCCGTGGGTCGCCACCAGCAACGTCATTTCCTTCACGGTGCGCGCGAGTGCGCTGGTCACCTTCGAAGTGCGACGGGCGGAGCTATCGACGTCGGTGTGAGAGCGCGTCGCCGATCAAGGTACATGCGACGACCGTGGTGATCAGCAGCGCGCCGGGCGCCAAGGCAATCCACGGCGCAACCAGCAACCACTCTCGGCCACCCGCAATCATGTTCCCCCAACTCGCCGCAGGAGGCTGAATCCCAAGGCCGAGAAAGGAGAGACCGCTTTCCAAGAGGATGGCATTGCCGACGCCAAGGGTCATGGCGACGACGGTGCTCCCAAGGGCGTTCGGCAGAATGTGGCGCCACAGCAGACGCGCCGGCGCAACGCCAAGGGCAGCCGCCCCCTCAACAAAGGCCAACACGCGCACACGGAGCACGTCGGCGCGCACCAGGCGCATCACGGACATCCATCCGGTAAGTGCCAGCACGACCACAACCACTCGAAGTCCCGGACCCCACAACGCGGCGGTCACCAACAACAGAATCAAACGCGGCACCGACAAGAACACATCGCCGAGTGCGAGAATCATGCGTTCGACGATTCCGCCACGCCACGCCGCGGCCGCGCCCAGCCCGATGCCAATGGCACCCGCCAGCAGCGAGCCCAACACGCCGACGCCCAGCGATACGCGGGCTGCCAACCACAAGCGCAGCAGGACATCGCGTCCGAACGCATCGGTGCCAAGCAGGTGCCAGTGGCCAACACCGTCACGGGACAACGGCGGCGTGAGACGACGGGCAAGCACATCGGTAATGGCGTTCGGGTCCGCGCTGCCAAACAGGGGCCAGATAACGGCACCGAGGCAGAGGCCCGCCAAGAGCGCCGAGCCGATCTGCAGACGTCGATCCTGCCAGAGGCCATCCCGAGCGTTGGCGCGATCGGGGACTGTTAGCGGCACGGGATTCGCCGAGGGACACGAAGTGTGATCGTCATTGCGTGGGCGCGCCGCTCAGCGCCGTACGCTGGCGTGGATCCAAGCGTAGCAGTGCGAGGTCGGCGACCAGATTGGCGAGTATCACCGTACCGGCGTAGATGACCGTCATTCCGAGCACGACCGGATAGTCCCGAGCGGCGATTGCCGTCAACATCGCGCGACCAAGCCCAGGCCACGCAAACACCTGTTCCACGAATACCGATCCAGCGATCACGCCGGGCAGCGTGAGTCCAAAGAGCACAACCAGTGGCGTGAGTGACAAGCGCACCACATAGCGACGTTCAATCCGCCCGCGAGACAATCCGCGCGCACTCGCGGCGGCCACGAACGGTGCGAGCGAGGCATCACGCATCGATTGGCGTGCGTAGCGGGCAACACCGGCGGCACCGGGCAGGGACAGGACCAGCAGCGGGAGCACGGCATGTCTGGCGAGGTCGCGCCAATGCGCCAATCCCGTTGTGGTTCCGCCCGGCGATTCGACGCCGAAGGCGGGCAGGCGTAGCCAGGCGGGGGCACCAACCAGCGCTGCGCCGGACGTTGCGAGGACGACCAAGGCTAAGGCAAGCCAGAAGCTTGGCGCGGCGTAGATCACGGTACTCAGCACAGACACGACTGTGTCGGCGGCAGGGCGTGCGCGGAGGGCCTGCCACCAACCGACGACGACGCCGCCGGCGAAACTCAGAAGCAATGAGATGCCCCCGAGCGCCAGAGAGATAGGCAACGCGTCGGCGATGACCGCCCGCACGGGGCGCGAGGAGACCAAGCTCACCCCGAGATCGCCACGCAGCAGCGCAACGACCCATCGCCCATATTGTGCAGGGAGCGGTGCATCAAGTCCGAAGCGCGCTCGCTGACGTCCGACCTCCTCGGCAGTTGCGGTGGGCGACACCAGCAGCGTTGCCGGATCACCCGGTGCCGCATGAATCAGCGCGAAGGTGAGGATCGTGACGAGCCACAGCAGGAGGATCGCATCGAACAGGCGAGGAAGAGCACGGCGCATGCGAGGATGATGCGATCGAAATCGCGTACGTCAACCACTCCGGTGAAAATCGGTCGGTGGGATTGGCGCGGCTGTGCGTCGGCGATGGCCCTCATGCTGTTGACGAGTTGCGGAGCGGCCCCCAGAGATCCCGACACGGTGGTCATGGCCTCCGGCACAGATCTGGAGTCAGGCAATCCGCTGGTCACGGTGCATTCCCTGACGCGCCAGATCCAACGGCACGCCCTGTTTGTTACGCTCGTCAAACTCGACAGCCTGATGCAGCCGGTGCCCTACTTCGCGCGCGCCTGGACCTTCGATCAGGACCGGCGCGTGCTGACGATGCGACTTGCCACCAACCTGCTGTGGCATGACGGCGTGCCCACGACGGCGTCGGACGTGCGATTCACGTTCGATGCGACGCGCGACGCGGCGGTGGGGTCTCCGCGTGCCGCCGACCTAGCATCGCTTGATTCCACACAGATCGTCTCAGATAGCGTCGTGCGCCTGCACTTCGCGGTTGCGCAAGTTCGCGTGCCGACGATACTGGCGGAGCTTCCTCTCGTGCCGAGACACGTGCTGGACACGGTGCCACGTGCGCGATGGCGGGGCGCGGCCTTTACGACGTCACCGGTAGGGAATGGCCCGTTTCGTTTTCTGGACCGCACGGCCGGTCGTCGGTGGCGATTCGTGCGGAATGAGACATTCCCGTCGCTGATGGGCGGCCCACCGGCCTTGCGGTCAATTGTCGTGGCGGTAGTGGACGAAGCAGCTACGAAGTTCGCGGGGCTCGTGAGCGGAGAGCTGGACGTTGCCGGCGTGTCTCCCTCCATGGCGCACCTCGTTCGCGACGATCCCACATTGCGGCTCCTCACGCCTCCCGCGTTGTTCAGCAATGTGTTGGCCTTGAACACCACGCGCGCGCCGTTCGATGATGTCCGCGTACGTCGCGCGATGATGCACGCGATAGATCGCCAACGGCTGGTGCAAGCGGCCATCGCGGGATACGCCACGGCGAGCGCCAGTCCCATTCCACCGGGCCTCCCGATGTCGGCGAACGCCGTGCTGCCGTTGGACACGGCCGTTGCGGATAGCTTGTTCGATGCGGCGGGATGGCGTCGAGGCGCGGATGGGATTCGTCATCGGGATGACAAACCGTTTCGCATTGAACTGCTCACGGTCGGCAGCGGCGACATGGCGGTTGAGCAGTTGTTGCAAGCGGATCTTCGTGCGCGAGGGATCCTGCTGGAAATTCGGGTGGCAGAACTCACCGCGTTTCTGAGCGCGGTGCGTGCGCCCGACAAGCGCTTTGATCTCGCCATCACCGGTATTCCGGGGGACATCGGGCTAGGACAGTTGGTTGCGCTCGTTGGGTCAGAACAGCGCGGAGGGGCGATGGACTACGCGGGGTTTCATGCGCCTGCGATCGACAGCGCATTGGCGCTCGCACGCGCAGCGGCCCCTGCCGGTGCCACCGCCGCGTGGGCGCGCGCGGCGGACCTCCTCATGGACTTGTCACCGGTGATTTGGCTGTACCATGCGCGCGGCGTGCAGGGCGTGTCGCGACGACTGCAGCACGTGCAGATGGACCTGCGTGGGGAGCTGGTCTCACTGAGCCAATGGACGCGACGTTGAGCGCAGCACTGAAGGCGGCATTGGGCCGGAGCATTGCGCGCGGTACTGCGTGCGGCATTGCGCGCGGTATTCCGCGCGGTATTCCGCGCGGCACTGGAGCGCGGCATTGGAGCGCGGCATGGCGCGCGGGCCGAAGATGAGTCGCGTACCAACGCCACAGCGCGTGCCCTGGACGCCACTACTCTGCGTCGAGCGTGAGCGGCGATCGGCGTTGGCGGTGCCCGCAGGATCGCCTGCGGAGGCATCACCGACCGCACGCCATCCGCTCGGAGCGAGCAACGCGCCGTTTGCTACGCTTGCCGATTCACTTGCGCGGGATCTGCAGGTCCTCCAGCATCGCAACGCGCCGATCCCCTTGCAAAAGGCGCGCCTGACCCGGATCGGCGGCCGTTGCCCTACCCACGGGACATTCCTGGAATTCGATCCGTTCCAGCCCCACGACCATTGGTGCCTGGGCTGCTCCCGCAGCTATCAGGCGAAAGAGCACGACGATTGGTGGGCGATGAATGCCCAACTGTGGACGGTCGAGCGCGCCGTGCATGCCGCCACGCTGCACGGGCTCCGCGGCGACACCCAGCATGCCGTGCGTGCCGCGTCAATCCTGCGTCGCTATATCGACCAGTACGAGCAGTGGCCGAACGCCGACAATGTGCTCGGACCGTCGCGACCATTCTTCAGCACGTACCTTGAGTCGATCTGGCTGCTGAACGTGTGTCATGCGGTCGCGCTACTCGAAGGCACAACCGATGTATGGACGGACCAAGACGCGTCGCGGATACGTGAGCGAATCATCGAGCCCAGCGCGCGGTTGATCGATGGGTTTCACGAAGGCCGATCAAACCGACAAGTCTGGAACGAAGTGGCGGTGTGCTCCGCGTGGACGATGCTGGGGCGGCAGGATGCCGCTCGTCAGCGGCTGTGTGCTCCGAACGGAATTGTCGGCCTGATCGACAACGGGCTGGACGCCAATGGGTTTTGGTACGAGGGCGAGAACTACCATCTGTTTGCGCATCGTGGATTGTGGTACGGCGTGGAACTCCTGCGCGCCCTGGGAGAACCGTTGACGCAGGCGCGCGATGCCCGGTATTCGGCAGGATTTCTCGCCCCGTTTCTCGGGCTCCTGCCCGACGAAACGTTTCCGTCTCGCCGCGACGCGCAGTACGCCAGCAGTATTCGGCAATGGCGCACCGCCGAATGGTGTGAACTGGGCTGGGCGCATGCGCACGATCCGCGCAGCGCAGCGTTGCTGGCGGCGCTCTACGGCGGATCGACGCCGCGTGGCGAGACCGGACGATCGCGATCAACGGCCGACGCCGAACGGAATACCGCGCCGACCGCGCTGACGCGTGCGGACCTGTCGTGGCGCGCCCTGCTCATGGCTGATGCGCATGTCCCGCCTCAGGCCGGGGAGTCGCTGTCGAGTGTGTGCCTGCCGTCGCAGGGCCTGGCGATCGTGCGACGTGACGGAGGGAACACCTATGTCGCGCTTGAAGGTGGGGAGTCCGGCGGAGGACATGGTCATCCGGATCAACTCGCGCTCACCCTGCAAACGGGAGACGCACGGTGGCTCGAGGACCCGGGAACCGGCAGCTACGTGGAACCACGGTTGGCGTGGTATCGCAGCACGTTCGCGCACTTCGCGCCGCTCTTTGACCGCCAGGCGCAATCGGAATCGGAGGCGCAACTCGTGGCGTTCGAAGATCGCAACACCTTTGGTTGGATCGTCAAACGGGTTGACGACATCATTCCCGGAGTGTCCGTGGAACGCGCCGTGCTGGTCGCGGAGGGCTACCTCATCGACGTGCTTGAATGGGATGCCGCGTGGAATGTCGAACTGACGCTGCCAATTGCCGCGCAGGCGACTTTCGCAGCGACCGTCGGCCAGGCAGCCGATGTGGATGATACCGACGCCCCAAGGGTGCACGCTGGTCAGATCCCGCGTCAGGGCGCCGCGTCCGACGATCGTGGATTGAGTTTTGTGCGCGAAATCAAACGACGACATGCGGGACAGCAGTTTGCGCTCGTCGCGACACCGGGCTTCGCGCGTGCTTCACTTGACGCCAAGATTCGGGCACGTGCGCGCCTGTGGGTCGCCACCAGTCATTGGGCGACATTGCGCCGCGGCGTCGCGCCCGCCGTACCGGGTCAAGGAGACGTCCAGCGCCACTGGATAACGACGCAGGCGCCCCACGGCCGACTCGTCAGCGTATGGAACTGGCCGACGCCGGACGCACCTCACGGTCTGGTGGAAGCGGTCGCACTCTCCGCCCATGACGCATGCTCAGCCCATATCACGCTTCGCGACGGTACCCAATGCGTCCACCGCGTGGCGCGTACGCGCGACATTCGACAATGGCGCATCGAAACACGCGGGTCGCGCGAGCAGTCTGACGTGGTGTTCGAGGTCGCGTACCGATCGCCGCTGCGCAACGAAGCCACCGCGGCGGTGGACGACGCGCCTTTGGCGGAAGCGACAGCGCAGGATTCGCTGGTCTTGCGTGTTCCGCTGCTCGTGGACTTCGCGGAACATCAGCGTGCAGGCGAACCCGTTCGTGGTGCCCTTTCACTGGACCTTGGCGAACGCCACTACATCCCGACCGAGCGTCCGTGGCGCGACGCCGGCCGTCCAACGGCGCGGCTGGACCTGATGACGACGGCGACGCAGTTGGTGGTCGACATCGACGTGCACACGGGCCCTCCGCTCTCGTCCTCTGCGGAGCAGGAGAATCCTCTCGATAATGAGCTGCACGACGTCAACGCCGATGGGATCCAGTGGTACCTGGGGCCGGTAGTGTCGGCATCGAGCGAACAGTCGTGGGGGACGGCAGGTCTGGTTGTACCAGTGATCGGCGGGGCGACTGGGATCACGACGCGTCAGACGTGTCTTATCGCCGATGTCGTTCCCAACGCCGAGGTCCGGTTGACGACGCGGGGATGGGCGATGCGACTGGCGTGGAATCGATCGGACCTTCCGGACGCTGGACGGTCCGCACTCCGTTTCGAATTGGTGGTGAACGAACGACCACCGGAGCGCGAGCGTCGCCGAGGACAGCTGGCGCTGAGCGGCGGAGGCGGGTACGGCTACCTGGCAGGATCGCGGCGACCGGCCTCGCGCGCGGTGCAACTGGTCTTGAGCGACGCCCCGTAGGCCAGCCACGGTAGCTTCAAGCGGCCAAAGGACGACACTTCGCTGACGGCGTGTCGCTATTTTGCCTGAGTTGTCTGCCCGGTCAACGCGGCAGCGAAGCCGCAGTTCGCGATCTTCTTTCCGAGGTTGGATGTCCGAGTCCCCTTTGGCGGCCGTGTCGGTCGTCCTGTATGAATCCCAGGATCCCATCAACATTGGCGCCGTCGTGCGCGCGATGAAAAACATGGGTGTCTGGGACCTGCGCCTGATTCGTCCGTGTGCGTACGACAAGAACCGCCTTGAGCAGATCGCCCATGATACGCGCGATCTGGTGGAACGCATCCGACACTTCGATACCATCGATGATGCGCTGGCCGACTGCGTCAGAGTAGTGGCGTTCTCCGGTCGACGTCGTGCGGCACGGTGGGCACGCCACACGCCGCGTACGGCCGCCGAAGACCTGCTGGAGTACACGGCCGTAGGTCGCGTCGCCATCATGTTCGGGCGTGAGGATCACGGCCTTCCGAACGACGCGCTTGATCGGGCGCACGCGGTGGCCACGATTCCCACCACGGACCACTTTTCGCTGAATGTGGCGCAGGCGTGCTTGTTGGCCCTGTACGAGTTGCACCTTGGCGCCGGCGACGTGACCAAGCGGTTGGCCGGTCCAAAGCGCGCGGCACCGACGCCGACCATGCAGGAGTACGAACAGACGTTCGCCGATGCGCAGACCGCGCTCGACGCGATCGCGTACTTCAAGACGCGGAATGCAGAACTGATCATGCGGACGGTCCGCTCGTTGGTGTATCGCGCGGCCCCGGACGCGCGCGAGCTCTTGCTGGTGCGCACCGCGGCCCTCGAAGTGCTGCGCACCATTGAACGCGAGTCGCGATTGGCCGTTGAGGCAGCGCTCGCCACCCGAGACGCCGGCGCGTGAGCGATCGCATGTCCCGACCGCACGTGGACGACGCCGTGTGGCGCCATCGCGCTGCCGACGTGGTCCCTGGCGGATCATCAACCGGCAGTAAGCGACCAGACGTGCTGTACGGATCACACGGTGTCGACGCGGACTTACCCACCCACTACGAGCGCGCAGAAGGGTGCTCGCTGATCACCACCAACGGGCGCCGATACCTCGACTGTGGCATGGCCCTCGGCGCCGTCGCCATTGGCTATGCTGACGCCGCCGTTACCCGCGCGGTGCAGGCGGCAGCGGCGGCAGGAAATGTCTCGTTACTCCCCCATCGGCTCGAAGTGGAGGTCGCCGAGCAACTGGTGGATCTGATTCCGTGCGCCGAAGCCGTGCGTTTTCTTCGCACCGGTGCTGAGGCGACGGCGGCAGCGGTACGCATTGCCCGAACAGCAACGGGTCGCACGCACGTGATCGCGTGCGGATATTTCGGCTGGTTGGATTGGTGCAGTGCAGGGGACGGCGTGCCACCCGCCACCAGTGTCGATCTCACCTGGGTGCCCTTTGACGATGTCACCGCACTCGCCATCGCGGTTGCCGAGCGTGGACATGAGCTGGCCGCGATTGTGGTCGAGCCGTTGATCCACACGATCGCATCGGTTGAGTGGCTCCGCGCGGCACGCGAGGCATGCGACCGGCTTGGCGCAGTGCTCGTGTTCGACGAAATCAAGACCGCCTTTCGCGTGCGAACCGGCGGTGTGCAGGAACTGCTCGGTGTGCTGCCGGATCTTACCACGCTCGGGAAGGCCATGGCGAACGGCTATCCACTCGCTGCCGTCGTGGGTCGTGCAGGAATCATGGAAGCGTGCGCACGCACGTGGATTTCGTCCACCGCGGCGGCGGAATCCACCGGATTGGCGGCGGCACAGGCCGTGTTCGGATGGCATGATCGCGTGGATGTTGCAAGCCGCCTTGTGGGGATCGGGCAGTCGATGCAGTCCATTGTTGGCGACGCATTGGAGGCGGCGCCGTGGGTCGGTGTGCACGTGGACGGACCGCCAGTGATGTGGCGATTGGTCTCTGAGAATCCGGAAGCGCTGGATGGGTTGGTCGCCGCCGCGGCACGAGCCGGGGTGCTGCTGAAGCGCGGTGCGTATCAGTTTCCCGCCATCGCGCACGACCACGAGGCAATGGATACGCTGGCGCGGGCGATGCCGCATATCGTACACTCCCTCTCTACCGGTCCCCGACGCACGGACGCATGACCATGCCCAATTTCTCGCCTGCAAGCGTCCCTCTTGGCGGCCCGCTCCCGCTCATCGACGTCCACGCGCACTTTCACACCCCGTTTACCAACCGCGCCGATTGGACTCGCTACAATGCCTCGCGACTGCGGGCCGGCGAGCGCATGGGCGTGTTATCGCATGTGGCGTCGGTGCTGGGGTCGTGGGGCCACACATCACCGACCTACTTCTCGTCGCCGGCGGATCAAACTCAAGCCAACCGCTGGATGCTGGATTTCGCCGAGGCGCAGGGCCCGAGCGTGCGCGCCTACGTTGCGGTCAATCCGAATTTCACAGGGCACGCGGTCGCCGAGATTGAATACGCGGTCATTCGGGGCGCGATTGGCATCAAGTTGGCCGCCGGGCGTCGAGCTGATGACGTGCTCCTCGACGAGGTGGCAGCGCTGGCCGCACAGCACGGGATGCCGATCCTGCAGCATGTCTGGCAGCATCGTCGTCGGGATTGGGCCAATCAGGATGCGTCGGACGGTGTGGACTTGGCACGGATGGCGGCGCGTCATCCTCGGGTCACGTTTCTTCTTGCTCACATTGGTGGTGGCGGCGACTGGGCGCACACATTTCCCGCGGTGGTTGATTTGCCCAACATTGTGATGGACTTGTCGGGAAGCGGAATCGATCGGGGGATGATCGACGAGGCGCTGCGTTGGGTGGGCGCCGGGCGGCTGCTCTGGGCGGCCGACCTGACGTTGTGTACGGGCTTAACGAAGTTGTTCGCGCTGGACCACGTCGGCGCAAGCGACGCGGAAATCGCGCAGATGCGATGGCAGAACGCCGTGCGGATCTTTCCAGCCGGGGCCTTTGCTCCGGTCCTCGGCGCCGAGACGACAGTACCTCTCGTGTCGGAGACCGCGCCATGAGTGCCGTGATCGAGCGGGCGTCTTCGGGCGATGATCGGCCGGTCGATGTGTGCGCATGGATTGGCGAGTACCCGTTCCGCGACGTGCCGCATCCGACGCCCGATGTCCTGGTCCGTGTGCTGGAGCGTGAGGGATTTCGTGGCGCGTGGGTTGGCCACCTCCCGGGAGCGTTTCATCGCGACCCCGTGCCGTCTAATCGCCACCTCTACGCCGCGCTCCGTCCCTATCGGCAGCAGCTGGCGCCGGCCCCGATGGTGCGCCCTGACTGGCCAAAGTGGGAACAGCAGGTTCGTGATGCGGTGGACGAAGGCGCACCGGCGATTCGTGTCTACCCGGCGCAGTGGGGATTGCCCGTCCACCATGCTGGGCTGGCAGAGCTCGCCGATGCCTGTGGAGAAACGGGATTGGCCATGATTGTGACGGTGCGATTCGAGGATCTGCGGCAGCGGCATCCGATGGACACCGCCGGCGATGTGTCGGCGGCGATGTTGCGAGCGATCGCGCGTCGCACCGGTACCGGGGAGGTTGGTCGTGGTGCGGTGATGGTCGTGGTCGGGGCGGGACGAGAGCTTATCGAAGAGACGCATTGGGGTCTGACCCCCGAGGAGCAGGCGCGCGTTTGCTATGATTTTCACTGGGTCTGGGGGCCTCCCGAGGATCAGTTCGGACACTTGGTCCGAACCCTCGGTGTGCAACATTTGACACGCAGCTCGTGGTGGCCGTTGCGGCTCACCCAGCAGTGTCGGGCGCTCATCGCATTGTTGCCAGACGACCTCGCGGATGTCGCGGCCGAACCGAATTTTCGAGACGGGCGATCGCTCATTTCTCTCTCTCGGCAGCATGCACAGCGGCATGCGGGCGCGACGCCGATCGTGCGCCCGTGACGGGGAACGGATCGCGCCGATAGCCGTTGACTCGATAGTGCCAACACCTCGTGCGGATTCGTTAGCGCAACACACACTTGCACTTGCGTACAAATACGGTGCCGGTCATACTTCGCGCTTGCAAAATCCGCGGAGTGTCGCAGTGCCACGTGGTATCTCGCTAAGCCCAGTTCATCATCCTCGCTTTCCCAGCCAAAGTCGATGACGGTCCAAAAGAAGTGGACGTTAATTCCTGGTTTCCTCGCGCTTGCCGCCACGGCGGCACTGCTGTCTGCGTACAGTGGCGCCTCGTCGTCGCAGGGACTTCGCGTGGAGCAGCCCGTCAAGTTCGTGCACGCACCGCACGTTGCGAAGGCCGGCATGAACTGCATTTACTGCCATAGCGCGGCAAACAAAGCGATGGATCCGGGAAATGCCTCGGTGCAGACGTGCATGGGCTGTCACACGTACGTGAAGCCTGGATCGAAGGAAATTCAGAAGGTGGCGAAGTATTACAAAGACTCGCTGCCGATTCCCTGGAATCGCGTACACAAGGTTCCGGACTATGTGCAGTTCCCACATATGCGGCACGTGAACGCTGGGGTGACCTGCCAGAGCTGCCACGGCGAGATACAGAAGCAGGGCGCCCAAGGGCCGGACACGAACTACGTTCCCGTGCAACAGGCGAAATCGCTGAACATGGGATGGTGCATCAACTGTCACGTGAACGGTTACAAGCCTGCGGAAGGCGCGCGGCTCGCCGGCATGACAGTAACGCCCGAGATGGAAGCGCTGCCACCCAAGAAGGCGCGGTATGACTGCGCCACTTGCCATTACTGACCCTCGATCGCGGATCGCGGGCGTGCATTCTGTGCGTTCGTCGATCCGTGCCGCCGCCCGAAGCGGAGTGACTGCATGAGTACGGAAACGGGGACCGGCGTAAAGCGCCGGGACTTTCTCAAGATCTTAGGCGCCACTGGCGCGACCACAGCCGTGGTGGGTTGCTCTTCCGAAAAGGTGGGCAAGCTCATTCCGTATGTGGTGTCACCTGACAATACGCAACCCGGCGTGTCGCAGTACTACGCGACCACGTGTCGTGAGTGCGCGTCTGCCTGCGGCGTACTGGCCGAAGTGCGTGACGGGCGACCGATCAAGCTCGAAGGCAATCCGGAGCATCCCATGAACCGTGGCGCCATTTGCGCCACGGGGTTGTCGGCGGTGCAGGGGTTGTACAATCCCGACCGGTACCGCTCGCCGATGATGCGCGAGGGTGGCGCGCTCAAGCCAACAACGTGGGCCAAAGCCTACGAACTGCTAGCCACGAACCTCGGCGCCGTCAAAAGCAAGAACCAGGCGTCGAGTGCTGTGTTCATCAATCAACATGAATCCGGGACCTTCCCAGGATTTCTCGATGAGTGGTTGTCGGCGCAGGGCATGCCGGCGCACTTGAGCATCGATCCGCTGGTGCCGTCGGCAACGATCGCCGCGAATCAGAAGGCCTACGGTGTTTCGTGGCCCGGGCTGGACTTCGGATCGGCCAAACTGATTCTGAGCTTCGGCGCGGACTTCCTTGACGGGTGGGGACACGGCGTCCCCCAGCAGCTCGATTGGGCGGATGCGCGCGCCAAGCTCGAGGGCGCACCTCAGCTGGTCTACATCGGCGCGCGACGCTCCCTGACTGGCCTGAATGCCGATCAGTGGATTGCCACCAAGCCCGGCAGCGATATGGCATTCTGCGCGGCGCTCACCGGCGAAGGCACGGTTGCCGCCGCATCGGACGCTTCGGGCGTTCCCGCCGCAACGATTGACGCGCTCAAGGCCGCCATCGCGAAAGCCGGAACCGGCGTGATGGCGATCTGCGGTGTGACCACGTCCGATGCCGTTGAATGTGGCGTGATGGTGGCGGAGCTGAACAAAAAAGCCGGCAGCATTGGCGTCACGATCAAGCCCGCCGCCGGACACGCGGGGTACAACGGACTCTCGTCCTATGCCGAGCTGGCCGCCGCAACCCAGCGGATGGCTGCCGGCTCCGTCGCGGTGGCATTCGTTCGCCATGCCAACCCCGTGCACACGACGCCCAAGTCCGCCGGCTTCGCCGCGGCCTTCGCGAAAGTGCCGTTCAAAGTGTCGTTCAGCAGCATGCCCGACGAAACGTCGGAGCTCTGCGATCTGGTGCTGCCAGACAACCATTGGTTAGAGAGCTGGGGCGACGCGGTGTCGGTGCCTGGTCAACTCAGCTTGCAGCAGCCGACGCTGGATCCCGTGTTTGACACCAAGGCCACAACCGATGTGCTGATTGATGTGGCGAAGCGCGACCAAGTTCTCGCCGCTCGGTACAACGTTGCGGACTATCGCACGTGGTACACGGCGAAGATTGGCGGCGCCGCCGCACTGGCGTCGGCGCTCACAAAGCCGACGGTCGCCATGGCGCCCCTGGTCGCGCCCGCAACAAAGGGCGCAGCCGCCGGCGCGTCACCGGCACCCGTGCTCGCCAGCACCACAGGTGAGTACTTCGTGCACGTGTTCCCGTCCGCGACGCTTGGTGCCGGGCGCGGGGCGAACAAGCCGTGGTTGCAAGAGCTTCCCGATCCGGTCACGAAGTTAGCGTGGCAGTCGTGGGTCGAGGTGCATCCACAGACGTTTAAGAAGCTTGGGCTCAAAGAAGGGCAACATCTCACCATCACAACTGCCGCCGGAAAGATTACCGCGCCCGCCTATCGCTACATGGGGGTGCGTCCGGATACGGTCGCTATCGCGCTCGGTCAGGGCCACACCGGGTACGGTCGATTCGCCAAGAACGTCGGCGTCAACGCCTTTGATCTCGTGCCGAGTGGGTGGGATACTGCTGGTGGCCTCGCGTTGTCGGCGACGAAAGGCGCCGTCACCGTAGAAGCGGACGTTTCGCAGCTCGTCACCACTGAAGGCTCAGCGCGTCAGCACGGGCGCGGGATCGGTCAGGCGATCACGCTCGCCGATTTGGCTGGCGGCGGCGGCGACGAGGCAGAGCACCACGCGATCCCCGGGCTGCCGTCGCAGGATTTTATGTCCGGCCTCAAGTCGCCGGTTGCCGCAGACGCCCAAGGCGATTTCGCCAATCCGAAGTCCAAGTCCACGGGCATGTACGACCCTGAGCACTCATCGGGGATGGAACGTCGCCGTTGGGCGATGACGATCGATCTCGCGCGGTGTACCGGATGTTCTGCGTGCGTGACGGCCTGCTACAGCGAAAACAACATTCCGACCGTGGGTGCGGCGTATCAGGGCCGCGCGCTCAGTCCGTCCACGTGGGACGAGCGTCCCGGCGCGAACATCATCAAGGGCCGCGAAATGGCCTGGATTCGGTTGGAGCGGTACTACGAAGGCAACGAGAACACGGAGAACGAGTTCTCGCCCGACTTCGACACACGGTTTGTGCCCATGATGTGTCAGCACTGTGGCAACGCACCCTGTGAGCCGGTGTGTCCCGTGTACGCCACGTATCACTCGCCAGACGGCCTGAACGTGCAGGTCTACAACCGCTGCGTCGGCACCCGCTACTGCAGCAATAACTGCCCGTACAAGGTTCGCTACTTCAACTGGTTTGGCTACGGCGAAGTGGAGCGCAAGCAGTATTCGTGGCCGGAGCCGATGCACTGGGCGCTCAATCCTGACGTGACGGTGCGCGGAAAGGGTGTCATGGAGAAATGTACGTTCTGCGTGCAGCGTATCCGGGAGTCAGAGCATCGTGCCAAGGCCGAGGGACGCGACGTCAAGGCCGACGAGTTCACGACGGCCTGCGCGCAGGCCTGTCCGTCTCGTGCCATCATTTTCGGCGACGCGGCTGATGAGAATTGGAGCGTGTCGAAGCTTGCGTATGACCGTCGCGCGTACCACGTGTTCGAAGAGCTCAACGCATACACCGCCGTGGTCTATCTGAAGAAAGTCACCCATCCAGCGCCGGCCTCGCCGGCGAAGGCCTGAGGGCATCGCGCATGGCATCCGTTATCCATCCGGTGCGTGAGGGCATCCGTGGGCCGAACATTGCATCGGCCGACGTGCAGCTCCCCGCAGTCCGCGACTATGAACAAGTCGATCGCGAAATCATCGCGACGCTCGGCTTCACGAAGAAGTGGTTCTTTGGTCTCTCCCTCGCTGTACTCGCCATGCTCATTGGCGCGTCGGCGTGGCTCTTCCAGATCTATTGGGGATTGGGTCAGGCAGGCTACGAACCGCCGGTGATGTGGGGTAACTACATCATCACGTTCGTCTTCTGGGTCGGTATCGGCCACGCAGGGACCCTGATCTCGGCCATTCTCTATCTGTTCCGCGCCGGCTTCCGCACCTCGATTTATCGAGCGGCCGAGGCCATGACGGTGTTTGCGGTTATGACGGCCGGCATGTTCCCGATCATCCACATTGGACGTCCGTGGAAGTTCTTCTGGTTGGTGCCGTATCCGAACTGGCGTTTGCTGTTCCCGAACTTCAAATCACCGCTCGTGTGGGACGTCTTTGCCATCTCGACGTACCTGACCATCTCGACGACGTTCCTCTACATCGGCCTCATCCCCGACATCGCGGTGCTTCGCGACAAGGAGACCAACGTCCTCCGCAAGCGGATCCTCAGCATCCTTTCGCTCGGCTGGCGGAACAGTGATCGCGAATGGCGGCACTTCGCCAAGGCGTATCTCTTCCTCGCTGCCTTCAGTACGCCGCTGGTGTTGTCCGTGCACTCGGTCGTTTCCTTCGACTTTGCCATGGCACTGACGCCTGGCTGGCACGCCTCGATCTTCCCGCCGTACTTCGTGGCCGGCGCCATCTTCTCCGGCTTCGCGATGGTGTGGACGATCGCCATTCCGATGAGAAAGTGGTTCAAGCTGGAGCACTACATCACGCTCAACCATCTCGATGCGACGGCCAAGGTCGTGCTGTTCACCTCGATGGTAGTCGGCTGCGCCTACATGATCGAGTTCTTCGTGGCGTGGTACAGCGGCGTCCGTGCGGAGCAAGAGTTCTTCTGGAATCGCGTGTTTGGTCAGTGGTGGTGGGCAGCTTGGATCATGTTGCTCTGCAACATGGCATTGCCCATGTCCCTCTGGTCACAGAAGCTGCGCCGCAACCCCACATGGCTCTTCGTACTGAGTCTGTTCATCAATCTCGGGATGTGGTTTGAGCGCTTCGTGATTGTCGTGCCGTCGTTGTCGCACGAGTTCGAGCCGTGGCAGTGGGGCAGCTATGCGCCCAGCTGGATCGATATGTCGTTCCTGATCGGCTCCTTCGGATGGTTCTTCATGTGGTTCCTGCTGTTTGTGAAGCAGTTGCCGGTCATGGCCATCGCTGAGCTCAAGGAAATCGTGGTGCCACGCAACAAGCATCAGCACGATGGAGGGCATCACTAATGCAAGGCGTTCTGGGTGCATTTCATGAACTTGATACCACCGTTGCGGCGATCAAGGATCTGAAGACGAAGCGGATTGGCGAGGTCACGGTGTACTCGCCCACCATCCGTCACGAGATCGAGCATGCGATTGACGGTCCCAACAGCGTGGTGCGACGCTTCACGTTGATCGGCGGACTGCTCGGTGTCTCGTTCGGCTACTGGATCGCGATTTGGTCGTCGGAATACTGGCCGTTGGTCACCGGCGGCAAGGCGATCGCCTCGTGGATTCCATACACCATCATTGGGTTCGAAGTCATGGTGCTTGTCGGTGCGCTTTCGACCGTGGCAGGCATGTTCATTAACTCACGTCTTCCTCGCTTGACGACCACGACAGGCTACGACACGCGGTTCTCTGGCGGTCACTTCGGCATCTTTGTCGCTTGTGACGCCGCGAAGGCCGGACAAGCGGAAGCACTGCTCCGCGAGCATGGTGCGGTGGAGGTGCGACGTGAAGACTAAGCCAACATCATTCATGCATGCTGTAGTCGTTCGATCCACCCGTATGGCGACGGCGCTGGCCTTGCCCGTTGTTTTTGGGGCGTGCACATGGTTCTCTGATTTCAAGAATCAGCCGCGCATTGAGCCGTGGGAGCCGATGTCGCAGAACGTGAACGACACCACCACGCCGCCGCGTGGGCAGCCGAAGTACAGCGTGCCGATGCAGGGCACCTCGGGTGTGGCATACGGGATTTCTTACGCCCCGTTGTTACCCACCATCGATTCGTTTGCTGCCATTCCAAACCCGATCGCGGCTGATGCCCGTTCGTTGGACAACGGCAAGAAGAACTATCAGATCAACTGCGCAGTGTGCCACGGGGCATCGGGCGACGGCAATGGTGGACTCAAGAAGGTGAATCCCGGGTACGGCATCGCGCCGAGCTTGATCACCGAGACCAGCAAGCAACGCAGCGCCGGCTACATCTATGGGATGATGCGGAACGGTCGCGGCGCCATGCCGAACTACAATCGCATCGAAGAACCCGATCGCTGGGACGTAGCTAACTACGTGAAGGCGCTGCATGCGGGTACGGCGGACACACTGCCGATCGGGATGCCGGGCCAGAACGGGACCACCGTTCCCGGTCCTTCAAACACGGCGCCGACCAAACCGTCGCCGTACGTGCACCCCACCGTCGTTCCGACTACCGGCTCGCCAAACATCAACTCGGCGACGTTCAAGGGCGGAAATGACGGCGGCAAGACGAGCAAGGAGAAGCACCAGTGAGCCAACATTACAGCTACCCAGCGCGCGCTGAATTCGCGCGCCGCCTGGCCAACAAGCCGTTCCCGAAAGGGGTGAAGACGGTGTTCGCGGTCTTGGCCTTGGTGGGAATCGCCACGTTCCTCGGCGGGGTCTTCACCGGGCAAGAGCGGGCGTGGCACGCCCTGCATTTCAATTGGCTTTACTTCACGGTGATCAGCACCGCGGGCACAGCGTTTGCGGCCGTGCAGCGGATCGTGACAGGCCGTTGGTCGCGCCCGATCGTGCGATTTGCGGAAGGGTTTGTGGCGTTCGTCCCCGTGGCGTTTGTGCTGTTGCTCGTCATTCTGTTCTTTGGACGCGAGCACATCTTCACGTGGGCTGGACGTGAGTCCATTACGATCGCCGAGAAGGCCGCCTATCTCTCGCCGGGCTTCTTCTTGGCCCGCGGGGTGATCATCTTCGCCCTGATCACGTTCCTGCAGCTCTGGTTCGTCTACAATTCGGTTCGCCTCGATGTCGCCGTGTTGCCAGAGTACGGGGCGAAGTGGGCCGCCGGGATTCGCGCAAAGATGCGCGCTGGATTCGGTGACGAGCGTCGGGAATTGCATTCCCAACATTCGCTGCAGGGCAAGGTCGCAATTGCGGTGTGCATGTCCTTTGTGCTTGGCTGGTGCGTGATGGCGTGGGATTACTCCATGACGCTCTCGTTGCACTTCCAGCAGACCATGTACGCGTGGATCGTGTTCATGGGCGGCTGGGTGAACATGATCATGCTGGTTTCGCTGCTCACGATTTGGTGGCGTAACCACCTCGACATGAAGGATGTCATCGGGTCGAACCAGCTGTGGGATCTCGGCAAGCTCTCGTTCGCCTTCACCGCGTTCTTCGGGTACATCAGCTTCAGCCAGTACTTGGTGATCTGGTATGGCAATATGCCGGAAGAAACCCACTTCTACCGCCTCCGACTCACCGGCGTGTGGAAGCAGGTCACGCAGCTTGTTCCGATCTTCGCCTTCATCTTGCCGTTCTTTGGTTTGATCTCAAAGGCCGCCAAGATGTATCTGCCGACCTTCGTGCTCTTCGCCATTTGCAGTTTGATCGGGATCTACCTCCATCGCTACATTGAGGTGTATCCGTCCATCTACGGCGAGGCCACCAGCTTGCCCTTTGGCATCTGGGAGATCGGTACCACGCTCGGCTTCGTGGGCGTGTGGGGCTTATGCTACGCGGCGTTCATGGACGCCTTTCCTGTGGTTCGCGTCTTCATGATGACGACGCCGTGCCGGGACGAGGTGCAGGTTCCTGTTGATGCTCGGACCATGGAGCCGCTTCCGGCGCACGAGTAGGTAGGACAGATTACGGTGTGGCGGTTGGTAACGCCGCACCGGACTGGGGGCGTTAGCTCAGCTGGGAGAGCACCGCCTTTGCAAGGCGGGGGTCGTCGGTTCGATCCCGACACGCTCCATTTGTGAGATGAGGCTCCGGGCGTTCTCGCTCCGGGGCCTCTTTCATGCACCATCCCCATCCCGTTTTCCTTTCCATCTCACAGCAACGAACATGCCCATACACACCGGCGCAATGGCGCCCGATTTCACACTGGCCTCGACCGCCGGTACCAACGTGACGCTTTCCAGCTTTCGCGATAAGTCAGCTGTGCTACTGGCCTTTTTCCCCCTCGCATTTACCGGGGTCTGCACGGCGGAAATGTGCGCCTTTAGCGAGGATTATGATGCGTTTGCTGGCGTCGATGTGACCGTACTGCCAATCAGCGTGGACGCGGTGCCATCGCTGAAGGAGTTCCGCGCCAAGCACGACATGAAGGTGGATCTCCTGTCAGACTTCAAGCGTGAGGCTTCCACCGCGTTCGGCGTGCTCCGTGAGGACACGTTCTTTTCCAATCGCGCGTATTTCCTGATCGACAAGGCCGGGGTTGTCCGCTGGTCGCATGTCGAAGAGACCCCCGGACAACGGCGGGAGAACGCCGAGATCCTCGCGGCGATTCAGACGGCCATGAGCTAGGGTCCTTCCGGGAACACGCTCCGGGATCCGCATCTCGACTCGAACGACCACGCTTTTGCGCGGTCGTTTCGTGCGTTAGGGGGTGAATCGCTTGATCGGTCAGCTTGCCCGATCGAAGATTCTATCCTACCTTGTCCACGTGATGTCACTCCCGATGCCCCAATGACTGACGACGTATTTTCAGTCGCGCTGCTCGATCTGCTTGCCACGGCCGCTCGATCATCCGTGGCAGCTGATGCGTCGACGGCGACAATTGAGCGGTTACGTGTAATGCTGCGCGCCGATCTGGTGGAGGTGCAGCTCAATGTGACGGCAGATGACGCGCGAAGCTGGCACCTGAGCGCCGGACACAGCGACCCATTGGCCGACATCAGCGGCGATGAGACGTTTGATCTGGCGGCGGGTGGCGAGAAGCTGGGGGTGCTCTCGGTGCGACGGGCGCACCAGCTGACTCCCCACGAGAAGCGATTGGTCCTGTGTGGCGTCGATCTCCTGATGGTGAGCGTGTCGCGTCAGTCCCGCCTGATGGCGCTTGAACGCGAACTGACCATGCGGGTGGACGAAGTCGCACAGCAGCGTGCGTTTCTTGAACGCGTGGTGGACTCACTGCCCTTTGGGTTGTACGTCGTCGATCGCGAGTATCGCATTCACGCGTGGAATCACAAGCGTGAAACAGGCTTGCAGGGCGTGGCCCGTCACGATGCGATCGGCCGCACCATCTTTGAAGTGTTACACAGGCAACCTGCGGCGATGCTGAAGCAGGAGTTTGATGAGGTCTTTGCCTCAGGCCAACTCCAGCAGTTCCAGATGGAGAGCTCGGCCTTCGGCGAGCTGCGCCATTTCCGTATTTCGAAGATTCCGATGCGCGTGGTCGGCGACGCGGTAAGCCACGTGATCACGGTGGGAGAAGACATCACTGAATGGAAGGCGGCGATCGATCAGACGGCGCAATCGGAGAAGTTGGCAGCACTGGGGCAGCTGGCAGCGGGCGTGATGCATGAGATCAACAATCCACTGGCCACGATAGCGGCGTGCGGGGAATCGCTGACCATGCACCGTGAACTGGCAGCGGCGTTGCCTGCGGGTTCGGTGGTGCCGGGATCGGATCCGGCTGAGATGCTGCGAATCATCGACCTTGAAGTGCATCGTTGCAAGAAGATCGTGAACGGATTGCTAGATTTCGCCCGCCCAAAACCGCAGCATCGCCATCCGCTCGATTTAAACACGGTGGTCCAGCAGGGACTCTTCCTCTTGCGACACCATCCCCGGTACAAGCGGGTGCGACTGGTGACGGAGCTCGCTGACGCGCGCCCGCTGGTGGTGATGGGCGACGCGGATCAACTCGTGCAGGTGCTCATCGCGCTGGCCATGAACGCGCTCGACGCCACGCCAGAGGGCGCACAGATCATCATCCGCACGCGTCCGGTCATCACGCTCGGCAACGTGGCGAGCGTCGCCCTGGAAGTGGCGGACAACGGTCCGGGTATCCCGCGCGCGCTCCAGACCAAAGTCTTTGAGCCGTTCTTTACCACGAAAGCCCCGGGGCAGGGCACTGGCCTTGGCTTGGCGATTTGCTACGGGATCGTGGCCGATCATAACGGTCAACTGGAGTTGGTGAGTGCCGAAGGCGAGGGGGCCACGTTTCAGGTGTTGCTGCCTGAGTATCTCCTTCTACACGAGGTCTCCGCGTGAACGACCGGGTCGATCCGTCGCCCATCCGCGTGCTGTTGGCGGAAGACGAAGCGCATCTTGGCATGATTCTTCAGCAGTATCTCTCCGCTCGGGGATTCGACGTGGTCTTGGTCCGGGATGGTCGTGCGGCGCTCGAGGCGCTCCGCGCGGAGTCCTTTGATGTGGCGCTGTTGGATGTGGTGATGCCGGAGCTCGACGGACTCGAAGTCCTGCGTCGAGTTCGCGACGAACCGATGCCGCCGGAGATCCTGGTCATTACGGGTAATGGTACGAGTGAGACGGCGATGACGGCGCTCAAACTTGGTGCGTATGACTTTCTGTCCAAGCCTTATCGCATGGCGGAGGTTGAAGCGCTGGTGCGTCGTGCATGGGAAAAGCGCATGCTGGTCCACGACAATCACGTGCTGAGCGCACGGTTGGATGTCGCGGCTCTGGAGCGTCGCTTTGTTACGCACTATGCCCCGTTGGCGGCCGTCATGACGATGGTGCGTCACGTTGCGTCGAGTAGCGCCCCTGTCTTCTTCAGCGGCGAGGCCGGCACTGGGAAGCGATTGGTGGCGCACGTGATGCACGAGGGCGGCGAAGGCGGAGATCGTGCACGGGGGCCGCTGATTGACGTGGATTGCCGCCGTGTCCCCCGCGAGCAGCAAGACGCTGAACTGTTTGGCGTGGAAGGCGGCTTGCCAGGCGACGCGCGCGCGATGGGCGCGTTGGAGCGGGCGCGTGGTGGCACAGTATACCTGCAGCACGTGGGCTCGCTCGAGCGTCCAGTCCAAGAGCGGCTGCTTGGCGCCCTTGAGGCTGGTGGCTTCTCGCGAGTTGGCGGGCGACAACGCGTTCGGTTGGATGCGCGGCTCATGGTGTCGTCGACGTACGACGGAGCGCGGATGGTGCAGCAGGGGAGCTTGCAGCAGGACTTTGCCCGCGTCGTGACCGCGGTCCAAGTGGCCCTCCCGCCGCTGCGTGATCGTGTGGTTGATGTGTCACCGCTCAGTGATCATTTTGCCGCGCTGTTCGGGGAAGGCATGCCGATGCGGATCTCGCCCGAGGCGGTCGCACGTCTTGAGCAGTACCGCTGGCCCGGCAACGTGCGTGAGCTGCGAAGTGTGATCGAGCGCGCACTCTTTCTCGCCGTGAACGGATCTGTTCAACCAGCCGACCTGGCACTTGGCGAGCGCCCGCGAGTTGGTGGTGAGCAGATCGCTGCCGACGAGCTCTCGCTCGAGGCGTTGGAACGTCGGCACATCCGGGCCGTTCTTGAGCGTACGCATTGGCACCAGGGACGCGCGGCCGACGCGTTGGGGATTTCACCGAAGACACTGTATCGCAAGATTCGCGAGTTTGGTTTTGTGCGGCCGTCGCCGCACCGATGACCGCCAGACACCCACGACCGCCTGACGTGCACCTGTGAAAATCCTTGTGATCGAAGATGACCCGACCGTTGGCGAATTCGTTCGCCGCGGGCTCGAAGAGCAGCGCTGGCAAACCGATCTCGTCGCGAACGGCCTCGACGGCGAGCGTATGGCGCTGTCGCAGCCGTATGATCTGGTGATTCTGGATATGCGGCTTCCGGGTCGGAACGGGCTCGATGTCTTGCGCGCGCTCCGCGCTCGGGGGTTTGAACGCCCGATCCTGGTGCTGACAGCGCAGGATGCGGTCGATGCCAAAGTCGAAACGTTGCGTGCTGGCGCGGACGACTATGTGACCAAGCCGTTTGCCTTCGAGGAGTTGCTGGCGCGCGCCGAGGCGCTGCTTCGGCGACCTCGTGCGATCGTGTCTCCTGTGTTGCAAGTCGGCGACCTGATCCTGGATCAGGGCACGCGCGAAGTACGGCGTCGCGACGACGCCATCGAGCTCACGCCGAAGGAGTTTGCGGTATTGGAGTATCTGATGCGGCACGCGGGTCGGGTGATGAGCCGGACGCTGATTACCGAATACGCGTGGGGCTACAACTTCGATCCGGGAACGAACATCGTCGACGTGGTGATCAATCACCTGCGAAAGAAGATCGATGCGAGCTCGGACAAGAAGCTGATCACGACCGTGCGGGGCGTTGGTTACATGGTCCGCGCGTAGCGTACCGCCGAGCCGATCGTGCGCTCGATTCGGGCTCGCCTGACGACCGCCTACGCCGCGGCGATGATGGGGATGCTGCTGCTGTTTTCGGTAGCCGTCCTGACGGTCCGTCGCAGGACGCTCATGGACGAGCTGTACCAGCGCGTCGAGCGCGAAGCGGATAGAGTCGTGCGCGCGGTGGACGCGGCGCGTTCCACGGGCACGGAGGCCGTGCTGGCGCGGGACGATCCATTGGCCGGGCCGGCGGTCTCCTTTCGACTCGGGAAATTCCTCTCGTTGATTGAAGGCTATGTCTTGGTGCAAGACAGTGCCGGCTTTGACATCTACTCGTCCCCGGATGTGGACTCGCTGTCGGTGGATTCCCGGTACACGTTCAGCCAGTCGGCGCGATTGGCGGTCGCAGGGGCGCGACCCCGCATTCTGACGATGTATGATGATGAGGTCTTGCTGGCGGCGCGCGAAGTGCCGTTGAGCAAGGACGCGCGCTATCGCGTGTTCGCCGGCTTGACCACGCGAACGATTGAGTTTGCGCCGCGCGAGCTGATCTCGCGCATGCTGGTCTTCACGTCGGTCCTCTTGGGTGTCGCGCTGGTTCTCGCCTGGGTCATTGCGGGACGCTCCTTTCGCCCGATCGAGCGGATGGTCGATCAAGTGCAGGCGATCACCGACGGACGGTCGTTGCATCGCCGGCTGAGTATCGGCGCAGCGGGTCAGGAGTTGGCGCGGTTGGCATCGACGCTCAACGAAATGATCGAGCGCCTGGAATCTTCATTCGGGGCATTGCGGCGTTTCACCGCAGACGCGAGTCATGAGTTGAAAACACCGCTGGCCGTCATGCGCGCCGATCTCGAGCGGGCCATGTCGCCAACGACGTCGCCGGACGAGGAGGCGGTCGCGATGGAAGAGGCGTTGGAACAGGTCTCGCGCATGGCGAACTTGGTCGACTCGCTCCTGACACTTGCCCGCGCTGACGAAGGGCGCTTTGATCTGTTCCGCGAGCCCGTCCAGATGGCACCACTGCTGCGCGAGGTGGTCGAAACGGCGCGGTTGTTGGGGGAAGAGAGCGGCCTCGTCATCGACGCCTCGGTGATCGAAGAGGCGGAGGTCCTTGGTGATCTCACGCGACTGCGGCAACTCCTGCTCAATCTGGTGACCAACGCGATCAAGTACACGCCACCCAACGGTCGCGTCACGATTTCGCTCGTGCGCGGAGAGGAAGTCGTGAGCCTGACCGTCGAGGACACGGGGATCGGCATCTCCGCCATCGATTTGCCGTTTGTATTTGAGCGATTCTGGCGCGCCGATCGCGTGCGCTCGCGCTCCTCCGAACGCGGCGGCTTTGGCTTGGGGCTGGCAATCTGCCAATGGATTGTGCAGGCGCACGGTGGCCAACTCAACGTCGACTCGCGTCTTGGGCGAGGCAGCGCGTTTACGGTGACGTTGCCGTTGGCGGGAGCACCTGGGTCTGGTATGACCGGCGAGTATCCCGCACCGGCGGCCGTGAGCCCGCCGTCGTCCGACGTCAGCGCGACCGCAATCGAATCGTCATGACAGATTCATCGATCCGCAAGCGGTCGCACATCGTAGCCTAATGGCGAGCGCCAATACTCGGAGCAGGGAATGTCCTCACCAACATCCTGCGCCGAGGGGAACATGTTTCAAACCCTGATTGAATCGAAAGCACATCGCCGCCCACAATGGGGCGGCTCAGTAGTCTCAGCGGTCGGCCACGCAACGATTGTGAGCGCGCTGATCGTGCTCACCGCGCAGGCCAACGAGCCTGCGAGACGCACCGTGGAAGATCGCGTGATCTTTACGCCACCGAGGGCACCGGCACCGAACCCGCCGGCGGCGCCGCGCGTGGCGACCGGGGCCCCGTCGTCGTCGACACCGGCGGTCTTAGGGACGCCCCCGCTCGTGCTGCGCGTGGAGATTCCAGTTGGGGTGCCACCCGTCGATCTCGGCACGCAGGCGGTCACTCGGGAAGACACGTGGACGGTGGGTCCGCGCGGCAGTCGCGTGGACGGCTCACCGGGGGGCACCGGAACAGGGCCAGCGAACGCGACAGATATTTTCCGTGAAGAACAGGTGGACAAACCGGTATTCCTCGCACCGGGAAGCACAGCCCCACGCTACCCCGATGGACTCCGTGCCGCCGGCATCAGCGGTTCGGTTATGGTTGAGTTCGTTGTGGACACGGCCGGACGGGTTGAGCCGGGCTCGATTCAGCTTACCCAGGCCGACCATGCGCTCTTCGCGTCCGCGGTTCGCGACGTGCTCCCTCGCTATCGCTTCATTCCGGCGATGGCAGCAGGGCACCGAGTGCGCCAGCTCGTCCGGCTGCCGTTTCGCTTCGATCTGCACAACCACTGAGTTGTGTAGATCGGTGGATTAATCGGATCGTAATGTTTTCGCTATTGCTGGATCATGTCCAGCAGGTAGAATCGCCAAGTCGGTATATCGGGCTGCTGCCCGGAGGCCGTACGTCGTTGTAACCCGCACCCCGGACAAGCGAGATGTTCAACAACCTGCTTGAATCGAAGGCCAAGAAGCAGAAGCGTTTTGGTGGAGGGTTTTTCTCCACGATCGGCCACGCGGCTGCGGTCGTAGGCTTGGTCGTGGTGACCGCCAACGCCGGAAAGCAGGAGGAGGAGAAACGGGAAGAGAAGGTCGACTTCGTCGAGGTGAAGAAAGACGAGCCGAAACCGGTCGAACCCGAGAAGCCGCCCCCACCGCCCGACGTCGTGGTCGCGCCGCCACCACCCAAGGGATTTCAGGTGCTACAGGCACCGATCGAAATCCCCAACATCATTCCCGACATCGATCTCTCCAAGAAGGCGACGGACGAGGCGGACTTTTCGGGTAAGGGTGTGGCTGGCGGCACCAGTAAAGGTGTCGAAGGTGGCAAGGCACCCGTTCCGCAGGGCGACCAGCCCTATTTCGACTTCCAGGTCGAAAAGCCCGTCGTCGCGGCACCGGGTTCTGCCGGTCCAGCCTATCCAGACATGCTGCGGTCAGCCGGCATTGAAGGACAGGTGCTGGCGCAGTTTGTCGTGGATACCACAGGCCGTGCGGACATGGGCACCTTCAAGGCGCTCAAGTCTGACAACGACCTGTTCACCACTGCGGTCAAGAACGCGCTTGCGCGCATGCGGTTCTTGCCGGCAGAAGTTGGTGGTCGCAAGGTCAAGCAGCTTGTGCAGCAGCCGTTCCAGTTCTCGCTGAATCGCTAGTTCTCGTTTTCCTTCTACGCTTTCACGGAGACCCGCGTCATGGAAATGTCGATGTTGGAGCTGTACCAGTCGATGGGCTGGTTTGCAAAAGGTATCGTGTTCACGCTGCTCGGCATGTCTGGCTTCTCGTTTACGGTGTTGATCTCCAAGTGGTGGACGATGCGTAAGGCGCAGGCCGAGACGCGGAAGTTTGCTCCAGAGTTCTCGCAGTTCCTCGAAGAAGACAACCTCGGCGAAGCGATCAAGTTGGCCGAAGGCTACAAGAAGTCGCATGTCGCCCGCGTGCTCGGTGGTGCCCTCGCGGAGATCCGCCCGCTCATTCAGGACGGTTCCGTCACGGTTGCCGACATCAATTCGGCCGAGCGTGCTGTTGAGCGTGAGATGCTGATGACCGTCGTCGATCTCAAGCGCGGCTTGGGCGTCTTGGCCACGGTCGGTGCAACGTCGCCGTTCGTTGGTCTGCTGGGCACCACGATGGGTATCGTCAACTCCTTCACCGGTATGGCCACGTCTGGCGCAGGTGGTATCTCCGCCATCGCGGCTGGTGTCGCCGAGGCGCTGATCACGACCGCTATCGGCATCGGCGTGGCGATCCCGGCCGTGTGGGCGTTCAACTACTTCCAGACCAAGATCGACAACCTGACGGCCGAGATGACCTACACGTCGAAGGAAATGATCGACTATCTCATCAAGGGTGTGTCGGGCGAGTTCGGACGGTCGCGCTTCACGCGTGAGTTCAACACCGCCGGCGGCCAGTCGATCTCGCAGTAACGACCTGATCCAGTTTCGCACGAACGAACCTGCCAGTCGGTGGGCGCCCCGATCGGGGCGCTCGCCTGATGGCTTTTCACCAG
Source organism: Gemmatimonadaceae bacterium (assembly GCA_031421995.1). Classification (GTDB taxonomy): domain Bacteria; phylum Gemmatimonadota; class Gemmatimonadetes; order Gemmatimonadales; family Gemmatimonadaceae; genus Gemmatimonas. Next base: position 41,061 of record JANOPS010000573.1, read on the forward strand.
GAGTGGCGCGATGGGAATGAGCGTGAGCGGTGGTGGCGTAAAGGCCGAGCCGAATGTCACCCCCATGATCGACGTCATGCTCGTGCTACTGATCATCTTCATGATCACGATCCCGCAGATCAACGCGGGCTTCAAGGCCGTTCCGCCGGAAGGGCAGAATCTCAAGCCCCATCCGGAAGAAGAGGGTGATCAGGTGCTCGGTATCGACGATCAGGGACGGTACTACCTGAACAAGAAGCCAATTCGCAACGAAGATGCCGCGACGCTTGTCGGGCAGATCTATCTGACGGAGCGGCCGGACTACATCATGTACGTGAAGGCGCACAAGGATCTCGCGTATCTCAAGGTGATCGATGCGCTCGATATGCTTTCGCGTAACGGCGTCCGTGTCGCCGCGCTCATCACGGAGCAGACGCCGAACACCGAGTCGTTGGTCGAGAGTGATCGACTGCTCGCCCCCAAGTCGGGAGGAAAGTAACATGAGCATGTCCGCACCAACGGGTGGCAGCAACCTGAACAACGACATGAACGTCACGCCGATGATCGACGTGTTGCTCGTGCTGCTGATCATCTTCATGATGATCATCCCCATGAGTCGCAAGGCGCTTGACGCACAGCTGCCTGATCCTACGCCGCAGCCCGCGTCGCAGGTCAATACGGACCAGATCGTGTTGGAAGTGCTTCCTGACGATAAGTATGCGGTCAACAAAGAGCCCGTCGAGAAGAAAGAAGTCCTCGCGCGACTCAAGGCGATTTTTGACCCGCGGCCCGAGAAGATCATCTTCGTGAAAGGCGATACCACGGTGGCCTATGGCAACGTGATTTGGGCGATGGATCAGGCGCGCGGGGCTGGCGTCAAGGTTATTGGTATCCCGCCCAAGTAAAAGATCGACTCCCAGCGTGGCGCCTTTTTCGCCGTGTTGGGTACTATTGAGGGTCCGCGCGACACGCGCACTGCTCCAGTTCGCAGCCACGGCGGACGAACCCTTCGGGGCTCGTCCGCCGTAGTAGTTTGAAAGTACTCCTCATCGCCCATGGACCAGAAAGAGCCCTACATACCTATTCGGTTCGATGTGCCACCGCCGCCGCCTGGTCCAGGAGAGCGCCGGCGGTATCGCCCGCCGATTGGCATTCCAGCCTCCAAGAGTCGGCGTGTCGGTGGAGCGATTCTCTCGATTCTGATGCATCTTCTCGTCATCGCGTTGCTTATCGTGCCGTTCACGTCACCTGAACTGCTGCGAGAAGTTCTTGGCGCCGGCGGCGCCGGTCCCGCGGGCGGCGGCGGCGGCGGCAACAGAGGAACCGGTGGTCAGCGAAAAACGGAGCGGTTGCAATACGTCAACGTGGCGCCACCGCCACCGCGGCCGTCGATCATTCCGCCGCTCGTGAAGCCGCCAGAGATCAAGCCGCTCATTCCACCGCCGGTCACGCCACCGCCCACCCCGACGCCCAAAGCACCAACGCCGGCACCGCCCTCTACCGAGGCGGCGGAAGTGAAGTCGGCTGTGGTTGGGGTGGGCGGCGGCGCAGGCACCGACGGGAGTGCTGGCGCTGGGCCCGGCAGCGGTGGCGGAGTTGGCGCTGGCATTGGCACCGGCAAAGGCAGCGCGGTGGGACCAGGCACCGGTGGCGGTCCCGGGACGATTTATCCCCCGGCGCCGATCGAGATGTTCCTACCACCCATTCCGGTGCCTGGGAAGGCACGCGGCGAGATCGTGGTGGTGTTTGACGTCGATTCAACGGGTCGGGTACTGGACATGCAATTCACTCGGACGAAAGACGGCAGTTACAATCGGAAATTGGAGGAGGCATTCCGTTCCGTGCGCTTCCGGCCGGCCACCAATGGACTCGGCGTCCCGGTGCGCGCCAAGTACGAAATTGTCTATACGCTGTAGCGCTCTGTCTGTCGCATATCTGCTCGGCTGTGGCGCCGCCACTGACACACGTGCTCCGTACGGCGAAGACGCTGAGAATACGCGCGGCAACAAATGGGTTCGATATTGCGGAGTACTCTGGCTCCGTCTCGCGCGGGCCTGTACCTTGACCCATCCCGTCTGCAGGTAGGGCGTGAGCCGTCACGTTGCTGCACTCCCGCCGTCCGCGACCTCTGGATGGCCCTCCCGTCCGCACGCGCAATATGAACACGGAGAATCATGGGGCTCTTTGATCGCAAGCCAATCACCGCAATCGGCGACGATGCACAGGGCATGCGCCGAACGCTGGGCGCAGGTGACCTCATCATGTTGGCGATCGGTGCGGTCATTGGCGCTGGCATATTCTCGTCACTAGGCACCGCGGCCGCTGGCGAGGTGCTCGCCGACGGCACGGTGGTGCGCTACGGCGCGGGCCCCGCACTTGTGCTCTCGTTCGTGCTGCTGGGCGCAGTGTGCGGTCTCGCCGCGCTGTGCTACGCAGAACTCGCGTCCATGATTCCGCAGGCTGGGAGTGCCTATGCCTATTCGTATGCAACGCTCGGTGAGATCGTGGCGTGGATCGTTGGTTGGGCGCTGGTGCTCGAGTACGCCGTTGGCAATATCGCCGTCGCCATCGGATGGAGCGGGTACTTCGTTTCCGTGCTCTCCGGCTTTGGCATCACGCTCCCTGGTTGGCTGACGCATGGATATTGGGCGGTCAAGGCCAGCGGCGATCCGGCCATGGTCTCCCTCATGCAAAGCGCGCCGCGCATCGCAGGCATCCCGATTTTGGTAAATCTGCCCGCGTTCGGGATCGTAGTGCTCATCACGGTGCTGCTCCTGCAGGGTGTGAAGGAAAGCATGCGCGTCAACAACGTGATGGTGGTTATCAAGTTGTTGGTGCTCTCGCTCTTCGTGATCGTTGGGGCCATGCATATCAACACGGCGAACTACACCCCATTTGCGCCGAATGGTTTCCGCGGCATTCATCAGGGTGCCGCGATCGTGTTCTTCGCGTACATCGGCTTTGACGCGATTTCCACCGCCGCCGAAGAAACGAAAAACCCACAGCGGAATTTGCCGGTCGGCATTCTTGGCGGGCTTGCTATCTGCACGCTGATCTATGTCGTGGTGGGATTTGTCGCGACCGGTCTTGTACCGTATGAGCAGCTGCGGGCGAGTGATCCGTTGGCGCGGGCGCTCGAACTGGCGGGGCTGTCTACCGCAAGCTGGATCGTGGCCGCTGGTGCGGTGGTGTCGATGACCGCCGTGCTCCTCGTGTTTCAATACGGCCAACCGCGCATCTTCTACGCGATGGCTCGAGACGGGCTACTCCCGAAATTCGCGGCGAAGCTCCACCCCAGAACGCGAACACCCCACATCACCACGATCATCACGGGTGTCGCGGTGGCGGTCGGCTCGCTGGTCATGAACGATGCGTCGACCTATGATCTGACAAATATCGGCACGCTGGCGGCGTTCGCCGTGGTGTGCATTGGCGTGTTGGTGCTGCGCGTTCGCGAGCCAGACAGGCCGCGTCCGTTTCGCGTGCCCTTCGTCTGGCTCGTCTCGGTGGCAGGTGCCGGATCATGCATCTTCGTGATGCAAGGACTTCCCCGCAGCGCATGGATCGCCTTTGCAGTGTGGATGGCGATCGGACTGGCGTGTTACTTCGTATACGGCTACAAGCACTCGGTGCTCAGAAATCCCGACGCCGCGCGCGACGTTCCTCCTCCACTCAACCACTAAGCCCGCTTCTGATGTCGAACGTCTCATCACCAACGTCAACGCCTGCCAGCCGCGGATTTCTCGGCATTGGATCATCGCAATGGATTCTGATCTCGATGGTGATCGGCGTCCTGATCGGGACCTTTGCGCCCGAGCAGTCGGTGTACCTCAAACCCTTCGCGAACATTTTTCTGCGCATGATCAAATCGCTGATCGTGCCGTTGCTGTTCGCCACGTTGGTTGTGGGGATCGCCGGGCATGGCGATGACATGAAAAAAGTGGGACGGCTCGCGCTTCGCTCGATTATCTACTTTGAGATCGTCACGACGGCCGCGTTGGCGATTGGTCTCATCGCCGTCAATCTGGTCAAGCCGGGGGTTGGGGTGCAGCTCGCCGTCGGTGCGGGCAGTGAAGAGTTCAAGGCGCTGGCCGCCAAGACGCCCACGTTCGCCTCGGTTCTCGAACACACGGTCCCGCAAAGTTTCTTCCAAGCGGCGGCCGATAACGAAGTCCTGCAGATTGTATTCTTTGCGATCATCTTCGCGGTGGCACTGGCCCGCACCGAAGGAAAGTCCAAGACCGTTTTTCTTGATTGGCTGCAGTCGCTGAGCGACATCATGTTCAAGTTCGTCGGTGTCGTGATGGCGTACGCGCCCATCGGCATTGGCGCGGCGATCGGCGTGACCGTAGGCAAGAGTGGCCTCGGCATCCTGCTTAATCTCGCGAAGCTTGTGGGAACGCTGTATGTCTCGCTCATCATCTTCGTGCTGATCGTGCTGGTGCCCGTCGCGCTCATCATGAAAATCCCGATCGTGCGCTTCTGGAATACAGTGAAGAGCCCGTGGCTGATTGCTTTTTCGACGGCGTCCAGCGAGGCCGCGTTTCCGCAGGCCATGCAGGCCATGGAGCGTTTTGGGGTACCGCGTCGCATTGTCGCGTTCGTGCTCCCCACCGGATATTCGTTCAATCTTGACGGGTCCACGTTGTACCTCGCGATCGCGTCGGTGTTTGTCGCGCAGGCGGCGGGCATCGACATGCCGCTCAGTACGCAGCTCCTGATGATGCTCACGCTGATGCTCACATCCAAGGGCGTCGCCGCCGTGCCGCGGGCATCGCTGGTCATCCTGTCCGGCGCGCTCTCGCAATTTGGTTTGCCGCTCGAAGGGATTGCGGTGATTCTTGGCGTCGACGCGATCATGGACATGGCGCGTACGTCGGTGAACCTGCTGGGCAACTGCCTCGCCACCGCAGTGATGGCACGGTGGGAAGGCGTGTTGGGCGAGCCGATCCCTGAGGGACAGGCGCTGGCGGCGTAACGCCACGAGTCGCGCAATCGTACGCGTGGCGCAAGAGTGCAACGATCACGTGGCGAGCGGTGTCAACATCTCGTTCGAGCAATCCTTTTTGACCTTCACGCCACCGATCCATGATCTTGCGTGCACTTGTGTGTGTCCTCGCCTCCAGCCTCGCGATTGCCTGCGGCAAGGACGCGACGCTCACGCAGCGCTCCACACGCACCGATTCGGCCGGTGTCGCAATTCTACGCGGACCGGCCGTCGACGTGGCGTTACCGTGGACCTTCACCGAGCTTCGCCGAATTGGGGGCGCTGATTCCGGCGTGTTGTCGATTGCGAGTGCCTCTGCGCTGAACGTGGTCACAGATGGCGTGTCGAAAATCGGAGTACTGGATTTTGAGACGGATAACCGCATTCGCTTCTTTACCGACGAGGGTGCCTATCTGCGCTCGGTTGGCGGCAAGGGGAGTGGCCCGGGTGAGACACAGTATCCGTCCAGCCTTCGCGTAGACACTTCTGGCGCAGCGAGCGTCTACGACTTCATGAAGAGCGCCATTGTGTCGTGGGATGCCAAGGGAAGCCCGCGTCCGGAACTGAAGATCGTGAGCGCTCGCGGCCGCGCGGACGAAGGCTTCCTTCGTGTTGGCGACACCGTATTTCTCTCGATTCAGAGCGAAGATAGTGTGTCGAGTACGCGGCGTGTCGAACGATGGACGCCAACCGACTCCGTGGTCATCGCCAGCTTCGTGTCGCCAAAGCCGAAGATGACGAAGTTCAAGTGCGTTGGCTTGAGTCTCCCCCCGCTGTTTAGCGGCGAGCTCACATGGACCCGCGCGTCTTCCGGCCTGCTCGCCTCAACCACGCAAACACAGTACGAGGTGTCGGTCTATCGTGGCGCATCGCTCGTGCGAAGCGTCCGGAGAGACTTGTCCCCGGTTAGTGCGAAATCGACTGACGCCGTGAAGCTGTTTCCCGAGGGCCTCAAGGTGATGTTCGGCGGCGGCGCACCGCCGTGCGTCACGCCAGCCACGGAAGTGGGCGAAAAAGTTGGCGTGGCGAAGTTCATTCCAGTCATTCGCAAGATGCTCTTCGCTCCCAACGGCGATCTGTGGGTTGAGCGCTATACGTTCGAGGGGGACGCGCCCGCCGTCGATGTGTTTGATGCTGACGGCCAGTACGTCGGCACAGCGAGCGGTCGCTCGTTACCCATGGGCTTTCTCGGCAACGACCGCGTGCTCTTCGCCATCAAAAACGCCGATGACGATACGAGCGTCATCGGCGTCTATCAGATTGTGCGATCAGCAGCCGTGCGGTAGCATGCAATCGGCGCGGTGCGCCGAGCTACTCGACCTCGACTCCAAGGAGACGGCGCGCACGGCGGACCGCGCCACGAGCAGCGTCGACGTCCTCCGCGCGCACCGTGGCGCCTGGGACCGAGCTCTTCAGGCGCTGCTCAAGACGACGCCGCACCAGTGAGCCCTTCGCGAGCAACCCACCGCTGAGCGCGACAGGAATGGCCGCGCGCTCATCCACGAAACAGCGTCGGCCGAGCGTGCGAACATGCAGGACCAGCTCCTCCACGCACAAGCTGATCAGCGCATTGGCCCGCAGATCACCCGTCGCCGCGATCTGGCACACCACCGGAACCAGCGCGGCGAGCATCGCGGGTGTGGCCTCGGCGGCCCACGGAATGATGTCGTCAAGCGACTCCAGCTCTAACGCCGTCAGCACGGCACCCGTGAGCGCGGTTTCCGGCTCGCGTCCGTCGAACGAGGCCGTGATCACACTGAGCGCGCGACGACCCAGCCACGCCCCACTGCCCTCATCGCCGACCTTCGGGCCCCAGCCGCCACACCGCTCAAGCCGGCCGTCTGGTGCCCGCGAATAGGCCACTGATCCGGTCCCGGAGATCAGCAGGACGCCGGCGGAATCGCCAAAAGCATCATCCATCGCGATCGTCGCATCCGCCTGGACCGAGACGTCGTCTGCCACGCGGCGCGACGCTAGCGCCGACCACAGCGCCTGCGCCGCACGCTCTTGGCCTGCGCCGGCTACACCAACCACGCACACGGCCGGACGCGTGTCGCTCCGATTGGCACTCGCAAGCGCGTCGGCGATCAACGCCTTGATCGTGTCCGCGGCGACCGCTTCGTGTCCGGGCGTCAGCGCCGAGCCAGCGCCCTCCGTTCGTGCGAGTACCATGCCGTTGGCGTCGGCCAGGATCACGCGTGTGCGAGACCCCCCACCATCGACGCCAACAACGAGAGGAAC
>JANOPS010000574.1:0-1662 GCA_031421995.1 Gemmatimonadaceae bacterium
GTCGTTAGCACTGCCGATCACATCCCGGTGGTCGGCGCGAGTTCCAGTTTCCTGGGAGAACCAACATGCACGTGTGGCGATACGGTGGGCGATCAGCCCAAGAGCGAGCGCGGTCGATAGCATCGTCTGGAGGGCTTCGTGGATGGTCACGGCGGGCAATCGCGGCAGCGACGGCCTTGGTGGCGCTGGGGGCGTCGACGCTGGGGGCCCAAGGCGCTGGCGGCACGATCTCGGGACAAGTCACCGATGCGGCAACCGGGCAGCCCGTGGCGCAGGTGCGTGTCCTCGTCGCCGGTACCACGAACGGCACGCTGACGGCGGACAACGGGCGATACACGCTCCGGAGTATTGCGTCGGGAACGGTGACGTTGGATGTCAACCGCATCGGCTACGATCCGAAGAAGATCACGGTCACGGTCAGCGGCACCACGCCAGCGGTCGCCAATGTCTCCATCACGCAGTCGGCCTTCTCGTTGGCGGCGGTCGTCACCACCGTGAGCGGCAATCAGCGCAAGGTCGAACTCGCCAACTCCACGACGCAAATCGCCGTGGCCGAGAAGCTCGCCGAATTGCCGGTGAGCAATATGGGCGGTCTGCTGTCCGGGCGTGCTTCGAGCGTACAGGTCATCTCGACGGGTGCGACGGGCACGGGTTCGCGCATTCGCATTCGGGGGCAGAATTCGTTCTCGCTGAGCAACGACCCAATCGTGGTGATCGATGGCATTCGTGCCACGTCCACGACCAACAACGCGTTGGGCGTCGGCGGATCGGGCCCGTCCCGTCTCGACGATATCAACCCTGCGGAAATTGAAACGATCGAAGTGATCAAGGGCCCATCGGCCGCGACGCTGTACGGCACCGAAGCTGCCAACGGCGTCATCGTGATCACGACCAAGCGTGGAAAGGCGGGTAAGACGAAGTATAGTTTCTCGGCGGAGAACGGCCGGATCGAAAATACGAGCGCCTATCCCGACATGTGGACGCTGTGGGGGAAGACGGCAGCGTCGCCCACGCGTGCAGTGCCGTGTTTGCTGGCCACCATTGCGGCCAATACGTGCACCATCGACTCCTTGTCGCATGGCAACGTGTTGAACGACCCCAAGTTATCGCCGATCGACAAGGGCGACCGCCAGCAGTATGCCTTTCAAGCCTCGGGCGGCAGTGAGGCGGTCCAGTTCTTTGTCTCCGCTCAGACAGAGGCCGAGACGGGCATCTACAAGATGCCGGACTCCGAAGTCGCACGTATTTCCGCCCGCCGTGGCGTGACGGCTCTGCCGTCCACGCAGATTCGCCCCAACGCGCTTGCGCGAAACAGCTTGCGGGCCAACCTCAACGCCAAGCTGCGTGACAACCTGTTCCTGCAAGTCTCGTCAGGATTTGTGAACAGCGACTTGCGGCTCCCGCAGAACGAAGACAACGCCAACGGCCTGATGGTCGCGTCGCTGGGCGGCGCCTGGCGCGCTGACTTGGTCGACGCGCAAGGTGACTCGCTGCGCGGCTACCGCTCGTTCATGATGGGTGACGTGCTCTCGCAGACCACGACCCAAGGCATCAATCGTTTCATAAACAGCATTTCGGCGCAATACAATCCGAGCCAACAGACGCGCGCGCGGCGAGCCACGAGTACGGCGAGATCACGCACTGGGAGCCGTTCACGAACGC
>JANOPS010000575.1:0-1547 GCA_031421995.1 Gemmatimonadaceae bacterium
CACGCCACTGGAAGCAATCACGATTGGCACGCTGAACGGCGCGAAGTTTCTGAAACGGGATCGCGACATCGGGTCGATTGTGGTAGGGAAGCAAGCCGATCTCGTGGTGATTGCCGGAGACCCATCGCGAACGATCAGCGACGTGCAGAAGGTGCGGATGGTGTTCAAAGCGGGTGTGGGGTACGACCCGGCGAGGTTGATTGAATCGGTGCGAGGCAAGGTGGGGCTGTATTGACTCGCTCAGCGCCCGCACGATATCACGTTCGACCTGCTGAAGGTGCTGACGCTGAGCGGATAGCGCACATCTACAATCAAGGGATACGCGACCGCGGCGCGACGTTTGAAACAACAGAGCGTACGCGCGCAGAGATCGAGCCGTGGCTGGAGCCGACGGTGAGCGATCGCTACCCTGTGCTGGTCGCCACGCGCGATACCCACGAGCGCTCGGACGTGGAAGGTTGGATTCGTGCCTCGGCGTATCGTCCGCGTGCGTGCTACGCCGGCATAGGTGATTTCTCGGTGTACGTCGATACGGCATCGCAGCGGCGCGGGGTAGGCGATTCGCTCCTCGCGGCATTCATCCCGGTGTGTGCAGAGGCCGGGCTGTGGAAATTGGTGTCTCGCATTTTTCCCGAGAATGGGGCCTCGCTGGCGCTGTGCGCGCGCCATGGCTTTCGCACCGTGGGCACGTATAAGCGCCATGCGCAGTTGGATGGGGCGTGGCGTGATGTGGTGGTGGTCGAACGTCTGCTGTAAGCTTGGCCGCATCGAGCATGCGGCACACAATGTCTCACTCACCAGGTGATCGCTATTCGGCTCCGCTCCGACCCACGCTGACGGGGACTGTAGCGGCGGCCGCTGCTGCAACGGCGCCTTGCAGCGCTCGTCGGGGCACCACCCGCACCACCCGCGACACGGAATCCGTTCGGTCGCGCACTCGCCCGACCAACACGATCAGGAGCGAGCCTTCGACGCTGGGCGTCGCGGTCGTTGTTTGTGGCCACCCACCGATGTCCTGACATTGGAGTGCCGTGCCAGACGCGACCTGCACGGCCCCAACGATGCGCACGCGGCTCCCTGTCGTGGTGACCGAGAGCCCGCCTGGTGATTCACAGCCGCGATTGGTCGCAAATGCGGTGATGCGAAACGGTTCTCCGACGAACGCCGAATCCGGTACCGCCAGCGATCGTGAGGGCGCATCGATGGCAATCTCAGCCAGATCGAGCGAGTACGAGGGCGAGGTCGCATCGCCATCGCAGGCAGCGAGGAGCGCGCACGTCGCGAGCCACACACCAGAGAGCCTCAGTCGCATGGAATGATTCCTCATGGAATTATTGTCGAACGATCGGTGCGGCGACGCGCCCGTTAGCATATTCAGTATCGCGCGGAATGTTCCCCGCCGCTGGCCGTGACGTGTAGGCCCCTCCCTGACCGATCCGCCCCATGCTCCGCTCCCTCTGCGTCCCAGCTGCGTTCGGCGTGCTTGCGTTCACGTCGGGCATCGTTGAGGGTCAAGGCGCGGCGCCCGCCTCTCCGGCGCAACGCCT
>JANOPS010000576.1:0-15665 GCA_031421995.1 Gemmatimonadaceae bacterium
CGGGGACCGAGATGAGGGGAATCCGCATACTTGGCCGGTCACACGCGCAGAGATGCGCGACATGTTCGGTCGCCACTCTGCGGATCTCGGGATCCAAACGCTCGGCACCGACCTCGACAACATCATGTACCAGCTCATCCCTTTCCCCGGCATCGCCAGGCGCCTTCCGGCGTTCATGAAGAAGCCATGGGCGAGGCGTTGGGGGTGGAGCCTGTGGATGCACGGAACGAAGCGATAGTGCTACGTCGTACCGCCGCCGCACCCAACAAACGGTCGTGCAACGCGCAGCGAAATTGTGCTACAGACCTTGGCGATCTCCTCGTATCCACTGCATAATCATCAGCAGCCGCCACAAGCGTGCCGAGTGATCAACGCCGTCCTGATGCTCCCGCAGAATGCGCTTGACCATCGTGGGCTCCAGCCACTCGCGAAGCAATTGGTCATCGCGAAGAATGTCCGTGCTCCATGCTCGAAGGTTCGTTCGTAACCATTGCGCCAACGGAATACCAAACCCTTGCTTTGGACGATCCCACAAGGCACTCGGCACGTAGCGCCCCAGAAGCTGACGCAGCAGTAACTTGCCCTTCCCGTCGGCGATCTTGTTCTCTAGCGGTTGAGCAAGGGCAAACTCCACAACGCGATGGTCAAGGAGCGGTGCGCGAGTTTCTAGCGAGACGGACATCGCGCTACGATCAACCTTGACAAGAATGTCGTCTGGCAGATAGGTCTGCATATCGTACGCCATCTGCTGCTCCGGAAACGTCGCGGCCCTCGGCCATGCCTGCGCTAAACGGGAAAGCAGGTCGCGCCGACTGAGCTGACGTTCACTCAGTACCGAGGCCGGGTCCGCCCACTCCGAGACGAGCGTCTCATACGTCACTCTCGGGTCGGACGACGAGCGCAAAACCGCCGCAAGTCGTGCCTTGATGTGGGGACTCCACGAGCCTTCACCCCGGAGGGGCTTCATGGCGACTTCGGGCGCGAAGGAGGCAACCGCGCCGAGAAGGGGCTGCAAGGGGCGTGGGACTTGTGCGGCGAGGTGGCCGAGTGAATCCCGAGATGTGTACTGCGAGTAGCCTCCAAACAGCTCGTCTCCGCCGTCTCCCGAAAGGGCAACGGTGACGTGTTGCTGTGTGGCCTGGCAGACTAACAACGTTGGAAGCTGCGATGAGTCCGCAAACGGTTCGTCGAAGATGTCCGGCAGCCGGTCGACGTATTGAAGCGCATCCGCTCCTCTGAGCGGAATCGTGGTGTGCGTCGTGCCGAGATGTTTCGCGACCACGGCCGCCGCTGCGCTCTCGTCGAACTTCGCCTCGTCAAAGCCGATCGTGAACGTGCGGACTGGCAATGCCGAGACTTGCTGCATGACCGCGACAATCAGCGAACTGTCGATGCCACCCGAAAGGAATGCGCCGACTGGAACATCCGCTTTGGCTTCTTCTCCTACAACTTGACAAAGCAGGGCGTCAAGCGCGTCGATGGCCTCTCGATTCGTAGACTGAGCACTTCGCGAGTCCTTTTCCGTACGGTCCAGCACTTGTTGGACGGTCCAATATCGAGACAACTGCGTGTGGACGGCAGTTTCGTTCCGCGCGACGCGCAGCAGGCTGCCGGGAGGCAATTTCACGACACCCGAGAGTATGGACCGCGTGCCGCGGATCACACCACGCTCCAGCACATCGCAGATCGCCATGGGGTCGATCGTGGTCGGGCAGTTTGAGAGGCACCGTAGCGCCTTGAGCTCCGAGCCGAATGCGAAGGTGTCGCCGAACTGCCCGTAGTACAGGGGTTTCTCTCCCATTCTATCACGAACCAACCACAGGACGCGTTCTTGCAAATCCCAAACGGCGATGGCAAACATGCCAGCAAGTCGAGGGATCGTCGCCTCGACGCCGTGACGATCGAAAAGGCTGAGCATGACCTCCGTGTCAGAACTGCCTCGAAAGACCTGGCCGTCAGAATGCAGCTCTGATCGCAACGTCACGTGGTTGTAAATTTCCCCGTTAAACACGACGCAGAAACGACCAGAACCAGAGGTCATCGGCTGCGCGCCCGTTGGGGATAGATCAACAATCGACAAACGGCGGTGGCCGAGCGCCAATCCGTCACCAGGGAAAATCTCGTGGCCGTCGGCGTCTGGGCCACGATGACGTATCCGGGACGTCATGGCTCGAATGGAAGAGTCGAGGTCTCCCAACGGATGCCACACGCCAGCAATTCCGCACATGTTGTTATGGTTTGGCGAACGGGGAAGCAGCGAGACCCTGACGGGTCGAATTGCATGCGAAACTTGGCAACGAGGCTCGTGAACCCTAATTGACCGCTCAAGTGGGGTGTAGGCAACCTGCCGACCCGGCGCTCTCCGATCACGAGCACGTCGCCGCTTGCCAGCCGCACGTCTAAATTATGGGGATCCTGAATTGGTTCAGCCCCTAGCCCCGTAGCAGACCCCTGGAGCCTCCGTCCATGACAACGAATAGCCATACCCCTCCTGCTGTCGATCCAAGCAACTTGGAGATTCTCGATCAACGTACGGGGAAATCGTATACGGCTGCGGTTCGGACGGAGGGACCCGAGGGCGACACATTCGTGCGTTCCCTCGACCTGCGCGCGATTAAGCAGGATCCCGGTGAATTTGGGCTTCTGACCTATGACCCGGCCTTCATGAATACGGCCTCCTGCCGGAGCGCCATCACCTTCATTGACGGCGACAAGGGCATACTCCGCTATCGCGGGTACCCGATTGAGCAGCTCGCGGAGAATGCCTCATTCTTGGAAGTGTCCTACCTGCTCAGAAAGGGTGAACTCCCGACACAGAGTGAATACGACACATGGGTGCACGACATTACCTATCACACCTACGTCCACGAGAATATTCGAAAGTTCCTTGAGGGTTTCCGCTATGATGCACATCCCATGTCGATGTTGTGCAGTGCCACCGCAGCGCTCTCGAGTTTCTACCCTGAAGCGAGAAACATTCACGACGAGCATCAGCGGTACATCTCCGTCGTACGCCTCATGGCAAAGCTCCCGACCATCGCGGCTTTCGCGTACCGTCATGTGAAGGGTCTGCCCTTCATCTATCCCGACAACGACCTCTCCTTCGTCGAGAATTTTCTCTCAATGGTGGCTCGGATGTCCGAGCCGAAGTACGAAGCGAACCCCGTGTTTGTCAGAGCGCTGGAAGTCCTCTTTATCCTTCATGCTGATCACGAGCAAAACTGCTCGACGAGCGCTGTCCGTGCGGTGGGGTCTTCAGGGGTTGATCCGTTTTCCGCGATTGCCGCGGGTATCGCGGCACTCTTTGGCCCACTACACGGTGGAGCCAATGAAGCGGTGCTTCGCATGATTCAAGATATCGGGCATGTGAAGAACATCCCGGCCTTCATCGAACAGGTGAAGAGCGGGAAGGGCGAGCAGCGCTTGATGGGATTTGGCCACCGCGTCTACAAAAGCTACGACCCTCGAGCGCGCATCGTGAAAAAATTGGCCGACGAAGTGTTCAGTCAGGTCGGCATGGACAAGGACCTGGAGATCGCGCTGGAGCTCGAGCGCATTGCCCTCTCGGACGACTACTTCATCTCACGAAAGCTCTACCCGAATGTTGATTTTTATACGGGCTTGATCTACCGCTCGATGGCCTTCCCAACCGATTTCTTCACCGTCCTCTTTGCGGTGGCACGCGTCTCGGGGTGGTTGGCGCAGTGGGAGGAGATGATCACCGACAAAGAGCAAAAGATAACGCGACCGCGGCAGATCTATGTCGGATCGGCGGAGCGTGACTACCGCGACAGCCTTGTCGACAAGCTGCCGAACACTCGCAAAGACAGCATTCGAAAGTAACGGTAGGCGAGCGAATCATGGGGTTGCCGGTCCAAGGCACCCCGTGGACGGTCTCTCCGCGCGAGGCCAAGCACCGAGCGCGATTGGTCTGCCGATGGGCCGCCTCGCTCGTGAGGAGTCCGTGACGTGCGTGTTGGACGACTCGTCTTAGACGTAGCTCCGAAGTGGCTCGCGCGACTGGCTTTGTAGGCCGTAAGGCCATCGCAACCAATTCGTTTCGGCGCCTCGCTCGCAAGCCCGACTGCGACGTTTCATTTTCTATCCCATCTCTATTCGCATTTTGAACGTTTCGATTCCGAAGCAATCGCCTGCGCTGACGCCGTCGATGGCGGTCGCCCGGACGGTGCATCACTTGAACTCCCGCCCACGCTTGGCCATGGCCGTAACGATCGTTCTGGCACTGGCCAGCACGGCGTTCTACTGGCTGTTGCCGCTCACGCCGTCGCGTTCGAACGAAAATCCGGATAACAAGTTGCAGTACGTCCCAATTGCTGAGTCCATTGCGAGTGGCAATGGTATTGTCAACGCCGATGGCTCGCCGGCCTTGATTTACCCGCCGGGTTATTCCTTGTATCGAGCGTCGGTGCTGGTTGTATCGCAAACGCTCAACACCTCGGCTCAGACGTTGCTCACCATTGCCGATCTCGTGTGCGTCGCTTTCAGTGCCGCGCTCCTGTTTCTCATCGCGCGCACCGCGTACGGCGCCGCCTCCGCTGTGCTCGCGGGTTCCGCTTTCTTCTCTTACCCTCATGTGGGGTGGATGACCGCACAGCCTCAGAGCGAGACGGTGTATCTCCCGTTCTTCCTGGCAACCGTCCTCTGTGTTTTGTATCTCCCAGCGTTGCGCCTGACCCGTCGCGGGTTGGCGATTGCTGCGCTCGGAGGGGTTGCCGCCGGACTGTCGATGCTCATCCGCCCGATCAGCATCGGGATGTTCCTTGTGGCTGGGGCGTACCTTGCCGTGCTGGGCTGGCGTTCGCGATCATTTCGCGTTCCCCTGCTGTACGCAACAACCTTGACTGTCTGCGCGGCGTTGACGGCGTTGCCGTGGCAGCGGCACGTCTCCCGTCTCGCCCCGATTCCATCATTGCTGGGGACGAACGGGCCATCGTCAATTACCGACGGCCTGTCGTATGCTCGGACGTTTACGCCGTCGTCGTCCGTTCGACCAATCCCTGAGCCGCCGCCCGCGGCGATGAAATTGATGTTAGAGCTTGCAGCGGTTCGCGACGGCATCAAAGATACCCGCGGCATCGCGGCCTTCCTCCGAAACCAAGCCCAACAGAATCCGACGGGGTTGGCGCAGGTACTCGGGTTGAAAGTGATCCGCGCGTGGTACGGCACCAACTCAGGGCGCTTCGAACTGATGAATCTGCTCGTCCAACTCGTCTTTGTTCCCCTGTTGGTTGTCGCGCATTGGAAGGAGCGCAAGCGGTCGTCCGCGACAACAAATCTCGTGGTCATGTCTACACTGACGATCCTCTACTTCTGGGCAATGACGCTCGTGGGAATGTCAATTGTACGGTACATGGTGCCTGGACTCTCCATCGCCTTTGTGATGCTTGGCGGATTTGCTGGAAACACCCTTTGCAACGTGCTCGGAGACCGTGATGCAGGTATGCCCCGAGTAAGGAGACAGACGTGAACGAGGTACTGAACACTGGTGGGCCAGCTGCGAGCAACACACCGCGCATTGCAATCCTGGTCCCATGCTACAACGAAGCGCTCACTGTCGCCAAGGTTGTCACCGACTTCCGCCATGAGCTACCAGACGCCGACATTTACGTCTTTGACAACTGCTCGACCGATGGCACGGGCCCAATCGCGAGCGCAGCGGGCGCGATTGTCATACGCGAGCCACGGCAGGGCAAAGGGTTCGTTGTTGAACGCATGCTACGCACGGTGGATGCGGACTACATGGTGATGGTCGATGGCGATGATACGTATCCCGCGGCGGCTGTGCATACGTTGCTCGCCCCAGTGATGGACGGCTCGGCCGACATGGTCGTGGGCGCCAGGCTTGCCACGTTTCAGGAGGCGTCGTTTCGGCCCCTGCATGTTTTCGGCAACAGACTCGTCCGCGCACTGGTCAACTGGATCGGTGGCACCAACCTGACAGATATCCTCAGTGGCTATCGCGCTTTCTCGCGCCGAGTCTCGCGCGAGCTGCCTGCGACGTCTCCAGGATTCGAAGTCGAAACCGACATGACCATCCAGCTACTCTATTATGACTTCAAGGTGCTCGAAGTTCAGGTGGCGTACGGTGTGCGACCAGAAGGTAGTCACAGCAAACTGAATACGTTCCGCGATGGCGCCCGTGTGTTGTGGAAGATCTTTACCTTACTCAGGAGCGCCAAGCCCCTGACATTTTTTGGAAGTGTGGCCCTTTTCTTTTTTGCGAGCGGTCTGGGCGCTGGGACGTTGCCGATTTTGGAGTATGCGAGTCGTCCGGACCACTTCATTTCCCACGTGCCACTCGCGATTCTGGCGACGGGACTTATGCTTCTCTCGTGCGGATTTCTTCTTCTGGGAATCCTCTTGCATTCCATTAACTGGCGTCTCCGTGAGCTTCACAACGTGTTGACACGGAGGTAGTAAGGGTTGGGTCGGTGGGGATCTCCCCTCGCCCGACATTTTCCTGCTAGTCGAGCGTGAGCAGAATAGCGGCCCTGCCTCCGGCGGGCCGCTCGCCCCAATGTGTTCGCAAACGCCTTGGCGTGACCGTTTAGGGCTGCGAAATGACATCGCGCACTATCGTCGTAAGACAGGTACGAACTGTCCGGGCCTCCGCTGGGTGAGGCGTCGACCACTCCCGCGGCTGGTGAGCTACTCCCGTGACGGGCACCGGGTTGGGCCACGGCACGGTATCACTCGAAGGAGTGATACGGCTCAGTGATACGGCTCACGAACTGCGCGCCCGCGCGTCTCCGCGCGCGCTAGGTTGATCGTAGGCAAGGTCGACCTCCTTGATATGGGACGCGCCGAGAAGAGCCGACGTCCGCTCGCTCTGCCGAAGCCGACCGTTACATCACCGGCCCACAGGAGGACAATAGACGGTTTGAGCCGTTACACAGGAAAAAAGGGATCGTCTCCGGTGCGAAGGCCTTGCGTGCAGCTGACGCTACGAACGGTATTTCTGATACCCAGAGGAATAGGACATTGATCCACTCCGCGACGACGACAAAGCACATGTTCGCATTTGCCATTTCCCTGATCGGCACCGTCGGTTGTGCGGGTGACCCTTTTGGGTACGACCCAGAGTCGACTTCGGACGGTTCACGGCCATCTTTCACGGCGTCCGCGCTGAAAGTGAGCCCAGACTCTGTTACGATGCGCGTTGGCCAATCCGTGAAACTCACGGCGCTATTGGATACGCCGTTGGCCGATACGATGATGACGTGGCAGTCGAGCGACTCCAGCGTTGCGACGCTCGCCGGAGGATTCGTTGTTGCACGCGCAACTGGCTCGGCAACTATCACCGCCATTCACCGCCTCTTGCACACATCGGGCAGCGTGAGCGTGTCTGTCTTGGAGGTTGGCGCCTCGTCTGGTTCGACCGACACGACAACGGCGCTTGGTACCTCGGGCGTAGACTATTCGAACCCACTCACGGTGTTTCCGGAACCGGCAATACCAAACGTCGCGCTGAACGGGACGTACGCTACGTTCGGAAACGAGGTCACGCGCCTTACATCCGGCGCGACGGCCGGATGTGGTGGCGGGTGTTCAATTTGGTATGTTGACAGGACGCCACTGAACGCAGCTGGGACGTGGATGGTAACGCTAAATCCCTCCGGTGGCTGGGCGCTTCAGCCCATCACGATTTCGGGCGCTGAAGGAAGCGAAACGATCCGCTCAGGCTCTGCCATTCCTCTACCGGTCGGCGGTGCTGGCCAGCCCAGTCGCCTAAGTCCCGGCTTCTGGGATCCGGTTGATGGGGAGCGCTATTGGGCGGCAGATGGCATGAAGCTCTGGCGCCTGTCGCCCTCCACGCTCAGCTGGACCATGGTTCGCGATTTTACGCCCATGATGCCAAACATGTCTGCGTTTACAACCATTGCCTGCCCGTGGGTTCCTTCCTCGGGGCATCTATTCCTTCAGAGCATCAGCCCTGACGGCAGCAAGCTCGCGTTTGATCTTCGCAAGGAGTCGAAAAATTCGTTCGGCACGCTGCTTTACGACCAGGCGAAAGACAAGGTGATGCGCTTCGACGTAAATGTGAACGTGATAAATCGCTCACCGGTGCCGTCGGGTAGTCCGAACCGCTACAACGGCGTCACGACGGACAAGTCCTTCACCTACATGTTGCAACAAGAAGCGGGCTCCCCCTGCAGTGCAGGTGGCCTTCCGAAGCAGTATGTCGTGGGAGTCGACACGGCAACCAACGCGTTCGGCAACACGAGCAAGCCTTCTTACTCCCTTACCGGAGCTGAGGCAGTGGCACACGGCGCGACGCTCAACAAGGCTGTGGTTGTTGGAATGAATTCGATCAACGGCTGGACCACCACCGAAGCGGTAAACGGATTCGCATGGCTTCGTGGTCTGAGAGTGTTCGACCTGACGTCCACGCCTTCGGCGAGCGGCCAGTATGCGAACACGGTGCCCTTCGCGTGGGCCGACTATTCATCCCTCGGTAACGACGGGTTTCACTACAGCGCCAACGTTCCAAATTCCGACAAGTGGTTGATGATGTCAACCTATCAAGGGACCGCTTCGTCGGGACGAGCGCAGCTGCCACTTTCGCATGAGCTGATTGCTGTTGACTTGACGAAGAACGTCTCGCTGGTCGGCGGTCGGGCAACGGGTCAGAATATTGTTCGGCTCGGACACCACTTTTCCTATCCGTACAGCTTAACGGGCGGGGGCGAGTACTACGCGCAGCCCCACGCGACGCTCGACTTGTCTGGCCGCTTCGCCTTCTTTACCTCAACGCTTGGCACGTCGGGACGCTACGATGTGTTCGTTATGCGACTGCCGGTTTCAGTCAGGCCCTCAGGCAACGGTATCGGCACGGGAACAGGCACGGGAACAGGCACGGGAACAGGCACGGGAACAGGCACGGGAACAGGCACGGGCACAGGCACGGGCACAGGCACGGGCACAGGCACAGGCACAGGCACAGGAACGGGCACAGGCGCGCCGCCGTCGGGTACGCCGCTCCCTCGCTGCAATAGTCGAACAAGGGCGTTGGGCATTTCCTGTCGCTGAACACGTTAGGGCGAGGTCCGGCCCGCGAGAACTAGCGCTCGCCGGCCGCGCCTCGCGACGGAAGTTCTCGTAGCGAGCCGTAGTCACAGATGCAACAGCGCGGTGTTCACCATCTCTGCATCACGCCAAGGTCGATCGTGCGTCGAAGGGGCGACACTCGGCGCGAAGGTGTCGCGCAAGTGTCCAGTCTGGGTGCTGGTTCTGGTACACTAAGCTCACTAGGCTATCGCTGCGAAAGGGCGTCGACACGCCGAGCAGCTCCAGTGATTTCAACCCGATCCAAGCGGCTCGCCACGGCAAGTTCACGAACACGGGACGACGGCCTCGTGTGGCCGCCAGCGACTCGATGAGCTGCCGAAGTGTCCAGCCGGTGTCGTGTGCGAGCAGAACCGGATCTGTAACCTTGACTTCGTCATCCAGCGCCCTGAGCACAAAGTCGGAAAGGTCGCGTTCGTGCAGCATGTATTGGCACTGCGTTCCACCACCCACCATCGGGATTATACGCGAGGTTGACGCCTGTTTCGCCAGGCCGCCAAAGACGCCGCCGAGCTCCTTCCCCCAGACCAATCCGGGGCGAACGGTTACCGCCCCAATGCTGCGCGCGATCTGTTCAATTTCCAGTTTCGCTCGTCCATAAAGCGAACGACAGCCCGGGAAGGCGCTCGCGGACGAAATCACCACAATACGCTCCACACCGGCAGCATGCGCGGCCCGCAACAGGTTTGCCGATCCTTGCACGTTGATTGAACTGATGTCGTCCCAATTCGTTGCTGTGAAGTCATATGCGCAGTGCACCAGCGCTCGCATCCCTGCGAAGCTGTCGGGTGACACTTCCGCTCCAAGTTGAAACCTGACTCCATTCCCGTCTGCTCGCCGCGACCACGGCGTCAGGTTCCACCCTGCGGCCCGCAGGTTGGAGGCCACACAACGACCGACATAGCCACTGCTTCCAGTGACTGCACACGTCTTCGCACCATCGGCAAGGCGCGTCATGCGTTTCGATCGAGCAGAGACGCAGCCTGTCCTATCCGGTGTGCGTTGGCCATCGCTGAGAGCGTGATCGTGGTTGCCGGAATGCTTGGAAAGACCGTGGCGTCCGCAGCATGAATGCGGCGCCAGCCAGGTACCCTTCCCAAAAGATCGGTCTCCAAACCGACAGGTTTCTCTCGCATAGGGAAACTGCCTCCGCTGTGGAAACTGCGACCTGGCTCTGCAATTGTCAGCATCGGTCGAAGCGGCACAGCACCGATTTCTCGCGAGTGCCGGATCAGCTTCCGTACGACAGCTCGTACGGCGTTGGCTGCGCCGCCGTTGGTCTCACCGGTCAATTGCAGCTCTTCCGGGGCGCCTGACTGGCTGCGCCGAAGCCGCACGCCGATTCGGGAGCTATAGTCAGAATGCAAGAAGCCTTGCGCCACAATCGCACGCTCCTGCAGACTGCGGACAAGCGCGCCGAGTGGGGTGCGAAAGGGACCAAACGCTTTCGCGACGGCGGCGCTAATGATGTCGCTGTTCGAGTATATCTGCACATGTGCTGAGCGCTCGCCGCCGGTTGGATCGAAGAGCTCGAGAAACAGCTGCGCAAGTCCGAAAGCACGCTCCGTTCCAGCTCCTCGAGTCCTTCGCGCGAGCATCGGCACGAGAAAATACTGACTGTCCTTTAGATACACCGTCGTATCATAGGCATCCAGGGAGCGGAGCATAATCTGTGTGGTCGGAATCACCCCGGCGGCAAGAAAAACTCGATCGGTTTGCCAGCTGAGCGGCTCGCCGCTACCTAACCGGCGGCCCCTGATCTCGACTCCCTCGTTCACCTCGTGAACGCTCGTGACAACCACGTTCGGCTCGTAAGTGAACCTTGCATTCTTCTGAAGCTGCGCGACGGTATGTGCTGCAGTATAGATCAGGTCCCAAGGGCAACCAGAGAGGCACAGCCTGCAGTATTGACAGCCATCGTTCGACGGCTTCCCCTTGCCGCGCACCGCTAGCCGCGAGCGGCCAAAGCTGATGCCTGCTCGCTGAAGGGTCGCCCGATGTTGTGTCATCGACCCGAGCAGCTGTCGACTCTGGCCACTGAGCTCGAGGTGGGTGAGATTCTGAGTGAACAGCGGAAAGAGCTCGGCAAGATCGTCTTCCCCGCCAGCAAGTCCGATCAGGTCGAGCACGGCCGTGTAGTGCGCCGAAAGCGCGTTGCGAGAAAAAGGCCACGCCTGCATGTCGTTGTCGGCATAGGGCATCATCGCGGCGCCCCAGACGTTCGTCAGACCTCCGGCCGCGAATGACGGCCGTAAGCCGGCGTTCTGGTAGGACACCCCCAGTGTTTCGCCGGCAAGGCGGTAGGCGAAGTCCGAGCCGTATACCAGCTTGAGGGGCACACCGCCTACGTCCGGATTCACGTCAGCCCGAAACTCCTCGAGATCGGCCCTCGCCCACTGCTCGATGGGCGTCTGCGCAAGTCGATCGAGCAGCGGCCGTCGCTCGGGCTCGAGTCGTATTCCGGCGTCAAGCATGCGCACGCGCGCACCCGATGAAAGCAGCGCGTGTGCGCAGGCAACGGCAGCGGGGCCCGAGCCGACAACACAATAGTCAGCGATGTCGTTCACGGAGGGTAATCTCGGACAAGGAAAAGGACCTATCTGGATGCTTGGTTCAGCATAGCACTACGCCCAGCCTCGGCAAGGCCGTCAACTCGGGCGGGGGGCGTGGATGGCAACATACTCAGCCTCCCACTCTGCACGAACCGAAGACCATGTATAGAGAGTTTCACAGTCGCGGCGACCCACGTCCGCAAGTGATCGCGCAAACCCCGGTTCGTCGAACAAACGCATCGCCGCCTTTGCGAGTGCCTCGTGGTCATTCAGCGGCACGAGCAGGCCGTTTTCACCGTCGCGAACGATGAACGGAATGCCTCCTGCGTCAGAGCTCACCACAGGAATGCCGGCTGCGAACGCTTCGATGATCGAGCCGGGCATATTGTCGATGTTCGGACTGTTGAGATACACGTCAGCGTTCGCGTATAGATCATCCATCATTTCGTTTGATACTCGGCCGACAAAGCGCACAGCACCGGAAATGCCAAGTGACGACACCAGTGCCTCCAAGCGAGCACGCTCAGAACCATCTCCCGCGATCGTGAGAGTCGCCTCTGGCCATCGCGCATGAAGTTCATGAAAAGCACGTACCGTGCAGGCTACATTGTAAAGCTCTTCGAGGTTGCGATTTGACAGGAAGCGAGGCGAAAGCTGCTCCCGACGCCGATAGGGAATCCGCTCGATCGGGACAAAATTTGGTATTGCCCGTGCGGGAAGTCCAAAAGTCCGAAATACTTCCACCAAATACTGCGACGGTACGATGATGGCCGTCGCAAACCGACGCATGCTGGGCACGGCGGTGAGCCGCCACCTCGAAAGATGGTCGCTGGCCTCACCGCTGCGATAATTCAGGACTGAGACCTTGGAAAATACGCGTGCGATGATCATCGCAGGCAGTGGTGCAAGCAGATACGAGGAATAGGACGCAGAAAACGCGTGGACCACGTCGCAGTTGGGCACTCGACGTAACAACTCGATAAGGTACGCCACGCTCGTGACAACGGTTCGGACGTACTTGATGCGCTGAAGCGCCCCCAGCACGCCCGGGAGTGCTGGATTGACGGGAATGAAATCAACGCTCACTCGATCGCTGCCTTCAAGTCCCTTCAGCAATCGTTGTGCCTGAACGGCCTGGCCTCCGAGTATGGAGAGACTGGGCCCCACGAGGAGCACACGGACCTTGCCAGCGCGTGCGTCGGTCATCGGCGCTTGGTTTGGCTGAGTTCAGCATAGAGCGACTCAAGACGAGCCATCACGGCGACCTGAGAGTACTCGCGCGCCGCAGCCTCGCGGGCACGATCGGCCATCTGCGCCGCCGCCGCCGTGTCCGCGAGCGATCGAGAAATCGCGCCGTGGAGGGACGAATAATCACCGGGTGCGGCCAGCCACCCAGTTTCACCATTTCGAATGGCGTCCCGAATACCCCCAACGTCGCTCGCAACGATTGGCACTCCCACAGCCATTGCTTCGATCAACGAATTCGGAAAACCCTCGTGCTGCGAGGGCAGCACGGCAACATCGATGGCCGCGAAAGTCTGCCACGCCCGTTCTACATGGCCCGCAAGTACCACGCGTTCCGACAAGCCATACTCTGCCACCAGACGCTCAAGACCGGCACGAAGCTCGCCGTCTCCGACGATGAGAAGTTTCAAGTCGGAGTGATTCGATGCCAAGTCGTTGAACACGCGCAGCAGCAGGCCGTGATTCTTCTCGGGCCTCAACTGCGCGACCACACCCAACACCCGATCATTGGCGGTGAATCCAAAATGTGTCCGCCAATACGGTCTCCGGTGTGCCCCGTCAAACACCTCCGCGTCAACAAAATTCGGGATTACCACCAGTTTGTGTGCGGGCACACCCTGTTCGCGGTGCGCTGATTCACCCACCTCACGGCTATTGACCAACACGCGACTCGCCAAGCGATACGCAAGCCGGTCCGTGTACAGGTGGCGACGATGCGAATACTGGATCCATCGCTTGCTCGCGATGACGGGGACGCCAGCAACACGAGCGGCGAGCACCATGATCAGGTTCGAGTAAAAATCATGCGTGTGCACCAGATCAACACCGCTATCGGCGAGTTCAGCACTCGCACGCTTGATCTCGTGCATCGCGCGACGCCCCACGAGACTGTCGATTGGGAATCGACGCACCGGAATGCCGGCCGCCTCGTACCGTGAACTCATGCCCCCAGTGTCAGAGGTGAGCGTGAACGCCGTCACGTGGTGACCGCGCATCCTGAGTGCGGATGCTGTCCGTACGGCGTTCAGCTCGGAGCCTCCCGATACCGCCATGGAATCAATACAGTGAACCACGCGCAGTGAGCGTACTGCGTGCGTCGGATGGCTCACGATGCGAGGTGATCAGCCAAGCACGCAATCACCAGCAGATTCCTTGATACGTCTTGTCACTTGGCCGTTTGTCAAAGGCGCGGGCAAGGTCAATCACCATCTGATGGCCGAGTACTCCACTTAACTGGCGAAACTCACGTGACCCGTTGCCGATCACCACGGTCTCGGCATGCCCCAATACGCCCTCAATGGTTTCATGCATCAGGCTCCACAGATGCGGGATCTCACGCTCAATGTACTCCCGATTCGCCCCGACCAGATTCGCATGCGACACGTCGCGATCGTAAATCGCCACCTGATATCCCTTCCCCAACAACAACTCAATCAATGCCACCATCGGAGACTCTCGTAGATCGTCAGTACCGGCCTTGAACGCCAATCCGAGCACGCCGACACGTTTTGAACCAGCGGCCTGTACCATCTTGAAGGCCCGGTCTACCTGCTTCTCGTTGCTTTCCAGCAGACCTGCCAACATCGGCATGTCAATGTCTTCAACGCGACCGCGGTGCACGACCGCCCGAAGGTCTTTCGGCAGACACGATCCGCCAAACGCGAAGCCAGGCTTTAGATAGGCAGGTGAAATGTTGAGTTTCTTGTCCTCACAGAACAACCGCATGACTTCGTGACTGTCCACTTGGAGCGCCTTGCACAAATTCCCGATCTCATTCGCAAACCCGACCTTCACACCGTGAAAACAGTTGCAGGCGTACTTGACCATTTCCGCCACCCGAACATCCACCACGTGAAGCGGCGCGGGCACTCCCTGATACAACGCGACTAACGCGTCAGCGTGATCCGGCTCGTGGGCGCCGATGAGCGTGAACGGCGGATCATAGAAATCCTTGATGGACGTCCCCTCGCGCAGGAATTCGGGGTTGCTGCACACCACGAATCGGTCCCCGTGCTTCGTACCAGACGCGCGCTCAATTGCAGGAATCACCACGTCGTCGATCGTTCCTGGCATCACCGTGCTGCGCACCACCACCGTGTGGCGCGTGGACTTGGCCGCTAAGGCCGCACCGATCTGCTCGGACACGCGCTCGATAAAGCGCAGATCGATGCTGCCGTTCGTACGGCTTGGCGTACCGACACAGATCAAGGAAATATCCGTCGCAGCGATCGCGTCGTCGACGCTCGTTGTCGCACGAAGGCGACCAGCCGAATGAACTTCTTGTATCAACTCGGCGATCCCTTCCTCGACAATCGTGCTGCGGCCGCCGTTCACCATCGCGACCTTGGCCTCGCTCACGTCAACGCCAACAACCTCGTGGGATTCCTTTGCGAAACATGCGGCCGACACGCAGCCGACGTAGCCGAGACCAAAGATGCTGACTGAGGACATCGTTCTTGAAAATTCCAGTTATGGGAGACCACGACACACTGATCGGGGCGCGGGAAGTCCGAGGTACTCTCGACTGCTGCGATGCCTATTCGCCAGTATGTTCCAGCAGGGAAAGCCGTCTATGCGCCAGGAAATTGTGGCATGACGGCATACACCGCGGGCACCAGTTCCTTCACAATGCCGGCAACAAGGGCATCGGCACTTCGCGCGCGCTCTTTGGACGCGTCATCTTGACCGACGACCTCGGGAAGCGGAATCACAATTCGGACGAGCGATTCCTCAGTTCTCCCGTACAGCGCGGCATCTCGCAACAGATCCCACTTCACCCGA
>JANOPS010000577.1:0-13374 GCA_031421995.1 Gemmatimonadaceae bacterium
GCGAGCGCGTCCGCCGCTGGTTCGCGGACCGCCCAGCTGCCTACGGCAATCAAGGCAAAGGCCGCGATTCCGGAGGCGGATCGGATGGCCGACGACACATTGGTCGTTTTGGCGTCACACCAACGGCATGCGCGATCCTGACGATGCATGATCCCGCACCCCGAGCACCGCTTCAGGGTCACGCGGGTCCCGCGCGCGTCAAACACCTCAAACTCCGCCGAGCACTTCGGGCAGGTGGAGGCCGCCGACAGCGCCTTCGCCCCGCATGCTTCACATCTCAGATAGCCCATAACGCGTGGACCGATGGGTGGATGCTTTCTTGGATCACAGAACGGATGAGCCAACAAGCGTATGAAGATTCTTGCGGCATTATGATACATCGAGAAAAAATGCGAAAGAGTGTTTTCCACAATACTCATGCGTTTCGGCGATTTATATCACGAATAGTACTAGTTCACATGCATCTTTCATTGTAATTCAAGTCATGTACTAACTGTGACATACGCGACTCCAAGCAAACCGATTCCGCGCGTAATGCGGGCACAGCTCCCGCACGCAGCGCACTGGTCCTAGTTTCCGCCTTCCGCCACAACTGTCCTCCGCCGCCCCTCCCGTGCCCATCCCGCTCCTCACCGTCGCCTTCGCCGCCTTGACGCTTGGCGCCGCCACGCCGCCCCGTGCAGGCGAGGCACATGAGGGTCCCGTCTTCGACGGACGGCGAGGTCAGCTGGCAGTCGCCATTCCACGACGTGACGGTGCACCCCTCGTTGACGGCGCACTGGACGAACCGGTTTGGCGGAATGCCGCCCTCCTTACCGGCTTCTCCCAGTTCTTCCCCGCCGACGGGATTGCGGCGCAGGACAGCACGGAGGTGTTCGTCTGGTACTCGGCCACGGCGCTCCACGTGGGCATCCGCGCCTACGCGCCAACCGGGACCGTTCGGGCGACCCTCGCCGATCGCGATCGGATCACCCAAGACGACAACATTCAGATTTTCCTGGGTACCTACGCCGACAGTCGGCAAGCGCTTCTGTTCGCGGTAAACCCGCTGGGCATCCAGAGCGATGGGGTGCTCAACGAGACCGGGTCCGCCGGCGGCGGTGGCTTCTTTGGCGGGACAGCCCGCACGCGCGAGACTGCCGATCTCGCCCCGGACTACGTCTGGAAGTCGAAAGGCCATCTCACCGACTACGGATTTGAGGTGGAGATGTCCATCCCCTTCAAGAGCCTGCGCTATCGCGCTGGCGACGAGCAGCAGTGGCAGCTCCACGTCATTCGCACCGTGCAGGCCACGGGGCACGAAGAGAGCTGGGCACCGGCCATCCGCGCCAACGCCAGCTTTCTGGCGCAGGCCGGGAGATTGACCGGCCTGCGAGACCTTCGCCGTGGATTGACCGTTGATGTGATTCCCACCATCACGTCCAGCGCCGTGGGCACAACCAATCGTACCACCGCACGGTGGGATTACGATGCGTCTCGTCCGGAATTGGGCGGCAGTGCCCGCTGGGGCATCACGAGCAACTTGACGCTCGCCGGTACGGCGAATCCGGACTTCTCCCAAGTCGAGGCCGACGCCACCCAATTCACGTACGACCCCAGGACTGCAATCTTCTTCGCCGAGCGACGGCCGTACTTTCTTGAGAGTCAGGAACAGTTCGCGGCGCCGAGCGGGCTGATCTACACGCGTCGCATCACCCAACCGGTGGCCTCCGCCAAGCTCACCGGAAAGCAGCGTGGATTTGACATCGGGTTTCTCTCGGCGATCGACAACAGAGACGCCTCCGTGACGGGCGCCGATGCACCGGTCTTCAACATTCTGCGACTGCAGCGGGACCTTGGCGCCACGAGCCGAATGGGGTTGGTCTACACCGACAAGGTGGATGGGAACGCGTGGAATCGGGTGCTGGGGGTCGACGGACGGATTGTGCGCGGGATTGTGTCTACGCAGTGGCAGCTGGCGGGGAGTGCCACCCGCCGCGATACCGTGACCACGCGTTCGCCGCTGTGGACGGTGTCGTCCACCGTGAACGGCCGGACGCACTACTCACGGCTCTCGTTCAATGCGATCGGTACGGACTTCGACGCACAGAGCGGGTTCATCGCGCGTGCCGGCATCGCCAATCTGGGATTCACGCAGCGATACACGCACTTTGGCCAGAAGGGCGCGCGCGTCGAAATCGTTGCGCCAGAGGTGTTCCTCAGCGGCAGCTGGCGCTACGACGATCTCGTCAACCAACGGTCTGCGCAGGACATCAAGCTCCACCTGCGACTCAACACGCGTCTTCGCGGCGGATGGCAGATCGGGACGCAGGTGCTCTTGGAGGAATTCAGCTACGACCCGGATCTCTATCGCACCTTCTACCTTTTTGTGCCGCGCACGCCCGGTGGGCGCCTGGACACGCTGGCCTACAGTGGCACCAAGAACCTCCAAAATCTGGACGTCGTCCTCTCACTCACAACACCGGAGTTCAAACGGTTCTCGTTCAACACGTTTGCCATTGTCGGACAGGATGAGAACTTTCAGGAGTGGAGTTCGGCCATCATCACCAGCCTGCAGAGCACGCTCACCGTGCGCCCGACTCCGCAGTTGCGAATGGCGGGCACCCTCACCTACGACACCTTCAATCGGAAGACCGACGGCACACGCGTGCTGACGCGCGGTGCGCAACGGCTGCGCGCAGAGTATCAGGTCACGCGCCAGATGTTCGTGCGTGTCATTGGGGAATACGCGATCACGCGGCAGGACTCCCTTCGCGACGATTCACGCACCGCCCTCCCCGTGTACCTGCGTGCCACCAATGGGACCTACGCGCGCGCACTCGGTTTCGAACGCAATCGTGCGCGACTCGATGTGCTGTTCTCCTTCCTGCCGACACCGGGCACCGTGTTCTTCGTGGGATACGGCGACGCGCTCGCGGCCAACAGACCCTCGGGCCCGGAGCGGTTGCAGCGCACGCGGGATGTGTTCTTCACGAAGATGAGCTACCTGTTCCGCGTCCAGTAGCGTCCAGTCGCGTCCAACAGCATGCTACCCAAGTAACGCCGGGTTCCGACGCCATACCGAAACGGTCAGCGTCGTCGCATACGACACCCACAGTGCATACGGAACGAACAGCATTCCCGCGATGGGGTCGCGTAGCCCAAAGGCGACCATGGTCGCGCATACCGACGTCAGGAGCGCGCTGACCTCGAGCGTCGCCAGCGAGCCACTGCGCAGCACGAAGAAAAACCACGACCATGCAGCGTTGAGCGCGAGTTGCACCGCGTACAGGATCAGCTCGTTGCGCGCACCGTCAAAGCCATAGCGGCTCCAGACGCGCCATGCCGCCACTGCCATCAACACGTACAAGACCGACCACGCCGGGCCAAAGAGCCATGGCGGCGGCGCCCATCGCGCCTTGTCAAGCTGGCCGTAGAACTGCTGCGCAGATTTCGCCGTGACGGCGCCAGAAATCGCCGCAAGGCTGGTGCCCCCAATCCATGCAGCGAGGCTGAGCATCGAGTTCGTCATGACACGTGGGGCGTAGGGAGCGTGGGAATCAAACGGAAGGAGCACGCACGAGTTGGAGCGAACCTACAAATACGGCGACAACAGCCGCGCAACACCATCGCGGAGCTTGACAAGGAACGAACGATCGTGCAAGGCGGAGAGTTCCTCTCGGTGCGCACCAACAATTCGCGACTCGGCCAGCGCTTCGAGTTGTGAAGCCAGCCGCTGGTCATAGCATTCGATATTGTATTCGAAGTTCAGCCGCAGGCTTCGCGGGTCCCAATTCGTGGAGCCGATCAACGACCATAAGCCGTCGATCACGAAGAGCTTCGTGTGATCGAATGGCGCTGGCGTGCGCCAGAAATGACACCCCACTTCCAGCAACTCCTCAAGCTGCGGCGTAGTCGCCCAGTCCATGAGGGGGATGTTGTTTCGGGACGGCAAAATGATGTCGACCAACACCCCACGCATGGCAGCCACACGGAGCGCGCTGCGAATGCGTGCATCGGGCAAAAAATACGGCGTCATGATGCGGACACGCTCACGGGCACTCGCCAGCGCGCCGAGCAGCATCTCCGGCATGTTCTCGATATCAGCATCCGGGCCGTTCGGTACGCCGCGCATCACGACCTCCCCACGCGGCGTTGCATCGATCGCCCACGCGTCGCCGCTCAACGTCTCGCCCGTCGTAAACGCCCAGTCCAGCGCGAACACGCGAAACATGTCCGCGATGATCGGACCCTCGATCACGAAATGCAGGCATCGCACAGGGCTTGGCGGATCGAGCGAGAGCCGATGCCCCTCCCGAATATTCATGCCGCCGGTGAACGCCACCCGACCATCGACGACGAGCAGTTTTCGGTGATTCCGCAGGTTGGCGTAGCGCAACACGCTCGCCGTACGCGTGGGCAGAAACGCCGCGGCGCGTACACCGACCTCCTCAAGCAGCGAGCAGATGGTTGGGCGGGAGTAGCGTGAGCCGACGTCGTCGACCAGCACGCGCACTTCCACGCCGCGCGCGCGCGCCGCCACGAGTGCGTCGATGAAGGTGCGTCCAACGCGATCGGCATCAAAGATGTAGGACAACAGCGCGATAGAGCGGTTGGCGCTGGTGATTGCCGCCAACATCGCCGGATAGGCGTCATCCCCGTCAACGAGCGGCGCAATGCGGTTGCCGGGGATGAGCGGGTTGCCCGTGACAGACTCGCCGAGGCGCATCAGCCCTCGCAGTTCCGGGCGCGCGTTCAGCGCCGTCAGCACGGGATGGTCGATAGCGAAGGCGTCGGCCGCCGCAACAACCTCAGTGCCCGAATTGTCGCCGCGACGAAACCCGGCCAATCGGTCGCGCGGTGTCACCGGCGGTCGCATGACGATCGGCGGATAGGCGAGCACTTGAGCCGCCCGCTGAAGGCGATTGATGCCAAAGGCGAGGTACACCAGCGAGCCGATGATCGGCGCAAGCCATGCCAGCCCAATCCATCCAATCGCTGCCGGCACATCGCGACGGCCGAGCACCGCATGCATGGTCACTACCACGGCCGCAGTGACATGCACCGTCGAGAGGAGCATCGGCCACACGTCGGCAGCGCGCGCGAACAGCGTGTCTTGCACCACCCTACCCGGGTTCGACGGAGGGACGCCCATCGATCGGTCCGAGGAGCGCAGCATACGGTCGTAGCGCCTCTACGCGCTCCATTACCATACGCATCGTAATGGTGAGCGGGACCGACAGAAACGCGCCTATCGGACCCCACGTCCATCCCCAAAACACCAGCGACACCAACACCACGATCGGTGACAAGCGAAGCTGTTGTCCAGTCAAGATCGGATCAAGAATGCTACCGATCAGAATCGTCACCACGAGATACGCACTGGCGTACGCCAACGCCGGACCCGGTCCCAGTTGCAGCAGCGCGATCAGGATGCCTGGAACGGCTGCGACCACCGAACCAACGGTCGGGATAAAGTGCAGCAGAAAGGCGAAGAGACCAAGGAAGAGCGCAAAATCCACGCCGACGACCGCGGCCGCGGCACCGACACAGGCACCCGTCGCAAGGCTGATAAGAGACTTGAGGACGAGATAACGCTGCACGCTGGACAAGACGTCCGCGCCCGCACTGAGGGCCCTTGCACCCGGTCCGAGGACCGCTCGAATCTTGGAGGGTAGCTGCACCGATTCGGCCAGCACAAACACGACGTACAGCAACACGAGCAAGGAGAGGGCGAGCACCGAGCCAAACGTGCGCGCTGTGGCGGTGACGGCAGCCACCAGCTGGTCAGGCTGCACGAGCGTCGCGTAGAAGTCTTCTGGGACGGTGATCCCGTATCGGCCCACGAGCGCGCGCACATCGGACTCGAGTCGCTGGGCCTTTATGAGATAGGCTGGCAGTTCAATGCGAAATTCCGTCACGGTCCGCAACACCACCCACCCCACGAATGCGACGAGTGTCGCATCAACGATCATCACGAGGGGAATCGCCACGGCGATCGGTGCGCCGAGGCGACGCAACCACGACAAGAGGGGCAAACTGACGGCGGCCACGAAGACCGCAAGCGCGAGGGGCGCCAGGATCACTTGCGCGGCATGCAGCCCGGCGATCACAATGACGACACCCGCGGCGAGCTGCACGTACGGGAGAATGCCGGAGAAACGTGCAGAGCGCGGCGCAACGTCGCGACCGGAAGGCGGTGTTCGGTGATCGGTTTCAGTCGAGATAGCAGGCCTCGTGTGGCGGGTCGGCTGCATGTTGCCGGAGTGAGCGCGCCGACGCAAGGCTAGGCGTCAGGACCATCCCCTCGATCGCGCGCGACATACCGCCGGAGCACCTCTTCAGCGGCCGGCAAGTACGCCTCGATCGGTGGGAGGGATCCATCCAGCAACGGCCCCGCGTGCCGAAGCGTTGAGGCAATGGCGTACGTCAAGTCCAACACATCGCGATGCTCGCGCACACAGGCCTCGACCAAGAGCGCCAGGTCCCCCGACAGCTCCTCCGGCGACGGGTCGCGCACGGCCCGCCAGCCGATGCGCTCCAGGGCCATCGCGAGTGCGGGCGCAGCGCCCGAACCACCGAAGGCCGTATCCATCTGGTACCGCTCCTTGAGCGCGCCGAACGTCAACATCGATCGATGGGACAGAGATCGGTCGCCCCCCGTGGGCAGACACTCACCGCGCAGTATATCTAACAGCGCCGCACCCATCCACCCGGCATTCGGCTGACGAAGGGTCATTCCTGTGGGACGGTCGACTAACGGACGCTCACCACCACGCCAACGCGCGCGTGAGCGTAGAGCCAGTCCAGGTCCGCCTCCGCCACCCGAATGCACCCGTGCGTGGTCGCGGTGCCAATGGATTCTTGATCACGCGTGCCATGTACCAGATAGCCGTCCCCGAGGTCGAGCGCGTACTTCCCCAATTCGCCATGCACGCGGCGATTGTACGACGCGACGGGAGGAATGAACAAAATGCCGTCGAAAATGAGATGTTCATCCGTTGGCAGCGCGTCGAAGAACCCGTCGTCGGACGTGAGCAGCCCAGCGACTGAATCGCGCACCACGAGTCGTCGCCCGTCTCGTATCCGATACCCGGCCGTGGGCAACGTCCGTACCCGCAACTGAAGCGCACTCGCGGCTTCTGCGTAATGCCAATCCGGCGGTATCCACACGGGGTCGGCGCGTTTGTTGCGCACGACCCGTTCGCCTCGCGGAAGGACGAAGCGCCACTCGCGGCCGCCGTACCGGAGTACCCGCCCTGACGCGACGGCGATCGGCATCGTTTTCACCGTGTCACCACCGTCAATCACCCACAGCGTTCGGGCACGCACCGACACCACAAACTGCGCCTGCTCGGAGAGCACGAAATACGTAGAGTCCGCGGGGAGCTGCGCACCGACCGGAGCTGCCAAACCCAGGCACAGCCCCAGCAGGTACCGCATGCGCGAGCTCACGCGGCGGCGCTCATCGTCCGAAACGCCGATAGACGTTCCGAGGACCAACTCACCGGAAATTCATGCCGATCATGAGCGGCACCCACCGCACGTTCGATCCGCGGTTGGAGCCGAAGAAGTCTTCCAGCTGCACGTTGTCTTTGCGATTCGCGAACACATTGACGACGCGCGATTCGATGTACAGCGCTGCGGGGCCGATCGCATATTCGAGTCCAGCACCGAACTGCGCACCAAACTTGTTGCGAACGTTCTGGGACTCCGCCGGCGTTGCCGATGTGATGTCGTTGCCAAAGAAGCCGCCGAGGGCCGATTTGCTACCAAAGGAACGAAACTGGTAGATGCCGACGCCCGAGACCCCATAGACGTTCAACTTCTTAGACGCCGTTAACGGAAGGTGCGCGGTAACGTTGGCGGTCGCCGAAAGGACCTTCGGATTGTTGTTGTTCAGCAGGAGCGTCGAGCCAGCCACCTTGCCGGCGAAATCGCGACCCCGGAATTGCGCGTACCCCAAATCCACGCGTGCACCGAAGACCTGATTTTGCACGTGGTATCCAAGGGGGACGTTCACGTTAAACCCACTGTTGTATCCCAGGTTTTGCAGATTCCCCGTCGGTGCAACGCCGCCAACGGCAACGCCGGCATAGAAGCCGGTGCCGCGGAAGCGATACTGACGTTGCTGCTCGCGTCGCACACGCTCTGCCTCAGCCAGCGCTTCAACGCGGGCGATCGAATCGCGTGTGGCCGCAGCGATAGCATCCAAACGGATACGCTCATCACGGGCGATGGCTTCGAGGCGCGTTCGCTCCACCATCGCCAGAGAATCGCGGGTGACCTGTGCGGCGCGCTCAGCGGACTCGCGACGGACACGCTCCATCTCTTCCATGCGACGCGACTCCGCGGCGATGGAGTCTTCGCGCGCCGTGTTTGACAGCACGCCTTGATTCTCGCCGCGCACGTCTTTTTGGACCCGCACGCGTTGCTGCGAGGTGGCCCGCGTGGACGCGGAGTCGCGCTTGCCGTTCGTCTGCGCCGATGCGATGATCGGAGTCAGCAGCGCTGCGGCGCATACAGTTTTGGAACAAAAACCTATGAATGACATGTGAGTTACCGTTAAAAGAAGACGTCAACACGCTCGATCATCGCTGGCAACGCAGACACGCAGCCGTACGCGATGATGAGATAGTACATGCAACAGCGGCACAATTGTCGTAGCTGATGGGACTAGTCCGTTCGTGTTCCCCGCACGTTCCTCGCACGTTCCCCGCACGACGTCACACTCGCTGAGTGCGCTCAGCGCTGCGTGCGACGCGTGGACGGACGCACGGAACCCGTGGGCACAACCAGCGGCGCACCGCCATTCGACGGCGTATGCACACGCAGTCGGATACGCGAGGTCCGACGACGACCCACGCGATGGCTCGCTGAGCCCGCGGTCTCGTGGTCAAGGCCGGGCGTCGGCGGATCATCCCATACGACCGCCATCGGCTCGCCCGCGAAGAGGACAGTACCGACGAGCGCCGTGACCCACTCGTGCAGTCTGCGTACAGCGCTCAACGCCCGCGCGCGCAACCCGCGACGCGCGCTCCATGCCTGGCTGTGGTTCAGAGTGTTGGACACGATCTTATCCTCACGAGTAGTGGACTACCGGACGCGCCGACCGCCGCTCTTGCTACGCAGGGAAGATTCCCGCGCGTCATGCGGTTTACCATCGCCCGCGTGGGTGATCTTGCATCAGCCGACGATGGGAGACACCGCAACGCCCACACACACGCGGCCGGCGTGGGCCCGTTCTCGTTGACAACAATGTCGACGCCGATGGAGCCGCAGTGGTTTAGTGGTCAAGTGGCACGTTCGAGCCCCAAGTGGTGTCATCGAGATTGTTCCTGCGCAGCTCGTCGATGTCGACCAGCTCGGGTATCACGGCGGCGAGGCGCGCGCGCGCATTCAGGCGGCCGAGGAGGTTGTGCTGGCCCTCTTGAAGAGCGAGCCGACGGTCGGGATGCGCGTGAAGCCGATCCAGCCGGACACGCATTACCCAGGCAACGAGGCTCGCCCCGTGATGGGTCCGCCGTCGTAGCACGGAACGCACAAACGGGGGCCCGCTGGGCCCCCGTTTGTGCGTCTCTCGTTTCATGATTGCCAGCTTGACCTACACCATCGGGACGACAGGATTTGAACCTGCGACCCCTTCCACCCCAAGGAAGTGCGCTACCGGGCTGCGCCACGTCCCGCCACACCGGCGAACCAACGGCCAGTGGACAGACTGGGCAAGTTAAACGCGCGAGCGCAGCCAGACCACCCCCCTCACCTCCTCCCGCTACCGGAACCCCTCGGCGGCCAGGAGCACCGCCGGATCGATCTCGGGGAATCGTGAGTCCAGCGATTCCAACGTCTCCACCAGCATCCGCGCAATCAGGAAATTGCGCACGCCCTTGTCATCGGACGGCACCACATACCATGGGGCACGTCGCGTGCTGCACTCCTTGAGCGCCTCTCGATACGCGTCGGTGTAGTCATCCCAATGCGCGCGATCGTCCAGATCCTCCAGACGGAACTTCCAGTTCTTCCGCGGATCCTCCAGCCGGGCCTTGAGACGCGCGTGTTGTTCGTCCTGCGAAACATGCAACATGCACTTCCGGATAATGACGCCGTTGTCCGCCAGCATCTTCTCGAACGCATTGATCTGCGCGTACCGCGCACGCCACACCGACTCGGGCACCAGCTGGCGGACCCGCACAGCCAGCACGTCCTCGTAGTGCGAGCGATTGAAGACGCCGATCATGCCGCGCGGCGGCACCACCTGATGCACGCGCCACAGAAAATCATGTCGGAGTTCAAGCGCTGTGGGCGGTCCGAACGCGGCAATCGTGACCCCAGTGGGATTGAAGGCGCCGTACACCGTCTTGATCACGCCGTCCTTGCCCGATGCATCCCGCCCCTGCAGCACCAACAGCAACGCATGTCGGCCGTCGGCATAAAACGCTTCTTGCAAATCGTGCAGTCGTTCCAGCAGTTGATCCGTCGCGACCGCTATCATCTCTCGGGGAGGCAACTCGGCCACGCGCGCCGCCTTGGCGCCCAGTTTTACCCGATCATCGCGATCGACGGGATCCAGCCGCAGTGCCGCCAGCGCCGTAGGCAGCGAAAGGCCCTTCGCGTCTCCACTCACGATGCGTCTCCGCCGTGCACTGTCGTCGCCGATCGACCAGTCACCTCGTGCACCTGGATCATGAGCACCAGATCACGGTCGGGCGTCGGGTCGCCGGGGGCAAACGCCTCGGGCACCAAGCGGCGGAAGGCCTCGACGCCCTCGTGAAATGCCTGTTGGTCCTGCGGCGCACCATCGGGGTCGGGAAAGATCACCCGACCGTGCACGACCACACTGCGCCACGTGAACATGGCCTCAATTTCGTCGACTTCGAAGGCGACCCACGGATGATGCGCCAGCACGCCCACCTTGGCACCGATGCGCGTGCGTCCGTAAATCCGACCGTGCGCAAAGACATAGTGAATGGGGGCAATGTCCACGCGATCGCGAAACGTGAATGCCAATCGTCCCACCTGCTGCCGCGTGAGGAGGACGTCGCACTCTGCGCGTGTCAGTTCGCGAATGCGTGGCGTACCGAGAGAATCAGTCATGGCGCGTGTCGTGGTTCGTAGGGTTCCATGTGAATAAGCACGCCGGTCGCCGTAGGGACGCGCTCTCGGATGGCACTCTTCACGCAGCCGGACAGAATGTGGGCGTCGTGGAGCGACAGCGCCGGGTCGGCTTGCACGTGAAGATCGATGTAATGCTGCGCGCCACTCTTCCTGACTTTCAGCTTCTCGATGTCGAGGACACCAGGTGTGGTACGCGCAGCCGCCGCGATAGCATCAAACAGCGGCGCATCCGGCGCTTGATCCATCAAGTCCAGCGTCGCTTTGCGAACGAGCACCGCGCCATTGGCGAAGATGACCAGCACGGCCACGAGGGCGGCCCAGTCATCGGCCGACTCCCACCCCGGCCCGCCGAGAAGCGCGACGCTGATGCCAAGGAACGCGGCGGCCGACGTGATCGCGTCGGCTCGATGATGCCACGCGTCCGCATGCACCACCACGCTTGCTCGCACCGAGTTTGCACGAAGGACGCGCTTCGCCATCAGTTCTTTCACCACGATGACGACCGCGAGTACTGCAAGGGTAAACGGCGCCGGCGCGTGGTGTGGAAGTCGGATTTCGCGAATGGCCTCGATCGCGATACCTGTCGCCGCCCCGAACATGAGCGCGGCGACCGCCACAGCGGCCAACGGCTCGGCACGCCCGTAGCCGAACGGAAAACGATCATCGGGTGAGCGGCTCGCAATCCGCAGCCCGCTCCACACGACCAGCGAGCCGATCATGTCCGTCGAACTCTCGATGGCATCGGCCACCAGCGCGTACGAGTTCCCCACGAGACCAGCGACCAGCTTCACCGCAGCGAGGACGGCGTTGAGAATCAGGCCAATCTGCGCCAACTGGACGACCGACCGATCACCGGGAAGGATCGGTACCGATGACGGCGTCGCGATTCCGTGGGGTGGCGTAGGTGCGATGGCGCGTTGAAGGTCGAGGCTCACCTACGTATCATAGCCGCCAATCGACCTGCCGCCAGAGTCATGGACGCGGTCGGCGTTATCTTTATAGGTACATGCCTGAGACTGCTAAAACCCCGACGCTGTCCCATCGAGTGGAGTACGCTGGCACGCGCGTCGTGGTCGGGTTCCTCCGACTCATTGGCTGGCGTGGAGCGAGTTGGGTTGGCGGGCGGATCGCGCGCCTGATCTACAAACCCATTGGCATTCGGCGCGGCGTGGTCGAACGACAGATCGCGGCGGCATTCCCCGACCTGGTGCCCGCGGACGTACAACAGTTGGCCGCGGCGTCGTATGACAGCCTGGGTCGCACGTCCATTGAAACGGCGATTATGCCAGGCACTACCGCTGCTGAGATTCTCGAGCGCGTGGAGCGGGTGGAGGGGTGGCACCATGTTGAGGCAGGATTGGCGAAGGGCGGCGGTATTATTCTCGTGACCGGCCACCTCGGCAATTGGGAATTCGGCGGCGCGTACTTCGCCGCGCGCGGTGTCCCCATTGACGTCGTCGCGCGCGGCATGGCCAATCCCATCTTTGAGGCGTACGTCACCCGCACGCGACGCAAGATCGGGATGGAGGTGATTCATGACAAAGATGCCGTGCGACGAACGCCGCGATCATTGCGCGACAATCGCTGCGTCGCCTTTGTGAGCGATCATGACGCACTCGGCCTCGCCAGCACCTTTGTGCCCTTCTTCGGGCGTCCCGCGAAAACGCCGCGCGGACCGGCGGTGTTCGCCTTGCGCTTTGGCGTGCCAGTCCTGTTTGTCGCGATCGTGCGCGAGCAGAGTGGCAAATATGCGGTGCTCATTGATCCGGTGCCGGTGCACCCCACCGGCGAGAAGGAAACGGACATCGACACGATTGTGTTGTCGTATACGCAGATGCTTGAGGCGTACGTGCGTCGATATCCGGCGCAGTACTTCTGGCAGCATCGCCGGTGGCGCCGTCAGCCAGCGGACACACCACCGCACCTCCTCGAACCGTGAGCGCCCCGAGAACGGCACGCGCCACGGCGATCGGAGAGCCGTCCAAACGTCACGGGTGGCGAAAGCATCTGCGGCGCGCAGTCTTGCTGATCGCGTTCCTGCTGATACTGCCCATCCCGTTCGTGGTGCTCTTCGCCGTCGTGCAGCCGCCGCTCACGGCGGTCATGATCCAGCAAACGGCGGGTCGGCTGGTCAGCGGTGCGCGTCCGTTGTGGCCGCGGCACATCACTGTGGCGCGCGATAAAATCTCGCCCAATTTGCGCCGCGCCGTATTGGCATCGGAAGACGACCGGTTTTACCTGCACCACGGCATCGATTTCGTGGAAATCGACCAGGCGCTT
>JANOPS010000578.1:0-1813 GCA_031421995.1 Gemmatimonadaceae bacterium
AGCGGTACAACGTCTCAAGGCTGTCCAATGCTCTCGTGTTGCCCAACGCTTTCACATCCATCCAGACCGCATAGCGCTGCGCGGCCTGCTCATGCTTGGGATACTCGCGCAGCATGCGCGTCCACCAATAGTGCCATTCGGTGCTGTCGCGACCGGTCGCTCCCGGGCTCGCGGCGATCGAGTAGGCTCGATAGTAGATGCTTTCCATATCTGGGGCACTGAGTGCGGATGCCGCTTTAGCGCGCGCGACGAGCGCGACGAGCGCGATTTCACTCTTCGCGGTGGTGCTGTCACCAGCTGCACCGGAAAGGAGCTGCCGCTCGAAAAACTGTCGCTGTCTCCACCCACGGATCGAGTCCGGGTACAGCTCGGTTGCGCGACGTGCTGCCGCGTATCCTTCCTCCCAGCTGCGGCCGAACATGTCTTCAGACCGCTGATACAGCGATGCGAACAGCGGCCGTTGCTCGGTGTTGCCCACGAGCAGTTCCCAGCCTTGCCCCGCGTTATCGTCCACCTTCG
Organism: Gemmatimonadaceae bacterium; assembly: GCA_031421995.1. Taxonomy (GTDB): domain Bacteria; phylum Gemmatimonadota; class Gemmatimonadetes; order Gemmatimonadales; family Gemmatimonadaceae; genus Gemmatimonas. The sequence continues at coordinate 520 of JANOPS010000578.1, forward strand.
CCGAATCCACACTCTCGACGGCCAGCACGGCAAACACCACAGAATCCGGGACACGAAAGGTCCCTTCAAAGGCGCCATCTTTCGCGCGCGTGAGTGTGGCGACGGTGCGGAGGTGTGATGCGGGCACGATGTACGATTCATCGTCAGGCATGCGAAGCCGTGCTCGGAGGCGAAGCGATGGCGCTCCGACAAAGAGATTGGAAGCCGGGAGATAGCGCACGCGAACGCTGCTGCCCGGAGGTGCCACCGCCGGGGTCAGCGTCAGTGTTCCATCGTCGCTCGCGGCCACGGCATCGCGCGGCATCACCACGCGTGCGATCGCCACAACGAACAGCGCCGCGGCGGCGACGCTCCACCAGCGTCGCGGCGATGCGGGAGGATGCGATGCGGCGTGGTGTGACGAGGCGTGGTGCGACGCGGGAGACTCGACGGCCGGAAGGATCGCCCGCGTTCCGGCGCTTCGGGATGCGTGAATGCGCGCCAAGAGCGCATCGCTCGCCGGCATCACCGCGTCAGCACCCGGCGCGCCAACTCGATGCACAAATCGTAATGCGTCCTGACAACGCGAACACCCAGCGAGATGGGTCGCCGTCCGACGGCGAGTGTGCGCTGACAGTTCATCAGCAGCAAAGGCGCTGAGTTCGACCAACGACGGATGTGCGAAAGGGAGGCGCATGGTCAGCGATCCAGATGTGAGCGAAGCGTGTCAAGGGCGCGCGAGTGCCGCACACGAGCGGCTCCAGCAGAAATGTTGAGCAGCGTGGCGATCTCATCGTGCGAATAGCCTTCCCATTGTTTCAACACGAAGACCAATCGGAGTGACTCGGGCAGCGCATTCACCGCCTGCTCCAGTTCAAGACGTGTGGCCGGATCCACCCCCGTGACGCTCGGCGGCACAGTGACCTCCCGCGCCAAGACATCAGCGCGACGGGTCTCTTTCCGGACGCGCATCCGCACCATGCCAACGGTCGTGGCGCGGAGCCACGCGCGAACCTGACCACGTTCGTCGTATCGCGCGAGGTGCTCCGGCAGTCCGACAAACAGATCGTGCACCACGTCTTCGGCGTCCGCGTGTGACGCCAGAAGGCGGGTTGCCAGGCGCAACAGGTCCGGCGCAAACCACCGATACAGCATGCCAAGCGCAGTCGGTGAACCATGACGCGCGCTGGCGATGACCTCGGCGAGCTCGGACGCGGTCGGCTCGGTGAGCGTCATGGGGCGAATGGCCGGCGAAGTGCTACGTGAGGGAAGGGGCACATGCTGATATGCCGCGAAGGCTGGTGAATGTTACATG
>JANOPS010000579.1:0-3824 GCA_031421995.1 Gemmatimonadaceae bacterium
CATTGTGTATGCGCATCGTGGCCTCTTGCCATCGAGATTCACGCCTGTCGTCGCGACGTTTGCGAGCGTGATGCACGGAACGATTGTGGGCGTTCGCGTGGTCGATCTCGGTACGCGACGCACAATCATGATGCGCGATACCGTGCGTTTGCGCGGACGCCGTCAGGTGGACGATGGTTACGGCGGGAGTGCCGATCTTCCGGCGTTTGAATACAGCACGCGAGAGGTCACGGTACGGGATTCCGTGTCGCCACCGCAGGTGCGTGAACCGTTCGATATGGTGCGGACGGGCAGCGTGCCGACGCCATTGCGTGCGCAGGCTCGCGATTCGGCGCTCGATTCGGCTCTCTTACGGTTGCGCGTAGAACCGTCGATCACTGTGCGCGATTCCATTCGGCAGCCAGTGCGCTTTACGACCGATTCCGCAGTGCAAGCACGCATGGTAGCTGTGTCTCTTGCGATCGGGGACACGGCGGCGGCCGTGCAGTTGCTTACCAGCAATCTGTATCGAGCGCCGCGGGGTGCGATTACGGCCGAACACTACCGGTGGTTGCGAGGACTGCTACGCAGTCCGACCGCCGCTCTTCGCGTGGGAGTGGATCGCGAGCTGCTGGCGGTGACGCTGTTCGACGGTTTGCTGAACGCGCCGCCAGTCTTGCTATCGGCCGCAAACGACTTCGCGATCTGTACACCGGCGGCCTGTCGTGCGATGGCACGTGACGCGACCGCGCCCTCCGCGTCATTGGCGCTCCGCGCGGTCGCGCTGGTGGCCGCGATGGTGACCACGCCACGTGGATGGACCGATTCCGTCATCGCGAACGCACGCACGAACCCGTTACTGGCTGGGCGCGCGCTCTGGTTCGCGCGTGGGGCATCGTCATACGCGGTCGCGAGCGCGAAGGCGCCCATTCCAACTCCCGACGCGTCGCAGTCGGCGTGGCGCTTCTGGCTGATCGGTGAAGACAGCGCCTACCTGCGAGCGCGCGCGGCCACGCCGATGGCCTCAGCTGGCCAACCAGCGGCGGGTGTGCGCCCGCGCCCGATCACGGTGAGTGAGCTGGCGGCGAAGGCGATTCGCTTCGCAGAGCAACGCACGGGACTGTCGTACGCGAGCGCATTTCGCGCGCGGCGCGCGTTAGCCTCGGATGACTCCACCCGTGCACTGTTTGCACTACTGCTGATGTCGATCGGCGATTCGGTGTTTTCCGCGAGCGCCCTGAAGACGCTCGTGCTCGGTCCGCCCAGCGAGGAGCGCCGCATCGCGATACAGCAGATCACCGGCCGCCAGCGCGGCGAAGCGCCGATCGGCGGCCTCGCACCGGATTCCATCGCGGCGCGTATCGGCATGCGGGTCGTCGAATCCCTGTTTGGTGGTCAGCCGCTGGCCTTTGTTGCCGACGCGAACACCAGCCGCGGTTTCTTTGCGGCGCCGCCCGAGGTCGATTCGATTCCGCGATTTCTGAGCATGGACTCGCTTCCGGTGGCGGTGCGTGAGCGTGCAACAGCGCTGGGGCATGCGCCGATGCTGAAGGGCTGGTCGTTCGTGTCGGGCACAACAGGCTCCACGACGCACGTAGGCACCGTGCGGCAATCAGGGCCATTCTTTCGCATTGCGGTGACGTTTACGACGCTCTTTGCCCGCAGCGGCGCGCGCTCGGGCGGGTACGCGAACGGATACGATCTGTGGTTTGTCGAGTCGCCGCAGGGCTGGGTGGTGTTTGCTGCCAGTTCGTGGGTTACCTGATCACCTGCCCTGGCTCGCTCCTGCCGCCGCTCGCACGGATCGAAGACCGCGCAACGACAAAGGGGACGTCTCTTCGACGTCCCCTCGTGTCCGTGTGGTGGGCACCCGCGCCGGACTACATCATGTGCGAATCAAAGATCATGCGCGTCTCGCGGTGCGTGAGCACCCACAGCGAATAGCCGCCGAACAGGGTGCCCATCGGAAAGCGGAACAGCCGCATCGCCGAGACGACTATGATGACGTAGCGGGCCCACTGCTGGTGGTTGAGCAGGCCGAAGCCGGCGATCAGTCCGAACAGGCTGAGCGCGCCGATGACGAGGGCGGCCGCCACACTGGCAATCGAGCCAACCACGGCCACGGTCAGGCTGCCAGAGAAGAGGGAACCAAAGACACCGCTAAAGAGCGCGCCGGCCGCCGCCAGAAGGCCCATGGCGCTGAACAGCAGGTTCACGACAGCAACGATTTTGATATGGGTGCGCATGGGGCTAGGTCTCCGGGGTGTGGTGGTGGGTACGTGCCCCCCTACGCAGCGCTCCGGCGCCAAGATTCGTCTGGTTCGTCGATTCTTATGGCTGAGCTCGCCTCGCCTAGTACGGCGACCTGTCTGGAGTACTGGCCGCGCTGAAGAGGCATCTCGCCGCCATACGGAGCTGGGGCCCCTCGGTGGAATCGGCAATCATGGTTTGCGCGATGATCCGAATCCGGTCGACGTCAGGCTGCAGGAGGCGCGTGGGAATCGAGTGCGTGCGGCTGCCGCCGGTAGTGCAGCGTGCGGCGCCCGCCGGCTCTTCTCCAGGCTCTGGCGCGTACACTCGCTTCGTTGGTGTTTGATGCGAAATGAGTTCGGTAGCAAGAGTCAACATTAGGCGCCCCCTGAAATACGTCGTCCGGCCCTTGTCAACGACGCTCGATGCGAGTAACGGCACAAGGTTTACGCGAATCCAGCCTTCATGGTTTGCCTCAAGGTGCACGAGGTAGACATCAATGTTTCCCGCATCGCTTCGATCCAGAAACGCACGCAGTCCCTGCTCGCGTGCCGCAAGGATAACGCTCGGCGAGTAGTCGCACCGTGTGATGTTGTACAGCACCTCACGCTCGGCATAAGTGGTCGCGCCCGCGGAGAGTGTCGCAAGCCACGCGGCGCACGGTAGTGGGGGTGCCGGAGGCTGTGCGTCGGCCGCGCCCGATAGCGCAAGCGACAATGTGGCGGCAAAGAACCAGCATAGCTGACGGAGTACGCTCATGGCCATCTCCTGAGTCGAGTTGAAGGTCCGGTATGAGGTTGGTAGGGCGGCAACCGCGGTTCGCCCGCTAGCGCGACGCTGTTTCCGGATTGCCTTTACCGCGCCCCCACCTGCCACTCAAGCTCACCATCGCCACCCCGCTCACAATCACCAGCATCGCCACAAACGCTTGTGGCGGCAGGCGCTCTCCGGCAAACGCGACACCCAAGAGCACCGCCACCACCGGATTGACGTACGCGTACGTCCCCACCGCCGTGGGTGTCGCGACCGACAGCAACCACATATACGTGCTAAATCCAATCAGCGACCCGAAGACGAGGAGATAGAGCAGCGCAAACACCGACTTCATGGTGATCGCATCACGATCCAGCGTTGAGAGCTCACCGGTAGCAAGTGACAACACGAGTAACAGCGCACCACCAACCAGCATTTGCATGGCAATCGCCAGCGCAGCCGGTTTGGCCATGGTCGCCGATCGGGAAAAGAGCGAGCCAATGGTCCATGACAGTGATCCCATCGACAGGACCACGGCGCCGAGCGGGTCTACTGCCGCATGCGACAGCTGACCGTCGGCGGGCCACACCAACAGGGCGACGCCGGCAAAGCCCAGCGCGACGCCACACCACTTGGCAAGACTGGGCCGTTGTCCTTGCGCCACTTCGCACAGCACCAGCCACAACGGCACTGTGGACACGAGCAAGGACGCAACGCTCGAATCCACGCGCTTCGAAGCCCACGACACGGCACCGTTGCCTATGAACAGCAGCATCGCGCCGACAATCGCCGAGTTGCGCCACTCCAACGTCGACGGTGCAGCGGCACCTCGCCACCGTGTG
>JANOPS010000580.1:0-5899 GCA_031421995.1 Gemmatimonadaceae bacterium
TGCTGAGCGCTCGCGGCCCCGCTGACGCCCACTCCGCCCACAATCTGACCGTCAACGACGATCGGAATACCGCCCTGAAGCGGCGTGAAGTCGTTCAACGCAACCATCGCCGTGCGGCCGCCCTTGATGATGTCTTCAAAGACCTTCGTTGGACGCTTAAACAGCACCGCCGTGCGGGCTTTGCCAATCGAAATGTTGGCACCGGCCGCGAACGTGTTGTCCAGGCGTTCCAGCGCCATGAGATTGCCGCCATCATCGACAATCGCGATCACGCCCGTCGTGTTCAGGCGCCTCGCCTCGGCGACCGCGCCCGCAATCACGCGGCGCGCGCCATCAAGGGTCAATGTGTGACGGGGGGCCGTGATCTGCGCCCCGAGCGGCGCGTACGCGAGCAGTACAGCAGCGACGGTGACAAGCGAATGCCGAAGCATGAGAGGAGTTCCTGAGGGGAAGAGAAGACGCAATCGGTGGCATCCACACGTGCATGCACCGACGTACGATGGAATTTCACGCAGTAGTTTTTTGTAACTCCTGTGTCCAACTCAGCGCGTTGGTGCGCAGCGTTGCGTTGGACGGCAGTCAGCGCACCTCGATAAAACGAACGAAGTGGCCATCCGGATCTCGCACCACAACCGCGCGGCTGAAACCCAGCTGTCGGTCCGCCAACACGACCACCCCCGTGCTGACGAAGGGTGCCCTTGCTATGCGCAACCGCTCGGCGGCCGCTGACGCGCTTGCGACAGAGAGTGTTGTTTCCCAGTGGATTACATCGTTGGCCTTTGCATCTGTAGGAAAGGCACGTCCGTCGGTCGGCGCGAGGTATTCGAGCAGCTCGACACCGGGGCCCGCGGGGGCCCGCAGCGCGGTAATGCGGAGTCGGGCGCCAAATACGTTGTTCAGGTGCTCCTGCTCCGAACCGAAATTCTCACTCGCGCCGGCAACCCGCATTCCCAACGCATCGCGATAGAATGCGAGGCTGCGGTCGGTGTCGCTCGACACGATGGCCGTGTGGTCGATACCGAGAAAGAGGGTGTCACCGACTTCGCGGTGCCACTTCGTGTCACCCTTCCCGCGCGGAAACTCCAACACTTCCACCACGTGCCGATCGGGATCTTTGAAGTAGAACGCCTTGATGCCGCCGGCGTTGGGATTCGAGTCGGGAAGGCGCTGCGGACCGGTAGATGCATGCTCGACTCGCGCCGCGCGGAGCCGTGCGTACGCGCTGTCCATGTCGCGCACGATGATCGCGATATGCTGAAAATCGCGGTCGTTGCTGCGTGCATCCTGCGGGATGACACGTCCGCGCGGCGCGAGATACTCCGTCAATTCGATGATCTCATCGGCCAGACGCAAACGCACGATCCTCGCTCGCGCACCAAACACCCCAGAGAGATGCTCAAAGGCATCACCGGCGACCTCGATGTCGGACTCAACGCGGAAGGTGAGCACGTCCCGATAGAACGCGATCGAGCGGTCCATATCGGAGACGGTCATGCCGATGGCGGGCACGTCCTGCACACCGATCGGAACGCCAATCGATTGGCTCCCGCGCGACGGTGTTGCAGGTACCGTCGCCCGAGGACGTGTCGGTGTCGCCTGCCCCGCAGTGCCCTTGCCCACCAGCGGCAGGAACAACAGCGCGAGCGCAAGACACTTTGCGCGGATGAGCCCTCCCGTTGACGCGGTCACGCGACCCCAGTCGTTGCGCGGGATGTAACAGACGGCGCGCTTCGCCCGAATTGCTCCAGCAGGTGATCACCAACACGGAGGGCATTGGCCATGATGGTCAGCGCAGGGTTCACCGCCCCGCTCGACGGAAAGAACGACCCATCCACCACGTAGAGGTTTTCGACGTCGTGAGCCCGACAGTTCACATCCAATGCGGAGGTAAGCGGGTCTTCCCCGAAGCGAATGGTGCCGTTCTGATGCGCGACGCCGGCAAGCGGAATATTTTCGCCAAGGAAGAGGCTCCGCGGGAAGACGCCTTCGTGGCACTCCGCGCCATGGACGGGACACGGGGGCTGCCGACGCATCAACTCCTCAAGCTTCGCGCGCAAGCGCTTGTGCCCTTCCTGGTTGTTCGGCGTGTACGACAGCGTAATATGTCCGTCTTTATTGAGCGTGACCCGGTTGTTGGGGTCGGGGAGATCTTCGGAGGTGAGCCAGAAGTCCAGCGAGTGTTTCGCCATCAGATCAAGCGTCCACTTCGGTGCAATGGCCGGGGCGCCCGCCGAAAGCGTCGCCGCATCCAGCTTGCCAACGAAGGAGATGTGTCCCAATGGGAACTCCCAGTCTGGCGAACCGAAATAGAAGTCGTTGAGCGAGAGTGTCTTCTGGAACACCGTCGGATTCGGGCACTTGGAGATCGCCATCAACACCGAGTTCACATGCCCCATGTAGTGCCGTCCCACGACGTCCGATCGGTTTGCTATTCCCGTAGGATGGTGCGCATTCGCTGACCGCAGGAGGAGTGCCGCGGAATTGATCGCGCCTGCGCTGAGCACCACGACGGCAGCGGAGTAGCGTTCGGTCACGCCATCGCGTTCGACGACGACGCTGCTAACCTCACGGCCGGTTTCTGACGTCTCGAGCCGCCGTACCAGCGCGCCAGTGAGCAGGGTGACGTTCGAGTGCGCCAGCGCCGGGTCCACGCACATGACTTGTGAATCGCACTTGGCATTGACAAGGCACGGATGTCCGTCGCACGTCGCACACCGAATGCAGGGACTGCTCCGCCGGTCGCTCTCGTCGAGGCGGACGGCAAGCGGGGTGTGAAAGGGATGCAGCCCGAGCGCGGTGAAATGATCAGCGAGCTGTTGAATGCGCGGCTCGTGACTGATAGCCGGGAACGGGTATGGACCCGACGCTGTCGGTTCGGTCGGGTCAACGCCGCGCGATCCGTGCACCTGATAGAGGCGCTCCGCCGCCGCGTAGTACGGCTCGAGCGTATCATACGTGATGGGCCACGCTGGCGACACGCCGCCGTGATGCCGAAGCGCTCCGAAATCCTCGCGGCGAAGGCGGAGCAGCGCCGCACCGTAGAACTTGGTGTTGCCACCGACGTAGTAGTTGGTGTGCGGATGCAACACGCGTCCCTTGCTATCGCGCCATTCCTCCTTGGTCCCGTAGCGTCCCTTCTTGTTGACCTCGAGCGTACTCCAATTCTCAGGCTCGCGCGGCACATAGTCGCCGCGTTCGAGGATGAGCACTCGCAGGCCCGATGGCGCGAGTGCGTAGGCCAGCGTGCCGCCGCCAGCCCCGCTGCCGATAATGATGACGTCGAAATGCGTGGTGTCTTTCATAACCGCGTCGAGAGTGGCGTGGGTGCAAGTGTTCGTTGTCGAGGAAGTATTCGTAGCCTCAACGTTTAGTTCCCGACGGTCTCTCGTCGTGCTCGCTCGTGTTCTTGTCAGACGCCGAGCAGAACATGTTCTTCAGATGGCCTCGCTCACGCCGAGCGGAACCGAATTTCAATTGTTTGGATATGCTCAAAGCCGATGCGGCGTCCGAAACGCGAGTAAAGCGTTACGCGCACGGTACAACCACGTAACGGTGCCTGACTGCCCCGACCACAGGCCCGTTTTTTTCTGCCGATATCCACCACTGACCGGCTTCCCGTTAAGCAGCGTGCCTACCGGGAGAGCTTGCGAGGACTGGGATGCTTCTGTCGCGTATTCTGAAGCGCATTATCAGCCAAGGGCAACTTGTCCTGATTGATTCAACGGGACGTCACCATGCCTTTGGCGACAAGCGGACGTCACCCGATCTACACATCACCATCCGTCTGTCAAACAAACGCATTGAACAGCGGCTCTTGTTGAACCCCATTCTCGCACTTGGCGAAGGGTATATGGATGGCGACATCCTCATTGAGGATGGTGACATTCACGACCTGCTGTTGTTCTTCACCATAAACATGGGGCGACAGCACACCTTCTCCTTCTTCAGAAATCTTGCTGCGTTTCGAGCAGTGATGAGTCGGGTACAGCAGTTCAATCCCATTGGCCGAGCCAAAGCTAATGTTGCCCATCACTACGACCTTTCCGGGGAACTGTATAGCCTCTTCCTGGATGCGGATCGGCAGTACTCGTGCGCCTACTTCGAGAACGAAGATATGAGCTTGGAAGAGGCCCAGCTCAGCAAGAAGCGCCATCTGGCGTCGAAACTGGTACTGGGTCGGGGCATGCGGGTTCTCGACATCGGTTCCGGATGGGGCGGATTGGGGCTCTATCTCGGCCGGGTTAGCGACGCACAGATAACCGGCGTGACCTTGTCCGAAGAGCAGTTTGCGACCTCATCAAGACGGGCCGTAGAGGAAGGTGTGGCGGATCAGGTCGAATTTCGTTTGCAGGATTACCGCGATGTGGAAGGTCCATTTGATCGCATCATTTCGGTCGGCATGTTTGAACATGTTGGCGTCGACCACTACAAAGAGTTTTTTGACAAAGTTCGCAGTCTGTTGACCGACGATGGTGTCGCCGTGATCCATGCGATTGGCCGCTCGAATCCACCTACGCTCTCCAATGCCTGGACGCGCAAGTACATTTTCCCGGGAGGGTATGTGCCGTCCATGAGCGAAGTGCTGCAAGCTATTGAAAAGTCGGGCTTGTGGTCAACTGATATCGAGGTGCTACGCCTTCACTATGCGAAAACACTAGCGGTGTGGCGCGAGCGATTCCTCACCAACCGCGACCGTATTGCCCAAATCTATGACGAGCGCTTTTGCCGCATGTGGGATTTCTATCTCTCTGCGTCCGAGCTCTCGTTCCGTTATGGGGATCTAATGGTCTTTCAGATCCAGCTCACAAAAAAAGTCGATACGCTGTCCATCACACGCGACTACATGATCGATTGGGAGAGAAAGCAAAAGGCGCATGAGGCAGCAGTCGCGCCACGATCAGCCTCGTCGCCGCGCGGTCGAACGAACGGCATTCTCGCGTCGGTGGAAAAAGAAGTCGGATCTTGGTAGCAGACTTTGTGATCCATGATGCCTGAACCAAGATCGAACGGCTACACGCCAGTGGCGAAACGCGTGCGAGGGCACTGCGCCCTTGCCGCTATGGTGGCGCCACACGGTGATTGGCTGGGGAAAGCCCAACGTCATGCTCAGCCATGCAGAACTCGCGTGCAATACTAGCAATCAGTTTCCGGATCTCCTTTGCCGCGCCCTCGCCTTCCACTCAGGCTCACCGTCGCCACGCCGCTCACAATCACAAGCATCGCCAGGAACGCTCGCGGCGGCAGGCGCTCCCCGGCGAACAGCACACCCAGCAACACCGCCACCACCGGATTGACGTAGGCGTACGTTCCCACCGCCGTAGGCGTCGCCACGGACAACAGCCACATATAAGTGCTGAACCCGATCAATGACCCGAAGACCATGAGATAGAGCAGCGCGTACACTGACTTCATGGTGATCGCGTCCCGATCGAGGGTTGACAGTTCACCGGTCGCGAGCGAGAGCACCAACAGGAGTGCACCGCCAACCAGCATTTGCATGGCAATCGCCAGCGCGGCCGGTTTGGCCATTTTTGCTGATCGCGAAAAGAGCGAGCCAACCGTCCATGAGAGAGATCCCATCGAGAGGACCACGGCGCCCAGCGGATCTACCGCGGCGTGCGACAGCTCCCCATCAGCCGGCCACACCAGCAGCGCGACGCCGACGAATCCCATCGCGACGCCAACCCATTTCGCGAGACTGGGGCGCTGTCCCTGGGCGACTTCACACAGCACGAGCCACAGTGGCACTGTTGAGACAAGCAAGGACGCAACGCTCGAATCCACGCGCTTCGAAGCCCACGACACGGCACCGTTGCCTATGAACAGCAGCATCGCGCCGACAATCGCCGAGTTGCGCCACTCCAACGTCGACGGTGCAGCGGCACCTCGCCACCGTGTG
>JANOPS010000581.1:0-6849 GCA_031421995.1 Gemmatimonadaceae bacterium
ACCAGCTGCTGCGCGCTGCGATTCGGTTGCCACCACGCGATCGTGAGCGCCAGCTCTTCACTTTGTACGACCTTCGGCGGGATGATGACGCCTTCGCCGAGCTGTGCCAGGAACGCCAGAAACCCGCGCGCGTCGGCACGATAGCTCTCCAGTGTACTGTCAGCCAGCTGCAGACTCCGGCGTGCCGTGGCGCGCATCACCAGTGAGTCGGCGTCGGGATCACGCCACGCGTCGCGTGCATTCTTCGAGGCCGCTACGGGCGTGCTCTCGGCCCTGCCTTGCGCCCGCGCCGCTACGCTGAGTGCCGATTGGACGATCATCGCAGCAGAAAACGTTGCGACGCACGTTGCGGCGAGCGAAAGCGGGGCGCGCACCGGCAGGCGCACCGCGCGGCGCACGACCTCCAGCAATCCAGCGATCATCCGAACGCTCAGTGGGAACGCGCGTCGACTGCGCCGAGTCCGCGGCGCGCAGCGAGCACCGGCTGTGACGCCGTGAGCAGCGACACCGCCGTTCTCAGGGGTGCATCCTCGCGCACCGCATAGCGCAGGAGCGCCTCATGCTGCGTGTGCAACTCCAGTAGTCGTACCGTCGCGAGTCGTGTCGTCGCGTCAAGCCACTCCGCTTTGGGAATCTCACCCACTGTGCGCCGGGTCTTGACCTGTCGCAGCAACAGCTCGCGGACACTCGACTCCACATCGGCGCTCACGGGCCACTGGTCGCGAGTGGCCTCCGCCACCACACTATCGGCCGCTTCAATAGACTGCAGGACGGCAGCCGGTTTCCACGTGCGCGGAAGCTGCGAGGGATCGCGGAGCGCAGCGTCCGCAACAAGAACATCGGGGCGCAGTCCTCCCACAAAGGTGCGCCCCGGTCCCGGGCGACGCTCCAGCGCCCGCCCTGTGGGTGTCAGCCAGCGTGCTGTGGTCAGGCGCAGCGCGATGTCGCGAGACAACCGCACGATGCGTTGCACGACCCCTTTGCCATATGTCGGCGCGCCGATCAACACCGTGCGTCCATGCTCGCGCAGTGCCGCAGCAATCACCTCGGCAGCGCTCGCGGTGCCGGCATCCACCAACACCGTCAACGGCAACGCCGGCCAACGCGAACGGGCGGCGCGAAACGGCTGTGGAGCGACCCCGCCCCGTCCGTCCAGTGAGGCGACCAGCGCGTCGTGCGGCAGGAACAGCGCCGCCGCCCGAACACCCTCTTCAAACAGGCCGCCGCTGTTGCCACGGAGATCCAGCACCAACGATCGCGCGCCGCGTCGCAGCAACAGGTCGACCGATGTTTCGAGCTCCGCGGCCGCGCGTGACGTGATGGCGGTAAGCCGCACATAGCCAATGGAATCGGTCAGCAGTCCCGCTTCCGTAATCGACGGGGCGTGCCAGTTGGTTCGGCGGACACTCACACGCAGTGAGTCATCGGTGGGTGCGCGCAGCAACACCAGTTGTGTTTGGTCACCCAGCACGCGATTGCTGTCCGAACGCAATCGCAACGTCGGATCGTCAGCGCGCACACCATTCCATGACAAGATCCGATCACCACGACGCACGCCCGCCAGCGCGGCTGGCGACCCCGCTGCAACGCGTCGTACCGACAGCCGTTCCCCTTGCTGACGCAAGGCAATACCGAGGCCCTGACTCTCGCCCATCAGTGATCCGCGATAGTCACGGTACCCGTCGGGACGAAGCATCGCCGCGTATGGATCATGCAGTTCGTTCAGCATGCCTGAGACTGCACGCCGGATCAGCTCTTCACTTGGCAGTGAGTCCAGCGCATTCGCACGCACCGAATCGATCGCCGTCGACAACAGGCGACCATCGGTCCAGTCGTCACCCGCACGCACGCGGTCCGCCCCATAGCGCGCGCCCAGCGCGAACGCCGCGCCAACAGCGGCGACGCTCAACAGGCCGGCCATCGCCCGTCGTTGGAGACGCGTCCGGCGACTCATGCCGAGATCACCGGACTCGCCTGCGCTGTGGAGTCCCTGCGCGATGCACCCACGTTGGACACAGCAAAGAGTAAGAGGGTTTTGTGCGCAGACGAGAAAGAAAGATGCCGCGCCGAACGACGCAGAGGAGATACTTCCCGATAGACACCAGATACGCTATCGCGGTCCATCATACGGCCGTGCCGAGAGAAGAAACGTTTTGCCCTATCTCAGTGAACGATCAATGTCGGGATTCCGCACATTGCCGCGTCATGCGCGATGGTCGTGGATATGTCCTCAATGGGTGACATGTCAGACGCGTGAGACCTTCGCGCAGATCAGTTCTGGAACGCTAACGCCTTGGATGATAGGAGCTTAACACTTTGCGCGTGGCGAAGCGTGAAGGGGCGCGAGGCTGGCACTGCTGATGCCTCCTGAACGGGTGACCACCGCCACATTGGCGGGTTGGCCTTGTCGGTCAGCATCAAGTTCAGGAGGCCCCATGTTCGTGCATCGTCGGACCCTGTACGTCGCACCGTTCGCCCTCAGCGTGCTTGTCACCTCCCCGGCCGCCGCGCAGGAGGCGGCGCTCTCGCTCGGTCCAGCGCAGCAACGTGAACGTGACCGCACACTGTTCACCTGGAACGGGACCATCGATAAAGAAGTCGTGATCCAAGTGAATGGGCGGCAAGTCGAGACCCGCGCCAGCGGACTGGACGCGTCGTTCGCCCCGCGTTTGGAGCAACGCGACGACTTGCCGCGCGTCGTCGGCAACGTCGATGCGCATATCGCCAACGGTCGCGGCGACGTCGACGTGCTGCAACAGCCGTCGGTGCGCAATGACTACACCGCGCTGGTGCGCATCCGCGATCCGCGAGGCGGCACCGACAACTATCGCGTGGTCGTGACCTGGCAGCCCGTCGACATGCGCTACGGTGGCGCGAACGACGGTCGTGGCCGCGGCGATGACGACTGGAATCGCGACGACCGCAATCGCGAGGATCGTAATCGGGAGGATCGCAGTCGTGACGACGGACGGAACCGCGATCGCATTTGGGTGAACGGGCGCTGGGAAGATCGCAACCGCAGCGGCCGCGACGCGGGCCGTCTCTCATGGCGCGGTGACGTAGACGACGTCAGTGAGATTCGGATTCAAGGTCGTCGCGTTGAGTACTTCACGCGCAGTGGCCAGCCCATTCGCAATGATCGCATCGACGTGCGTGGCAACCCGTTGCCGCGACGGTCGGTGGATCTCGAACTCGACGTCCTTCGCGGTCGCGGCGACGTGATCGTGGTGCAACAGCCGAACGCGCGGAACGGGCACACCGCGATAGTGCGTATCACGGACAAACGCCGCGGCTATGGTGACTACGACTTCGAACTGCGCTGGCGCTGACGGCGAGCGCCGCGTTGATGAGCGCCCTCAGCAGAATCGGCTGGGGGCGCTATTGAGGGCTTTACTTTTTCCGCACCCACCGGAACCCGGCGCCCAACGAACTCAACCCCGCCACTTCGCCATGGCTGCCCACGTAGGTGCGTGTGAAGAACAGGGTGGGCGTGGGATTGTGCAGGCGTGGAGACGCAAAGTCGACGCGGACGGTGGCGCCGAGGCGAGCCCCCTGCCCCTCCACCTGATACAGCGTGGGGCCGACCATCGCGCGCAGGATCGTCGAGCGGATGTCGAACGCACCGCCCCCGAGAAGCCCCACTCGCTCGTTAAAGCGACCGTTCTGGCATCCAGCCTCGCCCGCCGCGCGTACACACGGTACCGTGTTGCCGAAGGCGAGCGGCGTGACGCGCACACCGGCGATCCACGCCTTTTTGTTGAGTCGCTTGAGTGGCCTCGTAACTAACAGCGACGCCGTCAGCCGCGGGGCCCTGACCTCCGGCGTGCTCGAGGCGATCGTGCCACCCTCGATGTCGCCCGTGACGAGGTCCGTGGTGGTGTAGAAGCCCATGTTCACCCCCGGGCGACGCTGCGCCGTAAGCAGGGAGGGCGAGGCGACGGCCTGCATGAGGCACAGCAGCGCAGCGACCGCTGCGGCGAGGTGATGAGTACGGTGTTTCAACGCGCCCCAGCGAGATACGCCTTCATTTTTGACCAGTAGTGCTCGCGCCACGCACCTTCGATCTCTGGAATCAACGCTTTCGGCACCCCGCGATGCGTCAGCACCAACTCAGTCCCGCCGTCACGCGTTGCCGTCAGTGTCACGGCCGCCATGGAAAAGATGCCTTCAGCAAATTTCTGGTGACGCCACGCCTGCACGATGCGTTTACCAGGAACAAGGTCGACGTTCACTCCAGAGACCTCGTTGCCCAGCGTTGAGAATGTCTCGCCAACGGTGCTACCGATGGAGGCCTCCCTGCCCGTGACCGCGGAGTGCTTTGTCGAGTCGGCAAGAAGTTCGTATACGGCGGCCGGCGAGGCCTTGAACGTGACACGTTGTTTGATGGTCTTACACATGGGATCCTCGCTCGCCGCGCAACGAGCTGACTGTTGTGAGCTTTTTTGTACGTCCACGTAACTTGGAGGGTCCATGTCCATCCCGCGAATCCCGGGGGTGCCGCAGCGACTGGCCGACGGAGCGCCGACCATCGACGGCCAGTTGCAATGGTATTTGGCCGATACGGTGGACGAGTCCACCACCACCGCGTTCTGTGTCTACGTCAACGGCATCATGACCGACCCGGCCGGACATCATCGCGCCGCCCTCGACATCAGTGCGCGTGCGCCCTGTTTCGTGTTGGGAGGATTCAATGAGTCCGGCTCGCCTGGGTCTGAAGAGGCCATCGCGTATCTGCGCACCATTGCTGCGCGAGGGCCGGGACCAGATCTAGGCCGCAGACCCGTACTCGGCGCCGCACGACGAGAGACCACGGCCGGTGCCTCAGGGCTCGATCGGGAACGCACCGGCTACCGCCGCGCGACCAGCGTGTGGGACGCGGCCAATGCCGCCGCAACTGACGCGGCACGCGAACAAGCGGTAGCCCGCATCCTCTTGGATATTGCGACCTCGCCGTTGATGACTGGTGGGCGCGTCTTGGTGGATTTGCTCCACTGCTTCGTGGAGTGGTTGGGTGATGCCGCAAGCTACTTCAGCGAAGCCTCGCCGGTCGTCGCGTCAACGGTTGCGGACATCATGCTCAGCTTCCTGCAAACGCGCTGCCTGGCGGCATACTGGATGTACGAACTCGTGAGCAATTTCCCTGCGGAATTGTCACCGCTTATCATCGTCTGCCACAGTGAAGGGAATCTCAACACCTCCACGGCCTTGTGGACATTGAAATTGCAGTCGGTCGCACGCGGCACGCACTTCCCGCGATTTGGCGTCCATGTCTTGGGCTTGGCATCGCCGGCGCCATCGTGGCCGTCCGGCATTGACTATCGCTTCTACCGCAGTGATTGGGATCCAGTCGCGATGCTCGGCTCCACCGGCAGCGGTGGCGACATCGAGCGACACACCGGACCGCTCATGTTCCCCGAATCGCACTCGGTCGTTGACTATGTCGCGGATCCGGCCTTCATCATGGCGCTGCGCGTTGCGCTCGGCTTGGCGCGGCCCGCGCGGCATGTGCTCGTCGATCCAACGGTCCCACGTGACGGAGTCGGTGGGGGAGCCGCAACCATGTCCGGCCGCCCGTCGCGCAGGTAGGCAAACCGCGCACTGCGCGGGGGTAGCATTTGAGCATTGTCGGGTGCCTAACTAACTTTTTCGCTTCATCTCGCGCTTCAGTCGCGCGATCAGGCCTTCTCGCGGTAGGCCCTCCACTAGCGAGACGGGCGCAAGGCCCGTGACTATCTCTTGGACCGTTACCCGTTGGTCGTTTATCCCGTCCGGCGCGTAGGGCGTCGCGTTCAGCCACTCATCGGGAACCTGGGACAGGGTCATGATCGCAGATGCGTTAACGGGGATCCGCCGATCCTTGATCTGCTCTGAGACGCCACGCGCGGCCACTTCGCGGGCCTCGTTCGCGTCATGCGCCAGCACGACCATCACGGTAGCGGGGATGTTCAAGCGATATAGGTCAGCGCATCCGGTGCCGGCTGTACGCCGTAGTCGCGCGTCACGTATCCGAGTAAGCCGTTCCGGCCCATCCACGGCTTGGTGTGGATGGACGGCAGGCTGGGCTCCAAGGCGCCGCTTTTGCGGAGCGCCTCCCACTCCCGGAGAAGCGCGCCCTCGATGGCTGGCTGGGTGAGGCGGGATGTCGCGCGCGTTGGGCGAATAGGTGGGGGTGAGTGCACCGCGCGTGAGCATCGTGCGCGAGCGCGGACTTCAGCCGAGGCGGCATGAATCTACCTCAAGGCTTTCGACTCGTGAGATCGAGAGGGAGGCTGTTTGGCGTTACGCTGCGCGTTGCCGAGCATCACCCGGTCGCCTTTGGGCCAATCATCCTCATGTGCTCGACGGAGATCGACCGCCTCCGTCGGCTGCGGCGGCGGCTTCCCTGATCGCTGCCGTTGCAGCATCCAGCGCACGCACCCATGGGGCCCAAGACCGATACTAGCTCCGCCTCGGTTTCTGGATAGCGTGCACGCACTTCACTGAGGTCGGCCAACGCAAGGATGGCGCTGTGTCCTTGGGACAGAGCGTCACAGCGATCCTGCTGTCCGTTGGGGGCGGTCGCCGAGTGCCGCGAGAAACACGCCGAGCGGGACAGCTGGCACATCCGGCGACCAATCGAACCGCTGTCTGGTCACCACAACCCCGCGACCAAAGGTTTGTTGAATAGACTTTCGCGCACCGCTGATCCCCGTCTTGGAGTCTCCCTTTACTTCTACCGGAAAGTGCGTCCCCCCAATTCCCGTGAACGGGGTGAGGAAGTCGATTTCTCTGTTGTCCTTCGATTTCCAATAGCCAATTCCACCAGGCAGGGGGTCGGCGAGGGCGACAGCTTCGGCGGCCGAACGGTAC
>JANOPS010000582.1:0-6357 GCA_031421995.1 Gemmatimonadaceae bacterium
GCTGACGGCGAAGGAGCGATTTGTCGGACGCGAGGCACTGGTCGCGCAGAAGATGGCCGGTGTGCCGCGGAAGCTGGTGGGCTTCACCATGCCGGTGCGTACGGTCCCCCGTCATGGGATGCCGGTATCCATTGATGGCGAGGCGTGTGGTGTCGTGTGCAGCGGCACGGTGGGGCCGAGCGTCGGCATTCCGATCGGCACCTGCTATCTGCCCACCGACCACGCGAAGATCGGCACCACGTTTCAGGTGGAAGTGCGCGGCACACCCGTCATCGCCACCGTCGCCTCGCTCCCGTTCTGGCCCAACGGCTCGGCGAAGAAGTAGCGCACCGTGAAGGTTCTCATCACGCTCACGGACGTCGAGCCCGCGGTGCGGCTCAACGCGTTGCTCGAACAGGCCGGCACGAAGACGGAACTGGTGTCGCCGCTGGATGACGTACGGGGAACACTCGAGCGATTCGAGCCGGATGTGGTCGTGATCACCGGCGCGCTGTTCGACACGGGCAATGTGCAGGTCGTACGCGAGGAACTTTGGTCGGGCGTGCCGGTGGTCGGCCTCGCCGATGTCGATGAACCGGGGATTCGCGATCGGCTGCGGACCATCGGGTACGCCGACGTGCTGATGAAGCCCGTCGCACCTGAGGATGTGGCGCCGGTGGTGCGACGGCTGCTCGAGCGGCGTCGTCTCAGTCAGGAAACGGGGCTGAGCGGCGACACCGAAGGCCTCCGCGAAGTGCTGGTAAAGATCGCACAGATCGCGCCCGTCAGCAGCACCGTGCTGATCGAAGGCGAGAGCGGCACCGGCAAGGAATTGGTCGCGCGCGGCATCCATCGACTTGGGCCTCGCAAGAACAAGCCATTCATTGGCGTGAACGTCGGCGCGCTGGCGGAGACGTTGCTCGAGAGTGAACTGTTCGGTCACGAGAAGGGCGCGTTCACCGGTGCGGCAGAACGGCGGCTGGGTCGGTTCGAACTGGCGGATGGCGGCACCCTGTTTCTCGATGAGATCGGGGACATTCCGCCATCGACGCAGGTGAAGCTGCTGCGCGTGCTCGAGGAGCGCGAGGTGACGCGGGTGGGTGGTGTGCAAAGCATCCCCGTGAATGTTCGCGTGATCGCGGCCACCAACCGCCCGTTGCGTGAGCTGGTGGAGGAGGGATCGTTCCGCTCGGACCTCTACTATCGGCTGAACGTGTTGAGCATGTACCTGCCGCCGTTACGCGAGCGGCAGGCCGACATTCCGGTGCTGGTGCGGCGCTTCATCGCCGAGTTTTCGCGGCGGCACGACAAGGTGTTCCACGGTATCTCGGCTGAAGCGATGGAGATGCTGGCGCGGTATTCGTGGCCTGGGAACGTGCGCGAACTGCGGAATCTGGTCGAGAGCATGGTGGTGCTCTCTCCCGGTCATGAGATTGGCGTCGCGGACATTCCGCCGCAGATCCGGGATGGGCTGACTCGGCTGCTGCCGGTGCGTTTGCCGGCGGTGTCAGGCGCGCGGAGCGCGGGCGACCCGAACCAGGTGCTGGGCGCCGCTGAACTCGAGTTCATTTTGCGCAATCTGGTGGAGCTCAAGGTGCAGGTCGAGGAATTGCGGCGTCGGCTTGATCAGGCGCCGGCGCCCGCGTCGTCGGAGGCCCTCGTGGCGGGCGGGGCTGTGGAGCCACAGAGTGCCCGATTGCCGAACTCAGTGGAAGTCGTGCCCGGGATGACGATGGCGCAGATCGAGCGGGCGGTGATCGAGGCGACGTTGCGGGAGACTCGCGGTAATCGTCGGCGAGCGGCCGAGCTGCTTGGAATCGGGGAGCGTACCTTGTATCGGAAGATCCGCGAGATCGAGGGTGGCGACATCATCCCGGAGACCGTCTCTTGATTTATTCCAACCTGCGGTCCAGCTTGCACCGCTAATAACGGCCGGGCCTGATTCGCAGCGTCTGCCGGAGCTTGTGTTCGCTCTTTTGCACTTCCACCCGCGAAAGAACGTGACCGTGTCAGTCTTTCAAACTGCATCTGGTGGCGGCCCAACGCGGCCGTCGGCGATCCACATTGCGCGTGCCGAGGAGTTGCTCGGGACGTTGCCTGGTGTTGTGAGTGTGCGGATCGAGGCCTCACCGAGCGGTGATGTCGATGCGATCCATGTCCTCACGTCAGTGGAAATCGGTCCCAAGCAGACCGTGCGCAATATCGAGAGTGCGCTACTGGCGCATCTTGGGATGCGCGTCGATCACCGGAAGATCAGCGTCGCGACGACGGTGGATGCGCCGCGGATCCGTCTGACGCCGTCGTTGGTCGATGCGATTGCCGGCCCGCCGCCTTCGATGACGGCGGCCCCTGCGGCCCGTGTGGCAGCGTCACCCGCGGTCGATTCTGAGAGCGCGGGCACGCGGCGGTACGTGTTCGACGACGTGGAGGTGAAGCGGAGTCGCAGCGGACTTGGGTGTCGCGTGACGTTGCGGCGGGGTGACGAGTCCTTCGAGGGCGAGGCAGAGGGGCTGGAGACGGAGGCTGCGCGGCTTGAACTGGCTGCGCGCGCCACGGTGCTGGCGATTGCATTTGCGGAAGGGAAGGCGGGGAGCCTGGCGCTGGCGGGTGCGCAGCGGGTGGACGCTTTCGGGACGGAGTTTGTGTTTGTTGGCGTGACGGCGCGCCAGGGCCGGGATTCGGTGTTGTTGAGCGGGAGCTGTGCGATCCGCGACAGTGCCGAGGTGGCTGGGGCGTTAGCGGTGCTGGATGCGACGAATCGGTGGTTGGAGGCAGCCCGTCAGGGTTAGTGGCGGCCTCAGCAGGTGACCGGCGGCGTTGCGTGTAGTGGTGACGAAGTCACTGCGGGCGGCGGGAGAGGGAACTGTCGGTCACTGGCACGAAAGACGCATGTGCAAGTGGAAAGCAGAATGAGTTATCCCCCCGTCCTCGGCAGAGCGGAGTTGAGCGGGTACGGCCAGTAGTACGAGCGGAGCCCACCGACACAAGCAGTCCGACGCGAGAGCGAAGGGCTGACGACGGAAGGGAGGTGACGCAAGATGGGTTTCTGGGCCGCATTCGCAGGGTTGATTGCCGCAGCTTTTACCGGTGGTCAGACGTGGCAGTGAAGTACTAGCGAGACGACCGAGGCGGGGGGATCTGCTTGAGAAAGGCCACAACTACTGTCGTCACCATTACGTCGATCGTCGGGGCAGCGAGTTTCGCAACTCTGTATGCACTCGACCCAAGCGTAGATGGCAAGGAGCTAAACGCCGCGATTGCTTTTGCGGTGTTTTCCGTCTTCGGTGCACTGATGCCCTACTCGCTCTCCGAGCGAGTCGCCGCCTCTGCTACGTTCGTGACATTCCTCGCGAGCGTGGTTTTGGTTCCGTCGTGGCTGTCTGTTTTGTCGGCAGCAGGCGTCATCTTTCTTGCGCAGACTGTCCAGCGAACGGGAAAGGCCAAGACAATCTTTAACGTCGCTCAGCACGCTGTGGCGCTTTCGTGCAGCGTACTGGTATACAAGGCCACTAGCGGACGTGGAGCTGTCTATGGGGAGGAGATTTCTCCTCTCTCCCTCGTCGCAGTGTTCATGGCCTTCTTCCTCGCCAACTCCGCAGCAGTCGCCGCAGTCGTGAGCGCGGAGACCAGAGTTCCTTTCCTGGGGTTGTGGAAGGAGAATACTCTCCGAGGGTTCGGCTTGGATGTGGTAGCGATTCCATTCGTTTACGTATTCGTCAAGGTCTACGTAGAGTTCGGTGTACTCGCCACGTCTGCCGCCGCCGCCTTGATCCTCGTTGTCCGTCAACTGAATAGTACGAACGAAGAACTGCATAGGTCGAACAAAGAGTTGCTTGAACTGACGGTCACAACGCTCGAGGCGCGTGATCCGTACACATCTGGCCATTCGCGGCGAGTCTCGCAGTATTCGCGAATGATGGGTCAAGCGCTGTCGCTTTCTGCGAAGCAGATTGAGCGCTTGACGGTTGCTGGGTTGCTCCATGATGTCGGCAAGATTCACGAGGTCTTCGCGCCGATTCTCGCGAAGCCAGGAAAGCTCACCGCAGAAGAACGTGCGATTATGGAGTCGCATCCGATTAAGGGTGCTGAACTCGTGCGAATCTCTTCTCACCTACGAGACACGGTGGAGCCCATTCGGCATCACCACGAAGCATGGGATGGGTCTGGCTATCCTGACGCGCTAGCGGGTGAGGCAATCCCGATTTTCGCGCGAGTTATTGCGATAGCTGACACTATCGACGCGATGGCGAGCGATAGGCCCTATCGCCGGGGACTCTCCGCCGAAAAAATTCGGACTGAGGTCGTTCGAATGAGCGGAATCCAGTTCGATCCAAAGATGCTGGAGACTCTTCTCGCTTCCGGTACCATAGATACGGTACTGCGCTTGGCTTGCGCGTCCCACGAGGACGACTTCGCCGCAGAGCCTACACTCTCGCTCATTGCTAGCGGCTAGCGATCGATGCGGGTTGTTGCTCTCATTGAGCGCGCTTGATCAATATCGGGCGAAACTGCCCATTGTACAGTCATAGCAGCGAGAGAATGAACGGCCATACTCCTTGTCCGGATGCCTCGATTCGGCCAAGCTGGGCTGCAGCAAACTCGGCAGCTTCGTTCTCGTGATTTATTGCTCGAGAGAACAAGATGATTGCCGCGAGGTAGTGCTGTTCTGCTGATGCATGAGCTTTCGTCCCAACTATTGACTTTAGCTCACGGAAGTCCTTCAGGACTTCGTCGGTAACTCGGCCGCTATAGGTCGCTAAACTGGTGCTCACGACCGCGTGATGTGCCGTTCCGGCTTTGAAGTCGCGAAGGATACGCCGCAGCTCGCGCGCCGCTCTCGTCGCGCGCTTGACGTCCCCCGAGATTAAGGCCTCCCAGCAGCTGTAGTAGTGGAGATCGGCGCGCGCCGTTCTCGCGGTGAGATCTTCACGCACGATCAGGTCGGCTGCGCTTCTCAGATATGCACGTGCGCCCTCTGCGTCCATCTCAAGAATAGAAAGGTCAGCGAGGCGCAGGTCCGCCGCGACCGTTTGGGCAGGATAGTGCAGTTTGGCTGCCAGGGCCCTGGATTCGTGCAGCAGTGCGTGCGCGTCTGCCGAAAAGCCGAATGACCCTAAGGCCTCTGCGGCGTTCCTCAGTCCTTTGCAGGATTGCTCAATGTCGTAGACCTTGCGAGACTCGATGGCCAACTGTCTAGAGGATTCGATCGCCTTAGTGCGCTCTAGGATCGACGAGTAGTAGATCACTTCTGCTCGGCACAGCTCAAATCTGCTGACGTCCGACGAGAACCTCACCGAGTTGACTGCAGCAAAGGCAGAGTCAAGTGCTGGTCGATCATCAAGATTTGCCGCCGTCGTCAATGCCAGCGTTGCTTGAGTCAAACGCTCTGTCGCACTTCTCTCTGGATTTCTCGCTGCGGCCTTCGCTCGCTCAAGCAGACTGTTCGATGCGTACGAATGCTGAAATTCGATGGCGCCTTCAGTCATTGGCGGGAGGCAGGAAGGAGCGGCCCGAAGTGCAATTGCTTCAAGCGGACTAACCTTGTAGCGGGTGCCACCGAGAACGCGAAGAACAATGGCATCAATCATCTCACGTAGTCTCTGAGATTTCGCCTCGCCGCGAATGCGTGACAATTCATGCACGAGTTCCGTGGCTGTTTCGCTCCGAATTAGTATACCTGCGCCAAGGTCGAGTGCTTCCATTCCACGCTGCTCGTGCTGGGCTCTGATGTACAGAGCGATACAAGCATACAGGTCGCGAACGCGTCGACCGGTCACCCACTCGGAATGCATTGCCTGCGCAGCGGCCAACGCATCCATTCTTACAAGGGCAGCGGGGAGCAGAGAGTTGGCCTTTTGCCCGAGTAGGCTATGTGCACGAAGAGCGCCGGCGACACACACCAGAACTCCCGCTGATTCGAGCGTATGAAGCGAGTCGAGTAGTTGAACTTCGCCGATTCCCAAAGAGAGTGCGATGAGATCTTGACGCGCCGAAGAATCCAGAAATGCAGACAGGCCTACAATCCTCCGCTCCAACTCACTCATCTCCCCCACCACTTTCTCCACCGCCACCTGCACGCGCCACGGAATCACATCCGGCGACCCCGGATCCAGAATCAACCCGAGCATCTCGATCCCGTACATCGGATTTCCCTCCGCGAACACCGCAGCGCACGCGATCTGATCGTCGGTCGCCCGCGGCAGTTCAGCCGCCGCGTACGCCGACACGATCAACCGTACCTCCGTCAGACTCATGGGTCGCAACGCCAGCTGCTCCATTCCCGACAGTGCCACCGGCGCCTCGGTCGGTGTATTCAACGTCGACGACGTCAGGACCATCAGATGATGCCGCAACACGCCGCGGCGGTACACCCGGTCC
>JANOPS010000583.1:0-2206 GCA_031421995.1 Gemmatimonadaceae bacterium
CTGCCCACGGAAGTCTGGATCAACAAAGCGGAGGACCAGACCGCCATCGTCGGATAGCTCACTAAACTCTCAACCCGTCCATCTCATTTTCATTGACAGGTTCCGACCGTTGGTTCGTCAGACAGTGTCGTATTGCTGCAGTGGGGTACCCCTTCGCAATTGGTCTCGCAGGGGACGTCCTGTGCGACCATCGGGGTGCTTACCACTAGCATTGCTGCTGCGAGCGCGCGGTATTTCCATGTTTTCATGATAAGGTGCCTTAGAAATTGTGATCATACGCAAAATCCAGAATCGCCAGCCATGGCGGGACGAGGATACCCCCCCCCCGATTGAATTGTCAATAGCACGTGTGGTTCTCTCGCGCGATAAGGCCGTGTTGTAGTGCTTGGAAACGCCGACCAGCGGCGAACACGATCAACGACCAGGACTCCCTGGGCCTCGCCTTCCCGTCGAAAATTCTCGCCGATCGTGAAAACGAGCAAAAAAATGTTGTTTTTCGCAATCCACCGCCCAACGCGTACGGTAACCGCCCAACGCGTACGGTTGCTTCTCGGTGAATGAGTACATGTTAAAGGCGTGCCCGACTCACCACTTCTCCACGCGATCGCCCGCGCCAAAGCCGCGGCCGAGTCCACCCAGCCGGACGAGGGTGTCAACTCGATGCTGCGCGAGCTGCGGATGGCGGAGGCGGACTTGTGCGACGCGCTCAACGCCGTGGCTCTGGCCACCGACGACTCAAGCCGGTTCCTTGCCTTGTCGCGGCAGAATCGGGCGACCGAGCTTGCGTCGATGATTTGCCACACGCTCGGCACCATGCTGCAGGTATCGCGCGTTGGATAGGCAGCCTGCGCTGCACGGCAGCCGGACGTGCCGTGGTGACGGCAGGAACCGCGATGAAATGAAGCGCCGGATATCGAGCACCACGCGAACGACTGGCGTTCCCCACGACCAACTTCCCTATGCGTAAGCCATTATCTCCATTGCAGGCCTTCGCCCAAGACGTTCAGCACGCTGCATCCCGCGACGTTGATGTTGGCGACGACGCGATGCGATGGATGTCGATTGCGCAAACGGCTGAACTGCTGGCCACGACAACCGGCAAGCTGCGATCGGCGGCGTTTCGTGAGGCCGAATCGTCGCTCTCGGCATTTGCGGGCAAACGCCCAACCATGATTCATGATGCGCAGCCGCAATCTTCGGACCCGTTGGCCAGGGTCGCCGAACTACTGCGGCTCGCCGCCGAGGACATGGAACGAGCTGGCTGTTTTGAGCTGGCGTACGTAACCGTGTCCGCTGTGTGTCGACTGACTTCGAGCGCCGACTACGTCAGCGCGTCACTCGCCACGCTGCACCTTGGCCGTGTGGCACGCCAGATGAACGACTACGCCGCGGCGAGGGACTGCTATGAGACCATGCTGACGAAGGCCGGTCGCGAGCGTGATGGCCCATTGGCCGCGCGGGGACACATTGGCTTGGCGCTACTGCACGACATGAGAGGCAATCTGCCTGCGGCGGAAGCTGAGTATAGAGAGGCCCTGCGTTTGGCAACGCCATTGGGCGGCGCCTACGCATCGGCGTCGCAAGGGCTCATGTCCCTCGCGCTCACACGCGGCAATCTGGCCGACGCGCTGCTCCACGGCTGGAACGTGTACGACGCGTCAGAGAACGATGCAGAAGTCCGCGCTGGCGTCCTCGGGGAGTTGGCCGGCGTGGCTCTCAGCGCTGGATTCCCGGAGCCAGCGCTGCGGGGGTACTTGCACGCCAGCGGCCTATCAGAGCTGCCCAGACTTCACGTTGTTACTGCGTCGGGCATAATCCGCGCGGCCGCGAGGCTTGGCGACCGCGAGTTGGCGTCTCAGTTTGACCAACGCCTGCTCCTCGACATTGCGCGCGCGAACCTTCCGAACGCAGCGTCGATGGCGTTGTTGTATGCGGCCGAGGCTTGGGCGTTGTTGTCCGAGATGACCACGGCTCGTGCACGACTTGATCAGGGGCGTGCCCTTGCCGAGCAGTTCGGATACTTCGAATATGTCTTCCGAGCCGATTCCATCGCGGAATCTTGGCGAGCGGCCGAGGAACGACCATCCGCGGGCTACGCGGCGACAGGCGCAAAGCACCTCACGTCGCCGGCAAACCCAGGCCCCGCCCTACTGCGTACCATCGATCGACTGCGGACCGTCGGCGTTTGAGGTAGCTTCCCCGGTCC
>JANOPS010000584.1:0-1700 GCA_031421995.1 Gemmatimonadaceae bacterium
GACGCTATAGAGCCCGAGGCCGGCTTCTGGTGACACACCGCCGATGCTCGACACATTGACGATCGACCCACCGCCACGATCGCACATCACCGTATGCGCCGCGCGGCACAATTCCAGCGGGCCCTTCACGTTGACGGCGAAGATCTTCTCGTACGCCTCATCGGTAGTCTGTTGCAACGGGCCAAACACAGGATTGGTCGCCGCGTTGTTCACGATGATGTCGATCCCGTCAAAGTGCTCAACGGTCCGCGCCGCGACCTCGTGGGCATCGGCGGCGATCCCCATATGGGCCACAATGCCGGCCACCTCATGGCCCTCAGCGCGCAACGCCGCAACAGCCGCATCCACGTGTTCGGCACGGCGGCTGGAAATCGCCACTTTCGCGCCGGCTCGCGCCAGCGTCGTGGCGATCGCTAGTCCGATGCCGCGCGTGCCACCCGTGACGATCGCCACTTTCCCTTCAAGGCGCAATCGGGCGTGCACATCGTTGGCAACTGGCGTCAGCGGCTCGTGCATTGACATGGCTGGTTTCGGTAAGGGGGAACGACCTGAGGAAACATGTAGTCCCGCTCGCGCGGCGTTATCGGTCGATACGTGTCACTCGCCCAATCGGCGGAGCGACGATGCGCCCGTTCATCGCCTGCAGGTGCCGGATTACCAAATCAACGGAACGCGGCGCTGACGTTGGATTGTTCTCCGCCATCTTGCACGCCGCCTCGGCTTCGGGAATGCGGTACCCATCGCCGCCGCGGCATGCGGGATAGGCCCCAAAGGTGAGCCGCACCGTGTCGGCGTCGCCGATACTCCGTCCGTCCTCCCGGAGCAACGGACCCACCACGCGCGCGCCACTCGGCAATCGTGCGTCGAACGCAAAGCGCAGCCCACTCACCTGCGGATACGGACCTGCCGCGAGCCCTCTCGTACTCACGCCGTTCTCCAACACGGCGCGCAACCGCGCGCCCACAATCGGAAAAGTGACCGCACGGGTTTCGTCGGCGAACAGAAAAATCCCTTCGATCATGTGCCGCGTGATCGGACCGGCGGCCATCATATCGTCGAAGCGCAGTGCACCGGCATTGATCATCGCCACGTCGGCGTTGGTGCCAATGCGCATCCCGTCGGTGATCATGTTCCCGAATGGGCTCTCACGCTTGGAAATCGAGTCGATCGCGTTGATCGGCTCCGGCGCGACGCCGAGGACTTGATCCGGACCGATACGCCGGGTAAGCGTGTCTCGCCAGCGCGCAACGACCGCAGCGGTCGGCGCGTCCTCGCGCATGCCGGTTCCGATGCGGAATACGCGATCCTGCACCGTCCACTGCTTTCCGTCCTGTGTGAACGTCACGAGCACCGCAGTCCTGGCGTTACTCACCGCCTTGATCAACAGGCGTCCGTTCAACTCGCGTCGGCGACCATCGTGGTCATGTCCGCCGAGGATGGCGGCGATTCGCGGCTCGCGCTCCAGCGTCCGCACATCTTCGAACATAAACCGGTGGGTCATTGCCACCACCAACTCGGCGCCAGCCGCTTGCACCGTATCGACCAGCGCCGTGGTCGCACTGTCGGCGTCGGCACAGCGCACGTACGGAGGGTAGTCGCGCTGCACCGTGGTCCCAATGATCCCGATCTTGACGCCACCCACCCGCACGGTGTCCCATCCGCGCACGCCGGGGAACGGCGCGCCGGTCGACTCGGTACAG
>JANOPS010000585.1:0-5354 GCA_031421995.1 Gemmatimonadaceae bacterium
GTCGCAGGCGTAATGTCGCGGCATGGAGTCCGCCGCAGGCGCACGTTCGTTCATCACGTCCGGCGACGCGTACGACGCGTTCATGGGCCGTTACTCCCGCCTGCTGGCGGTGCCGTTCGTCGAGTGGGTAGGGGTCACCTCAGGTCAATCGGTGCTCGACGTCGGATGTGGCCCCGGTGCTCTCACGGACGCGCTCGTGCACCGACTTGGTGCAACTGAGGTGTCCGCCTTCGACCCGTCGCCACCCTTCGTAGACGAGTGCATTCGACGGTACCCCGGCGTCGACGTACGCCATGGTCGCGCCGAGGCAATCCCGTTCGATGACGATCAATTCGACGCGGCGATTGCGCAGCTTGTTCTGCATTTCGTCACCGATCCCAGCGAGGCCGCCAAGGAGATGCGAAGAGTGGTCCGGCCCGGCGGGCTGGTCGCCGCCTGCGTGTGGGACTTCGACGAGGGAATGCAGATGCTCCGTCGCTTCTGGGATGCGGCGCTTGCCGTAGATCCTGGTGCCCCCGACGAAGCGCAAACGATGCGCTTCGGCCGTGCGGGCGAAATTGCCGACCTGTTCCGGGCGGCCGGGCTTGTCGACGTCGAGGAAACCACGATCAGTGTCAGCGCCACATACGCGGACTACGACGAGTTGTGGTCAGGCTTTCTCGCCGGCATCGGCCCAGCCGGCGCCTACTGCACCTTGCTGACCGACACTCAGCGTGCGAGCCTGCGAGCAGAGCTATTCACAAGAGTCGACTCACCCGAGGGCAAATTCTCACTCCAAGCCGCCGCCCGCTGCGCGAGAGCTGTCGTCCCGGCTTGACTGCACGCCCGTCGGTACTCTCAGCTGACGGCCAAGAACACCAGCACTGGCGGCAGCTTGCGACACAATAGGGAGAATGTCAACTTCAACCTGGATGAGTGCGCGAAACCCGCTTCGGCTCTTTGGAATCGTGCTGTTGGCATCGCTGTACGGCATCGTGGCGTGGACAAAACTCGCTGTCGCAATTGACGCCTTCGCTGACCTGCGCGACGGAGACGGCGCACAGCACGCACTGATCCTTGCGCACTCAATGTCAGGGTTCCTGTTTTTCGGGGCACTTGCCGCTGTATCGGTCGCGCGTCCTGTGCCCGTTCAACGCGAGCGACGCCCAATCGGCTGGATACTGCCGATCGTAGTCATGGGACTATTCCTCATCGTCGGGCGCCCGACGCCAACCCGATCCGAGTTGTGGCTGGTGATACCGGCGACGTTGTTTGCCGTAGTCGGTACCGCAGCAACGCTCGTCTCTTTGCGCCGGCTCGGTAGCAACTTTGGTGTGGTG
The DNA here is from genome assembly GCA_031421995.1 of Gemmatimonadaceae bacterium. Lineage (GTDB taxonomy): Bacteria > Gemmatimonadota > Gemmatimonadetes > Gemmatimonadales > Gemmatimonadaceae > Gemmatimonas. Next base: position 1,320 of record JANOPS010000585.1, read on the forward strand.
TCAGACGTTCGTGGTTTCGTGCAATCCGGGCCCTACAGAAGAGTGCGTCATCCGCTGTATGCCAGCGAACTGATGACGGCCTTCGGCCTTCTCCTCATTGTGTGGAGCCCCCTGACAGTTGCCGCGTTCATCCTCGGCACGGTCGCTCAGATAGCGCGAGCCAGAGTGGAGGAACAGGCGGTGACCAGCGCCTTCCCCGAATACCGCGAGTACGCGCAGCGGACACCGATGTTGATCCCACGAATACGCCCTCGGTGATGCCTGCCGGTAGGCCGGCGACGGGCGTGCTAGGGGTTGAGATTATCCAGGATCCGAATCAGCGCTGGACCCAACAACACGATGAAGAGCGCAGGCAGAATGCACAGCACCATCGGGAAGAGAATCTTCACGGGGAGCTTCATCGCCTGCTCTTCGGCCATCTGTCGGCGCTTGATCCGCATCTCGGAGGATTGGATTCGAAGCGTGTCCGAGACGGGTACTCCCAACTTCTCCGCTTGGGCCAACGCAGCCACAAAGCCGCGAAGCTCGGGCACGTCGATCCGTTCAGCCATGTTGTTGAGGGCGACGCCACGCCCAACCCCCACCCGCATGTCCTGAACAACCCGACCCAACTCCTGTGCGAACGGGCCGCCACTGGATTGAGCGGCGCGTGAGATTGCAGCGTCAATGCCGAGCCCGGCGCGCACCATCACACCGATTTGGTCGATGGTGTCGGCCAAATCAAGACGGACCGCGGCCTGTCGCGAGTTGACCTTGGAGTCAAGCAAACCTTCGGGCAGGAACCAGCCAACGAAGACTCCAAGCACCAGCAGTATGAGGTTCAGAACCGACGGACTGCCGAGGAAACGCAGCCCCAGAAGCGTCCCGAGAACACCGGTGAGTAGAACCTTGGCAGAAAGTACACGTTCAACAGTCCATCCCTCAGGGGACCCCGCTCGCTGCAGCTTTCTGGTGAGTGCGGCAGTTTTACCGGCCGGCATCGATTGGCGAGCCCGGCCCCCGATCCGCTCAAACATCGGTTGCACAGCTCGCTCAGAAGCTGACTCGCGTAGCAGCAACGTTCTCTGATCTACGGGAGCCGGCACCTGTGCAAGCATCGCGTCACCCGGCGCAGTCGGGCGACGCTCACCCGACACCGCCCACCACAGCACGATGGGCGCGATGGCTACCCCAGCCGCGCCAAGGACCAAACCTGCATTCATGATGTTGCCACCCTCACAGCTGTGCCTTGATCTGACGCCGCATCCACAGCCAGCCCGCCGTCAACAGCAGCACGCCAAGCACAATCAAGAACGGTCCAGGCGGCTCGGTCATCGGGTCGAAGTAGCCAGGATTGAGCACGCTCAGTAGTACGACCAACAGAATTGGCAGGGCGATGAGCACATAGGCCGACAAGCGACCTTCGGCCGTGAGTGTTTGTACTTGTCGTGCGAGCTGCTGACGTTCGCGAACGGTTTCACCGACATTCTCAAGGATCACGGCCAACTCGCCACCAACCTCGCGGTTGATGTGAATTGCTGCGACCACCCATTCAAAGTCGCGGCTTCGGATTCGTTTCGCGAGTGATTGCAGTGCCTCGGTCGGGTCTCGTCCGATCCGAACTTCCAACAGCACTCGCTGCAGTTCGGCCCGTGCCGGCTCGGCAACCTGATTTGCAACTGCATCAAGGGCTTGCGGCAACCCGAAACCAGACCGAAGAGAACTGACCAGCATCTGCAGAATGTCTGGTAACTGCTCGCCAAACTCCTTGCGGCGCTTGTCTGCGCGCATCCGAACGTAGAGGCGGGCTAGCAACGGCATCAACACGACGCCGAGGACCAGCCCGAGAGGTCCAATCCACGCAAAGAGCAGCGCCGCCAGCACGATGCCACAAGTGAACGACAGCACCAAAAACTCGCCCGGGCGGAGGTTGATCGCTGCGACCTCCAGCGCTTCCGACAGCCCCTTGCGCTGACCACGCCGCTCGAGTGCCCCCTCAGCCATCGTTGAGATCCGCTCGCCGAGACCCGCCGAAGTGGGCTCCTGTTGCCAGTTCGAACTCTCGGCCTCCGGAAGCATCGGGTTCGAACGCAACCCACGCCGTGGGATCCACATCAGCCCAAGAATTAGAAACGTGCAGAAAAGGGAACCCGCGCCGACCAATAGCCATGTACCGCCCGACGTTCCACTCCCGGCCCCCCCGGCCACTGCTACCGATTCGAGAATCGGAACAGTTGAAGTCGGGACAGACGTGCTGCTGGCAACGGCCTCGGTCGTCGTCGTGGGAGCAACGACGGTCACCGGAAGTGACGTTGCAGCAGTCGCCTCAAGCACCCCCGTCGGTGTCGTCAGGCGGACGATGTACGTCACATCTCCGGAAACCTCGCTCGTGAAGACCAAGCGATAACGGTTGATGAGAGACAGAGCGACGTTCTGATATAGCCCGTCCAAAGCAGCCGGGTCAGTGGCAAGCGAGATGGTGCCACTTCCAGCGGCACTGATCTGCTCCAACGCCGAGTGATTTGCTTCCGAGCTCACCAACTCAATGACGTTGGTCCGGATGACCGTTGCGACGTCGATCGCGTCCTGCGGCGTCGACGTACTGACCGTGTCGCCCCCGTCGCTGAGTAGCACGAACTGCCTGTCATCCGTGCCACCCGAAAACAACGACTGTCCGAACTGCATCGCGTCGTACAACGACGTCTCCCCGGTCGCCTGCAAGCCTGTGAGCACAGTCGTCAACAGCACGCGGTCAGTCGTCAGCGGGCTGACGAGGGCGGGCGCGTCGGCAAACGACACCACACCGACTGGCACGTCAGCCGGCAGAGAGGCCAGAAACGCAACGGCGGCGTCCTTCGCAGCGCCGATTGCGTTCCCTTCCTTCATGGAGCCGGATGTGTCAATGAGTAACACCACCTCTAAACCGCTGGTGGGGACCTGCTCCAACGCTGGCGAAATCTCAACTCCGTTTTCCAGCAGTTCCAATTGCGCCAGCGAGAACTCGCCTCCCGTGCGTCCCGCCGGAGCCGAGATCTCGATCGATACCTCCGGTGAGCCGGAGATGTCGACTCCCGAAATTTCCAGGTCGTCGCCAGCCGCCCCGACCCGAGCGTGACCAATCGTCACGCAAGCTGCCAACACGAGACCCACAGATACGAGCCCGCGCCCGCCCGAGACTTTCACCGGTTCCAACCTGAGCGTTCGGTTGCGCCGGGTCCGTACAGCTCAGGCGGCAGGGTCGCTCCAGCCTCGATCAGTCGATCAGTGAAGAGTGGGCGCACACCAGTCGGCCGAATTCGGCCCAAGATTCGCCCCTCGGCATCCTGACCGGCGGCCCTGTCGAATGAGTAGATGTCGCTGGTGGTGATGGTCTCGCCCTCCATGCCGATTACTTCGGTCACGTGGGTCACCCTGCGTACGCCATCACGGAAGCGCTGAATGTGAACGATGAGGTCGAGAGCGGAGCTGACCTGCTCACGGATGGCTCGGCTCGGCAGGTCGATGCCGCTCATCAACACCATCGTCTCCAGCCGTGACAACGCATCGCGAGGACTGTTGCAGTGCACCGTCGAGATCGATCCCTCATGACCGGTGTTCATTGCTTGCAGCATGTCGAGCGCCTCTGCACCACGGACTTCGCCCACAATGATTCGGTCTGGCCGCATTCGAAGCGAGTTGCGCACGAGGTCCCGCACCGACACCTCTCCCCGACCCTCAATGTTCGACGGCCGGCTCTCGAGGCGCACCACGTGGCGCTGATGCAGCTGCAACTCGACTGCATCCTCGATGGTGACGATGCGCTCGTCATCGGGAATGAAGCTGGAGAGCACGTTCAACAGCGTGGTCTTACCGGTACCGGTGCCGCCCGAGACCAGGACGTTGAGGCCGACCTCCACCACGACTCTCAGCAGCTCCGACAGCTCGTGAGTGAGGGTTCCAAAACCAATCAGATCCTCAACCTGGAAAGGATCTGCTGCATATTTTCGAATCGTGAGTGCCGGGCCATCGACTGCTAGTGGGGGAATCACCGCATTGACTCTCGAACCATCAGGCAGG
>JANOPS010000586.1:0-50735 GCA_031421995.1 Gemmatimonadaceae bacterium
GCCCAGGAGTGGGTCGACCCTCCGGTCCCGTGCACCAGCAGGAGGAGCGGTCCGAGGCCTTGTTGCTGGATATGCCAGTGGAGGCCGTCGAGCTCGACCACGCGGGAAAAGCGCCGTCCTGGCCAATCAAGCGGTACAGACTGCATGGTCTTCGACAAAGGGCGTCCGTTCTCAGGGTGAAACAGGGCGTTTTTGCCCGCGCCGCGAAAAAACATCACGAAATGGCGTCAAATAGCGTAAATAATTCTTGACGCCCTGCAGTGTAAGCATAAGTTTACACCGTCTTCTATGACGTGTTTTTCGCCACTCCAATTGGAGTTGGCATCCCCGCCGCGCGGGCTGTGCGCGGTAGCTTCGAAAGTTTATCGGAGGTCGCGATGTCGATGTATGACAAAGGTGGCAGCGGTATGAACGAAGAAGAGGCGTTACGGTTCAATCGCTATTGGATCGCTGGCACTGGCGTATGGGTGCTTGGTGCCGTTGGTGCGCACCTGTTGGCGTGGACTTGGCGCCCCTGGTTCTGATCGCAAGATCCGTCTTCCACACCTGAGCATCTAGGAGAGTACGCATGTATCGCATTTGGATCGGACTTGATCCGCATCTCATCATGGGCGGCATCGGAGCGTTTATCGCCGGCGCCGTGTTGTTCATGCACCTGTTTGCGTTCAGCCAGCTGAACTGGCCGGGAACGCTCAAGGCCACGTACGCGACAGCGCCTGCCGCCACCCGCTAAGGAGTCATCATGCATCGCATTTGGTTGATGTATGACCCGCGTCGCGTGATGGTGGCCGTGGCTGGCTTCGTCGGCGTGCTCGCGTTCGTCATTCATTTCATCCTGCTCAGTTCGCAGCGTTACTCGTGGATCGAAAACGGGACGTTGTCGGCAGCGCAGGCCCCCGTCGGGGCGTCGTCTCCGTCGGCAGCGGCAGAAATGTCGCCGCTTCCGCCCGGCCGGTAGTTCATCGCGCGTCCAAGCCGGGATGGCGATTCGCACGTGTCAGTGCGACGCCATCCGCGGCCGACGCTAGCCCCACTCTCGTCTGCCCGTCCGGAGATATCGCCCATGGCGATGCTGAGTTTCGAGAAGAAGTATCGTGTCCGAGGGGGCACGTTGATCGGCGGAGATCTCTTTGATTTCTGGTTCGGTCCCTTTTATGTCGGATTTTTTGGTGTCACGACGATCTTCTTTGTGGTGCTGGGCACGATGTTGTGTGTCTGGGGCGCGGCAATGGGACCGACGTGGAACCTCTGGCAAATATCGATCGCCCCACCCGACCTGAAGTACGGCTTGATGTTTGCGCCGATGCGAGAAGGCGGCCTGTGGCAGATCATCACCCTGTGTGCGTTGGGCGCGTTCGGCAGTTGGGCGCTCAGGCAAGCCGAGATCAGTCGAAAGCTCGGTATGGGCATGCATATTCCGTGGGCGTACGGCGCTGCCGTCCTTGCTTACGCGACGTTGGTCGTGATCCGCCCGCTGTTGCTAGGCGCGTGGGGACATGGCTTTCCATACGGCATCTTCTCGCACCTGGACTGGGTGTCGAATGTGGGGTACCAGTACCTCCACTTCCACTACAATCCGGCGCACATGATCGCCGTCACGTTCTTCTTTACCAATTGTTTGGCGCTCGCCATGCACGGCTCGCTCATCTTGTCGGTCACCAATCCGCCAAAGGGACAGCCAGTTGGTACCAGCGAAACCGAAAACGTTTTCTTCCGCGACCTGCTTGGCTACTCAATCGGCGCGATCGGCATTCATCGGCTTGGCCTGTTCCTCGCAGTTGGGGCTGCCGTATTCAGTGCGATCTGCATCGTGATCTCTGGTCCGTTCTGGACAAAGGGATGGCCTGAGTGGTGGGGCTGGTGGCTTAACCTCCCGATCTGGCGCTGAGGCGCGGGTAATGCTCGAATACCAGAACCTCTTCACGCGTGTGCAGGTCCGCACGGTCCCCGAAGCCGGCATTCAGATTGAGAATGCCGATAACCGCATGGGCACCGGGTGGTTTTCCTACCTTGCCGGCAAGTTCGGCGACGCGCAGATCGGCCCGATCTATCTCGGCACCGCGGGGACGCTCTCCCTGCTCTGCGGATTCATCGCGTTCGAAATCATTGGCCTCAACATGTGGGCGTCCGTTGGCTGGGATCCGGGTGAATTCATCCGCCAGCTGCCGTGGCTTGCCCTCGAGCCACCACCGCCATCATACGGCCTTCGTATTCCGCCGCTCGCGCAGGGTGGCTGGTACCTGATGGCCGGATTCTTCCTCACGATGGCGATCGGACTCTGGTGGGTACGCACCTATCGTCGCGCTCGCGCCCTCAACATGGGATCGCAGCTGCCGTGGGCCTTCGCCTCGGCCATCTTCCTCTACTCCACGTTCTTTATCCAGCCGTTGCTGGTGGGCAGCTGGAGCGAAATGGTGCCGTTCGGGCTCTTCCCGCACCTCGACTGGACGTCCGCGTTTTCGATTCGCTACGGCAATCTGTACTACAACCCGTTCCACGCCCTCTCCATCGTGTTCTTGTACGGCAGCGCGGTGTTGTTTGCGATGCACGGCGCAACGATTCTGGCGGTGGCTCGTGTGGGTGGCGAACGCGAAATCGAGCAGATTACCGACCGTGGCACAGCGGCCGAACGCTCCATGCTCTTCTGGCGGTGGACGATGGGCTTTAACGCCACGATGGAATCGATTCATCGCTGGGCGTGGTGGTTTGCCGTGCTCACGACGTTCACTGGCGGCATCGGCATTTTGCTGACGGGCACCGTGGTGGATAACTGGTATCTCTGGGGCGTGAAGCATGGCCTCGTGGCTGCCTATCCCGCTGCCAACGTCCTCACGCCGGAGCAGCAGCAGTTGTTGCGTGGTCGATATCAGGGCACCGCACCGGACACCTTCCCTGCGTACCCGCCCTATTCGGCCAGCATGACGCGCCCCGCGTTGGCGGCTGAGGAAATTGCACCGGTCATCAACGCGCAGAATATCGCCGACTCGTTGGCCGCAGCCGGACGCGTCTCGATTCGCGCCATCTACTTCGACGTCGGTGCCGAGAACAGCCGCCCGGAATCGGATGAGCAGTATCGCGAGATTGTCACGTTCCTTTCGCAGAACCCGGCGTCACGCGTCTCGATCGTGGGCCACACGGACAACGCGGGTGATGCCGCATCGAACGACTCGTTGTCGAATGCGCGGGCGGCGCATGTGCGATCGACGTTGATCAGCAGCTACGCCGTCGATTCGACTCGCGTCGAGGGGACCTCTGGTATGGGATCACGGCAACCCGCCGTACCCAACACCACGCCACAGGGACGTCGCGCCAATCGTCGCGTTGAGTTGGTCAGTGCCACTCCGAGGAATCCATAAATGCGCGCGAATCACATGGCACGCACAACACGAGCGGCACTCGTCGCTCCGTTGGCCCTCGCGCTCGCCGGCTGCATCGGCGAGCGCCAGACCGACACGGTGCAAGTCGGGTACCGCGGTGTGGCGCTGGAACAGAACTACACGCGCGGCGACGTGCAAAAGCAGTTTGCGCAGGTAAAGATTCCGAAGACGCTGGCGCCTGCCGGCGCTTCGCCGCCGGGACCACTCCCTTGGCAGAACGTCCAGGTGTTGAACGACATCTCGGTCGCAGAGTTCAATCGCACGATGATCGCGATGAGCACCTGGGTTGCCGGCACCGGCAACTGTGCGTACTGCCACAACGTCGCCAACTTTGCCTCGGATACACTCGCATCGGGCAAGCCGCTCTACACGAAAGTGGTCGCGCGTCGCATGCTGCAAATGACGCGACAGATCAACGGCCAGTACTCGGCGCACGTGAAGAACACCGGCGTGACGTGCTACACCTGCCACCTCGGCAAACCGCTGCCGAATGGGTTGTGGTTTTACAGCAGCCAGAACGACTACCTCCGTCACTATCTCGATCGCGACGGCGCGCGCGTCGTATCGCAAACCGTCGCCCCGTCGAATGCCAACCGCAGCTCGGTGAAGCAGACGGAGTGGACGTACTCGCTGATGATCAGTCAGTCCAAGTCGCTCGGCGTGAATTGCACGTACTGCCACAACACGCGACAATTCGCCAGCTGGACCCAGGCGCCGCCGCAGCGCGTGACGGCGTACTACGGCATACAGATGATGCGGGACGTGAACTCGAACTACCTGTCGCCGCTGCAAAGCGTCTATCCTGCGGTCCGCCTTGGATCGATGGGTGATGCGCCCAAGGCACAGTGCATTACCTGTCACAACGGCAACTACAAGCCGCTGTACGGCGCACAGATGGCCAAGCACTACCCTGCCATCTGGGGCCGTGCCGACTGGAACGGGGCGCCGTTCCCAGGGATCACGCCATCGATTGCCGCAACACCAGCACCGGCACCGGGAACAGCGCCAGTCGTTGCACCCGCGACGGGAGCCGCCGCTGGCGCACCAGGAACCGCTCCGGCGGGCGGCGGTTTGCGCTAACGCACGATTGGCCGGCGCCTCGTCGGCCAATCGCGAACACTCCGCGCACAGGGTTATTGACCCGACGCGCGTCCCGCCCCGTGGCGCAGGTTCGCGTCACGGGGCTTCGCGTGCCAGCCACACCCGATCCACACCCGATCCACACCCGATCCACATCCGATCACCGGAGCGCCTCGTAGCACACGCGTCGTACACTCGTCGCGCACCGTGAACTCCAAGAAACCGAATGGCCGGTATAAAGCGTTCACCCCGGTAATGTGCTGCGCCGTTCTCTCCTCCTCCTTCCCATCCGATCGTGTCCACGCGCCGACTGCCTGTCTATATCCTCGCTGATGTTTCGGGCTCCATGCAGGGGACGCCGATCGAGTCGGTGAAATCGGGAATCCGCCAGCTGCACCGGGACTTGATGGGCGACCCGCAGGCCATCGAGAGTGCCTACCTCTCGGTGCTGACCTTTTCCAGCAGCGCCGTGCAGCTGGTGCCACTTACCGAGGTGGCCGCGTTTCAGCCGCCGGATTTGGTGGCCAGCGGCAATACCAATTTTGGCGATGGCCTGCGACTCCTGCTTGACGTCTTCGATCGTGAACTCGTGCGCACGACGGCCGAGACGAAGGGCGATTGGCGTCCACTGGTCTTCATCCTGTCTGACGGCGCCCCCACGGATGTGGACTGGCCGATGTATGCCCAGCAGCTCCGCGAACGGCGCCCCGCGAACATCATCGCATTGGCCTGCGGTGACCAAGCCGACACGCAGGCGCTCAAGCAAGTCACCGAAACCGTCATCGCGATGCAGGACATGTCGCCCGATGCGTTCCGGGATTTCTTTCGTTTCGTCTCGGCATCCGTCAAGCAGACCAGTGCCAAAGTGGGTGCGCTGGCGGACGGTGCGGGCATTACCCTCCCGCCCCCGCCGCCCGGCATCACGATTGTTCCCTGAGTCGTGACCGCTCCACCTGATGATACGACGCCGTCGCTGATCGACGAGCCGCCGCCGCGCGCGGTGTGGGGCACGCGCATACCCGACGTGGCGTGGTGCCCGCCTGAATGGGCGTCGTTCTTGCCAGACGTTGACGTACGCGACGCGATCGATGCTCCCGAGGTGGCACACCGTTCCCTGCGGCAGGGGCCGTGGGCACTTATCGCCGCGTCGCGCCGCGGTCGCCTGCACGCACACCGGGGCGATCATCGCGAAGACGCCATCGCGATGCATGAACACGCCACGGGGTGGTGCGGCGCCGTTGCCGATGGCGCCGGATCGGCCCCCTGGAGCCGTCTTGGGGCGGCGATCGCTACGCAGACCTTCTGCGCCGCATTTGTTGCCGCCACGGGGCCATTGGGGCCTCGCGCGACCGCTGCGGCACGCGTGTCCCACGATGCGCTGCGACAGTTCGCGCAGCAGAGCGATATCCCGCTCAGAGCGCTCCGCACGACCTTGCTGGCCGCAGCAGTAGACGGGAATCAGCTGGCCACGCTGCAAGTGGGCGATGGAGGGATTGTGGTCGTGGGCCGCGACAACACGGTCACGCTGCCGCAGGCCGGAGACGCTGGGGAGTTCTCGGGGGAAGTGCATCACTTCCTGCCCGACGACGGCAGCCTGGAGCGGCTGGTCGCCTCGATGCAGATCATGTCGCTGGCAAGCGTGCGCGCCGTCCTGCTGGTAAGCGACGGCATCGAAGACCCGTGGTATCCACTGGCGCGACACGCGCCGTTGTTGGTGGAGTCGCTCGAACATGGGCTGACCGACGAACGCGCGGCCGCCATCGCGGTTGCCAACGGCGTGCAGCACGCGTGGCGAGGGACCGTCGCGACGGCGCCGGATCCAGCAGCCGCACTGGGCGAGTGGATGACCTTCGAAAAACGCGGTGAGAATGACGACCGGTCCGTACTTTTCGCACGTTGCCTCCCGCCAGAGTGACGTCGCGATGCGAGCCGGTCTGCGCGTGTCTTGGCCTGCACGGGGCGTGAGATGAGCATGGTCAGTGTCCGTCTCACAGACGGTCGCGTGCTGCAAATTGCGTCGGACCCGGTGGGGACGGGCGCAGAGAAGCGCGTCTTCCTGACCCGCGACCGCCAGTTCGCGGTGGGCTTTTACTACGGGCATTTGTCCGATCGTCGCGAGCGCCTCGATCGCCTGACGCGCATTCTCACCAACTACAACCCCACACTGGCCAACAACGGCGCGTACTGGCTGCCGTATTTCTGTTGGCCGATCGGGATGGTGGAAGGCGTGCACGCGATTCCGCGCGAGTTCGCGACGCGTCAGCAGTTGGTGTGGCCGCCGCTCGCGGTGGTGACGCCGACGTATCGCAACAATTTCTATTTCACCGATCGCTTCGGCACTCGACAAGAGAAAGAGGTGCGTTGGTTTTCCGGAGGGAAAGCCTCGCGCCTGGTGCCACCAGCGGAAGTGGGAACGCTGCTCACGAAATTGCAGATTGGCGTGCGTCTGGCGCGGGCGGTCCGGCGCCTGCACATGGCCGGTCTCGCGCATGCGGATCTGTCCAACAAGAACGTGTTGATCGATCCGAAGGCCGGCGACGCCTGCATCATCGATATCGACTCGCTGGTCGTCCCGGGGATTGCGCCGCCGTCGGTGCTTGGCACCCCGGGGTACATCGCGCCGGAAGTGCTGGCGGGGAAAGCGCATCCGTCGATCGCGACCGATAAACACGCGCTGGCCGTGCTGCTGTACGAGTTGCTGCTCCAGCGGCACCCACTCCGCGGCAAGCGCGTCAACAGTACCCGCTCCGCTGAGGACGACGAACAACTCTCGATGGGCGCGCGTGCGCTGTTTATTGAGCACCCATCGGACCGACGCAATCCGCCGACGGCGGCGATCGGCATTCCGTACACCAGACTCGGCCCCTATTTGGCACGCTGTTTCTCGCAGACGTTCGTTGACGGGCTCCACGCACCGGACAAGCGCACCGACGCCGCTGAATGGGAAGTCGCATTGTACCGCACCATGCAGCTGCTGTACCCGCTCCCCTCAGGGCAGTGGACGCTTCTGGCCCCGGGGTTGCCGATGGCCTCGCTGCGCGGCGAAGAGCGCGTGCCCGCGCCGGCCATGCTGGCGCGCAACATGCGCGACACGGGACACGGCACGGTTGACGAAGGCGACGTGCTGCTGCTCTGGCACAACCTGACCTTGCACGATTGGCACCTGCGCCCCGGCATCGCGCCCAACGAACGCGCCGATCGTACACCGCGCGGATATGTGTCGCAGCACGAGGGGCGACTGCTGCTGGTGAACACCAGCGATACGCCGTGGATTGTTTCCGGTGGCGGCGAGGCGGCGGCGTCGATTGGGCGAAACATGTCCGTGGTCGCCACGCCTGGTCGTACGATTCGGATCGGTGACGCGTCGCCCGCGCGTGTGCTGCTTCTGGATGCGATGCGATGAGTGCCGATGCGTTTTCCCGACTGGCGACGGCACTCCGTGCCTGCGAGTCGCGTGACAACGCGGGCGCTGCGACGGTGCCGCTCGATCTCGCAGACAACGCCGCGACGCTCACCAGCGACCAACGGCGGAACGTGTTGCTGGACGCCTGCGGAAGCGATCATCGGCCGCTGGTCGAGTTGCTGCTGCTCGTGCGTCAGGAGGTCCTGCGACAACTCGCCATGCACACGCCACCGCCCGTGGCCGAGCACGCGATTGATCGACGCTGGGAAACGCGGCGTGCGCCGTTGGTGCATCGGCTGGTTGCCACGCGGTATCTGCAAACCGACATTGCCCGGTGGCTTGTTGATGCGTGGGCGTATGCCGGCGGTGTGATCGAGGCGCTCCCATTGTCGCCGTCGTTGGCCGATAGCCGTGCGGACGGATCCGGTGCAGCAGCATCTCAGCCGTTGCACGGATCGACGGCGACGCGCGGAATGCCTTCCCGCGGGTTGCACGCGGCGCAGGCGGCATCACATCTCGCGCATGCGACCCACGCGCAGGCCATCCACGTGCATGCCGCTCACGCGCAGACTGCGGTCACCGCGACGCGCACGCCGCGTTCTTCCGGCACGGTGTCGCCTCGTGGCGTTTCGGGAGCCGCGCGCCTGGGTTCTTCGCTGAGCCCTGCACAGGCGGCAAGTGCACAGCGATTTGAACGGATATCGCTGGCCGTGCTCGTGGGTTCTATGGTGTTGGGATTTGTGGCGCACGGCTACGCGCTGTACTTGCGCCCGCTCGAGCGTCGCGGGCAAACGGTGGCTCGTGTCAACGCGCCGACGACCACACTGGTGGCGTCGTCGACCATGGATGCGGCGGCACCGCCTTCGACTTCGCCGTCGTCGTCGCCACCGCCTTCCGAAACGCCAACGCCTTCGCTGACACCAACGCCGTCTACGGCGACGCCGATGGTCGCGGGTGCTGGTGGCATCGACAGTGTCGATGGCGGTGAACGTGATCGCCGCCGCGCCGAGGATGTCGCCGGGCGCTATGCCGTCGCGCATCGAACACTCTCAGTGTCTGGTGCCGACGGATGCGACGTCATCGCCTCCGCGCTGGCGCAACAACAGACGTCTGTTGAAACGGTTGAGCAGATCGACGGGTCATCGCGCATTCGCCTCGCGTCGCGCAACGTGTCGGGGCGCGTGGAGCGTGATGGCCGCTTCGCAACTGGGCCCGACTCTGGCGTCACGAACGGCGTGCGATGGACCTTCTCGATGCAGGGCCAGTTCACCGAAACCGGATTTGCCGCCGAAGCGATCAAGACGACCGATGCGACACTCGCCTGGCATAAACAACGCTCGTGTGCCGTGGTCGCCGAATTGACGGGCAGGCGCCTCCCACCATGACGGTGTTTATCGATCCGCGTGTGCGCATGCGCACGGCGCTGCAACGTCTTGTGCAGCAGGAGCCCACCACGTGGCAGGAGCCGTCGATGCTGGTGTTTCGCAACCGCCTGCTGGACGAAACGGGCAGCGATGCGCGCCCACTCGCCGAGTTGTTGGTTGAGGCGATTCAACGCGGGTGGCGTGATCGCTTGCCCTCCGATCGTATGGACGCAACGCGATGGGACACGCTGTCGGCGCCCTTCGTGATGCAGTGGTCGGCAGAACGGTTTGTGCAGCTCGAAATGGCGCAGTGGGCTGCGGAGAGTTGGGCGTTCGCCTTCGGCGTGATCGCCCCGGAACAGCTTCGCATTGCCCCGCTCGTGTCTCCCGCCCGCCCCGAGCAGCGGTCACGCGCGACGGCAGTGCCTGCAACGGTGTCTGCAGTAGCGCCTGTGCGCAGCGCGCGCGGCGCGCGCACGGCATCGAAGGCGGCGCGACCCGTCCTCTCGGCCGCCACCGCCGCAGCGCCACAGCCACGCGGATTGCAGTTCCGCGCGCCCCCGCGCGCAAGCAGCGCGCCGTCGCGCATTCCCCCGCTCAGTCCGCGAATCGCCAAGGCTATCGCCATTGCGGCAGGCCTCAGTTATTTGGGATTTATCGCGCGCATCTCGTGGGCGGTCCGAAGTAACCGGCGCGCGACAGCGGTTTCGGCGACGGCGGTAGCAACGACGGCCACGTTACCCAAGGCCATGGTGTCGTCACCACTTCCCATACCCGCGCCCTCACTGCCCACGGCACCTGCGGCGGCACCTGCGGCGGCACCTGCGGCTGCACCGGCGGCTGCACCGGCGGCTGCACCCGCGACGACGCCAGCGACGACATCCGCGACGACACCCGCGACGACACCCGAGACGATGCCGAGCGGATCGGGTCCTGGTGTGCCGTCCGTGACGCGCAGCCTGCTCGATGCACGCGTGGTCGACCCGGCCCGTATGCTCTACGTCGAACCGGCGCGTCGAGCGGTGGGGAATTCGCGGCCCGTTCCGCCAGCCGCGATTCCCGGAGCGTCAACGTCGCCCGCCGCGACGGCCTACGATGAAGTCTTTTTGAACGACGGGTCGAGCATGCGTGGCCGCGTGGACGTCGTCCGCGCCGGGACGGTGATTTTTCAGGATCGGCGCACCGGGCTTCGACACGAGATCCGCAAAGACGAAATCGATCGCATCGTCACCGAGTTTGGCGCGCCGGTACGTTTTCGCGTTGCGGAAAACGTTCCGGCGGCAACGAACCGTGCCGTGATGGCCGCGCGCGCGCGCGCCGAAAATGGACCGCGCGGGCGTGGTGTATCCGGTGTGTACGACGTGCGGTACGGCAGTGCTGATGCCGTCGGCTCAAAAGAATGCACAGACCTCTGGACGAAGCCACCGAACACGATCGATGTCGCGACCGTGCGTCACGCGGCGGGCGCCGATACGCTGCGCGTGCTCTTTGCCGGCGGCGACAATTTCCTGAGCAACATGGACGCCGACGGGTACTTCGCGTCGACCTTTCGCATTGTGCCAGATCAGGCGCGGACCAGCACGGCTCTCACCACGCGACTCACGGGACAGTTCAAGACGGACGGCGCATTGGCGCTGCAAGTGATCATTGTCTTCTATCGCCGCATGCGCGCCGGCGACGACATCACCTGCACCGTCAGCGTGAACGCCGTGGGTCGGCGACGATCCCTCTGACGATCCCTCTGACGATCCCTCTCGCCAAACGCGGCTGAATCGCGCGAGGTCCGCACGCGGCTATTTGAGCAGCCGCTCGAACGACTCGACTTGCGTGTGCCCGAAGCTGCTGATCGTCACGCTTTGCTTCGTGGAGGGATCGATCAAGACCAGTCGTCCATCGGTGTAGCGCACGAGCTTGAATGGGACATCATGCGCAATCCCAGCGGCTGTCCGCCCCCGGGCGAGCGCACGCAGCGACCCACGAACGAATCCGTTGGTGCCGGGATCGATGCGCGCTGAGGCGCGCTTCGTCGCCGCGTCCGTGACAATGATGCCCCCGTCTGGTGCATCGGCGAACTGCAGGTCGCGCTCCACCAACACCGTGCCGCCGCGATCATGCTCCGATCCAAAACCAAAGATTCGGGCCGATGCGGCAAGCCCAATGACCAGCACGATCATCGCCGCAGCCATGTAGAGCGCCGGCTTCGGCACGGTGATCGGTGCGGCATCAGGACGCGCGCCGGGTTCCGGCTCAAAGTGAATGGGCCCGCTCACGCCCCCACCGGCATTGGCCCTGTTGCGGACGCTTTCGCACTCGCCTTTGTCGCTGCGTCGGGCACCGCCAACTTTGTGCCATGGATTGCGGCGAACTCGGCCACCGCCGATGACAGGATGCCAGCCACGCGCGAGGGGTTCGCCAGTCCTCGCAGCACCGGCTCGGGATCCGAGAAGCGGAACACGCGGCAATGCGGCCACAGGGCAATGTAGGCAATCCGCTGCCCCTTGCTCAGTTTGATCAGCAGTTGTCCGGTGCCATCCTTGAACGCGCCAAGGCCGGCCGATTCGATAATGGTGAACGGCACGTTGATCGACATCGGAAAGACCATGCCGACGCGCAACACCACGCGCTTGCTCGTGATGGCATACCACGACGTGCTCGCCACGGCGGTCGCCAACACCCACGCGATCAGCAGGGCGCCGACGCTCAACGCAAAGGCGACGAACAATCCCGCCGCGAACTCTTTACTCGCAAACACTGCGGTGGTCGATGCCACCCACCAGACCAGCATCGCCGCGAAATACCCGGCCAAGAGCTTCCAGTGAAACACATGCGCGGCAACGGCGAAGACGTCCGGGGCACCTTCCCACAGTAACTGCTCACCCGCTGGCAACGGATGGGGCACGCCCTTGATGAAGGCGGGAGTCCCCACCCCGTTGTCGACGTCGGTCATATCAGCGGTTCGCTCCGCTCCGCGGTCGCGTACAAATGACCGCCCGCGAAGTAGCCCATGATCTTGTCTTCTTCCAGCAGCGTGATCTGATCATCGCGCTTGATGCCTGGCACGTTCGCGAACTGCGCGGCCGTAATCGCCTTGACCAAGAGCTTGTCGTTGCCCCAGAGACCGAGATTCGGCCACTGCACAAAACCCGCTGGCAACATCACATGCTGTTCGCTGTTGGTAAGCTTCACCTGGTAATAACGAATCTGTGGCTCCGCGCGATCCACCCACAATTCCACCACCGTTCCTGCCACCACCTTGTCGGTGGCCACGACGGGCATGCCACGCGGATCGGGGTCGCCCTTCGCGACGAAGAACGTGGGATCAAGACGCATCGGCACGATTTTGGGCGAGCCGTGGAACGTCATGTCCGGCGTGTCAGAGCGGTTTGCCCAAGCCGCTGGACCAATACCGTCGATCATCGGATTTCCGGTGGGGACGATCGGCGAGCCGTTGTAATTGTCAGCGGGGACTGCCTTCAACTCGGACATCAGTGCGTTCCCCCGTCAGTCGGGCGATGAATAAACGACTTTTTCTCCGGCACGCGTGGCCACCCTTCACGCGGACCCTGCGGCGACTCAAGTGGATACCCCTCACGCTTATCTTCGCGACGAATGTAGATGATCAGTCCGGCGAAGAACAGCCAGAACGCGTAGAGCGCGATCTGTGCACCATCGATGTACTCCATCATACGGCAGCTCCGTGAAGGAGGTGAAGACGGTCAGGCCGGGATATCAGCAAGACCAAACGAACCCGCGTTGAGATCCGCAGACGGCACCATTGCGGATCGACGAACGAACAACGGCCCAAGCGCCACCAGGGTCGCGAAGAGCACGAGAATCTCTACCAGATATACGGCCGAGTACGGCACGGAGGGAATACTCAGCACCGGCCCCAGCGCCCCCCGGCCCACCAAATGCGAGAGCCAGTCTTTCGACAACCCGCTCAGCGCGAAGGAGAGGCCCTCGGCCGTGGCAAATACGGCTCCCCACGCGCCTAACGCAATGCCATGCTGCGATGGATCCCGCATGCGCATCGCGAAGGACAGCGTCCCCACACCAAAGAACCCTTCTCCGAACCCGATCAACGCCGTGCCGCCGCGAAACATCAGTGGCGCGTCGAGCGGATTGGCGAAGACGATCATGGCGAATCCGACGATGCCAACCAATATCCCCACCGCCGCCAGACGAATCGGATCCATGTGCCGACGCAGCAGCGTCGCCGAGAGTGCAAAGGCCGCGACAGCACCGAACGCCATGATACCCGTGAGCGCCGTGGTCTGCGACACGGTCAGGCCAAGAATCTCGCCCCCGTACGGCTCCAACAACACGTCCTGCAGATTGAACGCGAAGAACCCCAGTCCGGACGCCACGAGCAAACGCACCGCATTGCCGCCCGCCGCAAAAGTCTTCCACGCGGCGCGAAACATCGGACGGCGCTCGCCCTTCTTGTACTCCACCGTGCCGCGCACGCGCGCTTCCTGCTTCCACAGCGACACCATGTTCACGAGAATGGTGAAGACGGCCGTCCCTTGGATCACCTGAATCAGGCGCATCGCCGTAAAGTCCCGCAGCACCCCTTCCAAAACAATCGCGCTCAACAGCGTACCCAGCAGCATCATGAGGTACATGAGCGCCACCACCCGCGGCCGCTTGTCTTCTGACACGATGTCGGTCGCCAACGCCAATCCCGCGGTCTGCGTGGTGTGTGCACCGGCACCGACCAGCAGAAACGCCAACGCGGTCCCCACGTGTCCGATCCACCACGGACCGACTCGTGGTCCATCGGAGAGCACCAGCAACGCAAAGGGCATCATGCTCAAGCCCGCGAACTGCAGCATGGTCCCACCCCACAAGAACGGAACGCGCTTCCACCCCAGAATGCTCTTGTGCGTGTCCGACTTGAATCCAATCAGCGCGCGAAACGGTGCCGCGAGCAGCGGAATCGCCAACATGATGGCCACGAGCGACGCGGGCACGCGGAGTTCGAGGATCATGACACGATTCAGCGTGCCCACAAAGAGCGTCTGCACCATGCCAACGGACAGCTGGAACATGGACAGCCGCAGCAAGCGACTGAGCGGCAGCTCAGCCGTTGCCACGTCGGCGAACGGCATAAACCGGGTGCCGAGCATCTGCCAGACGCGGACAGATCTCTTGGAAGACTTATGCATCATGCGTTACCAGACCGGCTCCATCCGCACATCCGCCGGCAGCGCCTGCTTATGTGGCGTTTGGAGGAACAGCCGCACAAAAATGCTCGCGTTCGACGCTTTCAACAGCGCCACCTTGACCGTGGCCCAAAACCCACCCGCGGTCTCCGCCGTGCGCATGGCATCGGTGTTCTTCCACATCTTGCCCAGCAGATTCCAGAAGGCGTCGCTCTCGGTGTCGATCGTGTGCGGAAACACCTGACGGCTGATGAGATTGGTCAGCTTGATCACTTTGCGATCAAACTCCTCGACGTCCATACCCATATGCGCAAAGAACGGCGCGCGCGCGTGGTCGCGCACGTACATCGTGCAGAACACCGCGAGCAGGAAGAACCGAATCCACAGTCGATTGCGCCCCTCGAGAAACTCCGGGTTGGAACGCATCAACACCGCGAAGGCCTCGCCGTGGCGGAACTCATCCAGACACCAGTTCTCAAACCACTTGAAGATCGGGTGAAACCGATGGTCGGGCTGCTTCTCGAAGTTGCGATAAATCGTGATGTAGCGCGCGTACCCGATCTTTTCCGACAGATACGTCGCGTAGTAAATGAACTTGGGCTGAAAGAACGTGTACTTCTTGGCCTTCGTGAGAAAGCTGAGATCCACGGCCACGCCAAAATCGTTCAAGGTATGGTTGATGAACCCGGCATGCCGTCCTTCGTCGCGACTCATGAAGCCGAACAGCTCGCGCACGTCAGGATTCTTCACGCGTTTCTTGATTTCGGCGTACAGGATGCAGCCACTGAATTCCGCCGTGACCGACGAGACCAGAAAGTCAATGAACTGTTCACGCAGCGCCGGGTCCATCGACGAAAAGTCCGCATCAAACTCGGCGTTCCGCTTGAAGTGCTCCTTATTCGGGTCGCGACGGAACTCCGCCAGGATGTCATCCCACATCTGCCGACTGTCAGGTTTGATCACGAGGCGATCGACGGCCGCGAAGTCCGTGGTATAGAATCGCGGCGCCAGCACCGCATCCTTCTGCGCCGCGCGCGTCGCATCGTTAATCGCGTCGTATGCCCGCGTGGGAAGTTCAGTAGTCGCTTGATACATGGGTCGCTCCTTAGCCCTCAAAGCCTACGTCATAAAGTTCATACAGTTCCGTCCCGCCGGTGAGCTTGACGAATTGCCGGCGCAGCCAGCTGGCGCGCTCCACGGTTGCGTGCGAGGCGAACTGTTCCTGTGTGCCAAATGGAATGCGTGACGGCGTCCCGTGCACCAAGACGGAATCACCCGGATCCACCTCGACACCCTCAAGGCTGACGTGCGCATGAAAGGAATCATGCGTCGATTGCAGCTCGATGGTACACGGCACCTCGACCTGACGGCGCGCGACAAACCACGCCATCGCAGCCAGCACCAGAGTGCCAACGATACCCCACCCCAAAACACCCATCCGTCCTGCCTCCGATAACGTGTTAGCGCGATCCGTGCTGCCGCAGCACGACCGCCTGCGACCGATAGAAACCGCGGACCACCCGATGTGTATGTGACACCGACCACGTCGCCAACGCGGGCGTCTCCGACAATCCGCGTCGGAACGAGGACTCGGCCACCTGCACAATCGACGGCGCGCGATCCTTCTGCGGAAAAAACTTCCCAACCGCCTGCAACGCCGCGAACACCGGTGTACGCGGCGCAATGGTAATCGACATCTGCTGACCAACCCGTGGAGCCAAGCGCGACAGGGCGCCGAGATTTTCGCGCAACTCGTAGTGAATCAGCGAATCCATGGCGACGAGGAAGTCGAACGATCCCAGCGCTGGATCGAGCATGTCGCCCGACCGGAAGTCGATGGTCGTAATACCCTGTTGATCGGCCAGCTCGCGCGCGTGATCCACCAGCGTGGGCGACAGATCGATCGCCAGCACCGAGGCGCCACGCCGCGCCAAATCCATCGCCAGCACGCCCGTCCCGCAGCCGGCATCGAGCACGCGAGCGCCGGAGAGCGACTCCGGCAAGCTCGCCAAGAGTGTGTGCCGCATGGTCTCGCGACCCGCGCGCACGTTGGCCCGAATGCGCGACACCGGCGCATCCGACGTGAGCGTTTTCCATGCCGCCGACGCCGTGCGGTCGAAGTACTCACCGATCCACGCCCGCCGTTCCAGATAGGCATCACTCATGATCGATCTCCTCAGTCAAACCCGAGCAGATCAAAGATCTCGCGATCCTTGAGCGGATTCGCCGGGAGAGGCACTACCTCGTTCAACATGCGGGACGCGAGCGCCATGTACTCGTTCTGCACCGCAATCACGTCGGGTTCGTCCGGCATCTCGAAGATGGTGCACTTCTTCAGGCGGCTGCGCCGAATGGCGTCGACGTCCTGGAAATGCGCCATCGTCTTGAGACCAACCACCGCGTTGAAGCGGTCAATTTCGTTCGTATCTTTCGAACGATTGGCAATCACCCCGCCAAGACGCACCTTGTAGTTCTTGGACTTCGCCTGGATGGCGGCAATGATGCGGTTCATGGCGAAAATCGAATCGAAATCGTTCGCCGTCACGATCAGGCAGTAATGCGCATGCTGCAACGGCGCGGCAAAGCCACCGCAGACGACGTCGCCCAGCACGTCGAAAATCACCACGTCGGTTTCTTCGAGGAGATGATGCTCCTTCAGCAGCTTCACGGTCTGACCCGTGACATAGCCACCGCAGCCGGTACCGGCCGGTGGTCCACCGGCCTCGATGCACTGCACGCCGTTGTAGCCTTCGAACATGAAGTCTTCGGGGCGAAGCTCTTCGGCGTGGAAATTGACGCTCTCCAACACGTCAATGACCGTCGGCACCATCTTCTTGGTCAGCGTGAACGTCGAGTCATGCTTGGGATCACAGCCAATCTGCAAGACACGCTTGCCAAGGCGAGAAAACGCCGCGGACAAGTTCGACGACGTCGTGGACTTGCCAATGCCGCCCTTGCCATACACGGCAATGACCAACGCGCCGTCGATTTTCTGCGACTCATCGAGGTGCACCTGCAGGCTGCCTTCACCATCACCGATCTCACTCAGGATCGGAAGCTTTATTGCTGTCACGTCTTTATCTCCACGCCGTTGCCGGCTGTTGTAGCGCCCCTACACCCGCTTGATCATGCAGCATGAACGCCCTCAAGTCGATCCTCCAGCTCCGCGGCGGCCTCCCGCAGCGCCTCCAGCGTTGCATCATCGGGGGTCCAGAACCCGCGATCCGTCGCCTCCAGCAACCGCTGGGCCAGCCCGGACGCCGCGTCCGGGTTCATGCTGGCCATCCGATTGCGCATCTCCTCATCCAACACGAACGTCTTCGAGACCTCGGCGTACACCCACTGCGGCACCGTTCCCGCACCGCCGGTCGCCGACCACCCAAAGGTAGTGATCATGTGCCCGGCAATGTTGCGCACCCCTTCGTACCCATAGTTGAGCTGACTCTCGTACCATCGCGGATTGAGGATCTTGGTCCGCGACTCCAGCTCCACCTGCTCGGACAACGACCGGACCTTGCCCTTGGCTCCGTTGAAGTCGCCGACATACACCGCGGGATTCTCTCCGCGTTGTTGCGCAATCACGCGCGTCATGCCGCCCAGCGATTCGACGTATTGATCGATGTCAGTGGCGCCAAGATCCACCGAATCGAGTCCTTGAAAGGAAAGCGTGGCACTGCCCAGGGCGCGCTTCATCAGCGCCGGCTGCGCCGTGGGCCGACCATCCGTCCCGTACGCAAAGCCCTTGCGCTGCACGAACATGTCGGCGAGTTCGTCCTCCGACTGCCACTTGCCTGTATCGATGAGCAAGTTGACGTTGGATCCGTAGGTGCCATCGGCGTTCGAGAACACGCGGAGTGCGGCGGTCGGCAGATCACAGCCCGTGTCAGCCATGGTCGCCAGCGCGTGCTTCCGGATGAAGTTCTGCTCGGGGTCTTCGTCCGCCTGCGCGCAGATCAGCGATGCCTCCGCCAGAAGGCGCACCTGCAGCGGCAACAGATCGCGGAAAATCCCCGAGAGCGTAATCACGACGTCGACGCGAGGCCGACCAAGTTGCGCAAGCGGAAGGAGCCGGGCACCGGTCAGCCGACCGACGCTGTCAAAGCGTGGCACGACGCCCATCATCGACATCACTTGTGCGAGAGGCGCCCCTTCGCTCTTCATGTTGTCGGTACCCCACAACACCACGGCCACCGTTTCCGGCAGCGCACCGCTGTCGGCCACCGCGCGGGCCAACAGTTGTTCGGCACGCGTACGCCCTTCCAGCATGGCCGTTGCACTTGGCACGCGATAGGGATCGAAGCCATAGACGTTGCGACCGGTGGGCAACACCGCGGGGTTCCGCAGCAGGTCGCCTCCTGGTGCGGGCTGCACATAGCGACCATCAAGCGCACGGAGAATCCCCGGCACCTCATGATCCTCGCGCAACGCCATGTCAAAGGTCTGCAGCGATGCCAGATGTTGTTCAAGCGCGGTCGTATTGGCAACACGCAGGCCGCGCGCCGTCGCAGCGGCTCTCGCCACACGCTCGGCGGTCCGCACATCTGCGCCACTCACCAACGATTCCACGGCCGCGCGAACAATGGCATCCACGGCGCGCGACGCCTCGCTATCCAGACTTTGTTCACCGACGCCCACCGTGATGGCCTCACCGATGGGCGGCAGTTCCAGTTCCGGCCGACCAAGCTTGGCGATCTCGATCAGGGTGTCGGCGCGGGCTTCCGGTGCCATCGGCTCACCAACAACGTGCAGTCCCATGGGAATGAGACTGTATTCGAGTTCCAACAACCGTTCTCGGAGAGCGGCGACCCGTGCATCCGCTTCATCAGCACGCCACTGCGGCTCGGCGGTTGCCAGCTCGACCGCGACCGCCTGTTGCTGAATCATCTCACGGAGTGCGTTGGCCTCTCCGGCCTTCGTGGCATCGAGGGCGCGCCAGCGATCGAGCGACCCCTTGAGATCCAGCAGTCCGCGATACAATCCCGCATTCGCAATGGGCGGGGTGAGATACGACACCAGCGTGGCGTTGCCGCGACGCTTGGCGAGCGTACCTTCCGACGAATTGTTGGAGGCGTACAGGTACACGTTGGGCGTGTCGGCGATCAACCGGTCAGGCCAGCAGCGATCATCAAGACCGGACTGCTTGCCAGGCATGAACTCGAGCGCGCCGTGCGTGCCAAAGTGCAGGATCGCATCGGCGGCGAAGTCTTCATGCACCCACCGATAGAACGCACTGAACGCGTGCGTGGGCGCAAAGCCACCTTCGAAGAGCAGCCGCATGGGATCGCCTTCCCACCCGAATGACGGCTGCACACCGATAAAGATGTTGCCGAGTTGGAGGCCCATGACGTGAATGGTCTGGCCGTCGCTCAGCTGCTTGCCCGGCGCAGGTCCCCACGTCTTTTCGATTTCCCGAAGATACTTCTCGCGCCGCACATGGTCATTGACCGGGATGCGGGTGTGTACGTTGGCCGGTGCACCAAACCGTTCCCGATTGCCTTGCGTGAGGCGCTCACGAAGATCGTCGGCACTTGATGGCAACTCGACGGTGTAGCCCTGTTCCTTGAGCGACGCGAGGACGCGCTGCAGCGACGGGAACACCGCAAGATACGCGGCACTGCCCGTGTTGCCCGCGTTCGGCGGGAAGTTGAAGAGCACGATCGCCAGCTTGCGTTCGGCGCGATCCCGACGCCGCAGCCGCACGATGCGTCCCAATCGTTCGGCGATGCGTTCAATGCGTTCGGGAATGGGTTCGGACGCTGCGGCCTTGCCTTGCTTCGCATTGCCTTTGCCACCGAACACCGTGGGAACGATGGCGCCGTCCAGCTCCGGAATCGCGATTTGTAGCGTGGCCTGGAGCGGATTGAGTCCCCGAGCATCGTTGCGCCACTCGTCGATCGTCTGGAACTCCAGCGTCTGCAGCGTGCAATACGGCACATCAAGCTTCTGCAGGACGTGCTGTGCCGCCGTCGAGTCGTTGTATGCCGGGCCGCCAACCAACGAGAAGCCTGTGAGGTTGAGCATCGCGTCGACTGTGGCGCGCCCCGAGCCATCAGTAAAGAACCGCTCGATGGCGGGGCGCGCGTCGAGCGCGGATGCGAACGCAGCGATCACGCGCATGCCCCGTAACTCCAGGGCCCGAACCACTGCCGCGTAATGCGCTACGTTGTCGGCCAGCAGATACGACCGGCCGACGAGCACGCCCACCGTGCCCGCATCCACGCTGCGACGCGATCCCGCCGTCGGCAACGCCTTGATATCCTCGGTAATCCCGTACCCCGGTAAATCCGGATGCCACAGTCCGGTTTCCGGATACACCTGCGGCGCCTCGGGCTTGAGTGCACCGCGCAATGCCTTGCGCGGCCCCGTAGCATATTTGTCGATCGCGTAGCGGATCATCTGCTCGATATTCTCGGCCGACCCGGCCAGCCAATACTGAATGAGCAGCAGATACGAGCGTACGTCCTGCGCCGTGCCCGGAATGAATTTGAGGATCTTGGGCAGCGTTTTGAGCGCCGTCATTTGACGCTCGCCGCTGGACTTCCCGTCCCCGCGCGAGCCGCGAAGCTTCTTCAGCAACGAAAGCGGCGAGAACGGCGACCGATTTTCTCCGCCACTCATGTCGAATTTGCCAAGCTTCGTGCACTTCACCAGTTCCGGCGTGCACAGTGCGCACAGCACGGCGTCGGCGGCATCGCGTCGCGCCAACACTGCCGGCAACACCGCGTTCGCGTACTCCTCCTGAAACAGCTGTGTGCAGACGATGAAATCGGCCCGGCTGATTTCCTGCCGCGCGTACTCCGCCAACGCGGGGTTGCTGCCGAAATCGGCGGCAATGTGCATCGACAGCGACAACCCAGGCAGGTCCCGTTCGAGCATGCTCCGTGCCTGTTCGAACGCATCGGCCAGGTGCGCATCCAACGTGACGATCGCCATACGGATCGCCGTGTGCTGCGCGGCCGCGCTACCGGCCATAGTGCGCCTTTGCATCGTACAGGGTGTCGACCGTGATCTGCGTGATGCCGTGATCAACGGCGTAGCGTTCGGTGTTACGGCGAGCTTTGCCACGCACAAAGAACGGAATCTTTCGAAGCTCGGCTTCAGCGGGCGGCAGCCACACGGCAGTCGCCGGTGAAGCCGCGACGACGACGTCGCGCGTATCGCTGCCTTCAGATTCCTCGTCTGTACGCCCGACTGCGCTGGCCGGCGCGGCGTGCTTGGACGTCGCGTGCAAGTGCGAGGGCGTGGCCCCGTCGGCGAACTCGAAGTCATCCTTGAACATGTGCAGCAAGTGTTCTTCGAGTCCCATCATGAGCGGATGCACCCACGTATCGAAGATCACATTGGCACCTTCGAACCCCATCTGCGGGGAATGCCGCGCGGGCACGTCTTGTACGTGAATTGGTGCCGAGATCACCGCGCACGGAACGCCGAGTCGCTTGGCGATATGGCGCTCCATCTGTGTCCCGAGCACTAACTCCGGCGCCAACTCCGCCACGCGCTGTTCCACTTCGAGATAGTCATCGCTGATCAGCGCCTCCACACCCATGGCGGCAGCGGCTTCGCGGATCGGACGCGCATACTCGCGCGAGTAGGTGCCAATGCCGACGACGGTGAATCCCAATTCATCTTTGGCGATGCGAGCGGCCGCCAGCACGTGCGTGGCGTCGCCAAAGACGAAGACGCGCTTGCCCGTCAGGTACGTGGAATCGACGGAGCGTGAGTACCACGGCAGCAGCGATCGGCTGGCGCTCGCTTGCGCCTCACCCGCGCGCTCGCGACGGAGCACCGGCGCGACATCGATGTCGGCGATCTTGCCAACTTCTTCCAGAAACTCGCGGGTGGCCAGCACGCCGATCGGCACCGTGCGTACCATTGGGGTGCCAAACGATTTCTGCAGCCAGCGCGCGGTGGTCTCCGCGACTTCGGGATACAGGACCACATTGAAGTCGGCGTCGGGAAGACGACGCAGGTCGGCGACGGTCGCACCGAGCGGCGCGCACACGTGCACGTCCACACCACAATCGGTGAGCAAACGCGTCACTTCGCGCACGTCATCGCGGTTGCGAAAACCAAGCGCGGTCGCTCCCAGCAAATTGGCTCGCGGCCGACGGCCCGTACGGTCCGGGCGCGGCCACGACGCCCCCGCCGCAGGCATCATCGGCAGGAGAATCGTGCGCACGAGATGATAGAATGTTTCGCTCGCGCCCCAGTTCTCCTTTTTCGAGTACGACGGGAGTTCGAGCGGAACAACCGGGATCGGGAGGTTCATGCTTTGCGCAAGCGCCCCCGGCTGATCTTGAATCAGCTCTGCCGTACACGATTCACCAACGAGGAGCGCATCCGGCTTGAATCGCTCGTAGGCGTCGCGCACGGATTGCTTCACTAACTCGGCCGTGTCGCCGCCCAGGTCGCGCGCCTGAAACGTGGTGTACGTCACCGGTGGACGGCGATCACGTCGTTCAATCATCGTGAACAGCAGATCCGCGTACGTGTCGCCCTGCGGTGCGTGCAGCACGTAGTGCACGCCTTCCATTGACGTGGCGATGCGCATGGCGCCGACGTGCGGCGGCCCTTCATAGGTCCAGAGAGTAAGCTGCATGCGGTGGTCTCCTACACCATCAAGCGCTGCGCGCGGTCAAGCGGACGGGCAAAGAGCTCCGCCAGATCACCGGCTTGTTCATAACCGTGAATTGGCGAGAATACCAATTCGATGGACCACTTCGTGCGCAGGCCTTCCGCTTCGAGCGGATTGGCCAAGCCCAAGCCGCAGACCGTGAGATCGGGGCGCACCGCCCGGCAGCGATCCAACTGGCGTTCCACGTCCTGTCCTTCCGACAACTGCACGGTGGCCGGCATGCGGACGAGTTCGGCCTCCATCATCAGCTTGTCGAGATACGGCGTGCCGACTTCAAGCAGTTCCATCCCGCACTCTTCATGAAGGAACCGCGCCAGTGGAATCTCGAGTTGCGAATCGGGGAACATGAACAGACGCTTGCCTTCGAGCTGCGATCGATAGCGCGCGATGGACGCGCGCGCACGTTCGATCGGCGCGGCCGTCACGCGGTCCACGACGTCGTCACCTATGCCCCAAGCGCGCGCCGCTTCCCGTAGCCACGCCGTGGTCCCATTGGCGCCCAGGGGGTATGGTGCAGAGAGCAGCGTGGCGCCTCGTGCGACGAGCGCTCGCGCCGTTTCGCTGAGGAAGGGCTGGGCCAGCAGGATCGACGTATTTGGTCCGATCGGCGGCAGATCGCGCGCGCGACGCGGTGGAAAGTAGTGCACGGGACCTACGCCCAGTTGGTCGAACAATCGCGTGAGCTGATCTTCGACCACATCAGCCAGCGTGCCGACCACCAAGAGATTCGGCGCGGCCGGATCGGCCGCCGGCATATGCGGCACGAGCGCCCGGAGACAGGCGTCTTCCCCTTGCGTGAAGGTGGTCTCGATACCGCTTCCCGAATAGTTGAGGATCTGCACGCGCGGCATGAATTGCTCATTCAGGCGTTCGGACGCGCGCTGCAAATCCAACTTGATTACTTCAGACGGGCACGAGCCCACCAGGAAGAGCGTGGCGATATCCGGTCGGCGGTCGAGCAGCTGCGTGACGCACCGATCCAGCTCCTCATTGGCGTCGGCAAGCCCGGCCAGATCTCGCTCGCCAAGAATGGCCGTCGCAAAGCGCGGTTCGGCAAAGATCATAACGCCGGCGGCGCTCTGCACCAAATGCGCGCAGGTGCGCGAGCCGACGACCAGAAAGAACGCGTCCTGCATTTTCCGATGCAGCCAGACTATGCCGGTGAGCCCGCAGAAGACCTCGCGTTGGCCCCGCTCGCGGATCACCGGCAAGGCGCTGCCGCGCCCGACCGCGATCGTGGCCGGCACAGCGCATCCACCACCGATCTGGTCGGGCGTCAGGGCGACGGTCATGCGGACCCCACCGCGGACTGCCGCTCTTGCAAGCGCGCGGCGCGCAGCTTGAGGATGAACTGTACGGCATTGACGGCGTAGGTCGCATACGCCACCAGCGCGAGCAGCATCAGCGTTCGAGGCGGCCACCCCGTCACCAATCCATACAGGTATGCCGTGTGCAGCGCGATCACACCCATGCTCACGACGTCTTCCCAAAAGAACGCGGGCGCAAACAGGTACTGGCCGAACACCACCTTCTCCCAGATCGCCCCGGTGATCATGATGGTGTACAGCGTGATGGTCTTGATCACGATCGAGACGTTCGCGGCGGCGAGGCCATTGTCTGTTTGCAGGTAGCGCAGCACGAGCACGACCGACACCGCCATGACGAGGAACTGGATCGGCGCGAGGATTCCTTGAACAAGTGTCCAAGGCGTCGCATCGCGGCGGCGCCGTTCTTCGGGCGTGTACAGTCCCGTGCGGGCAGAAGCGTTCAGCGACGCGCCTGCCAAGGATTGCGGGGTTTCGGCAGCGGTGGGCGCAGCCGTCACGTGAGTTGGTACCACAGTCGTCGACCAGTTAAGTCCGGGGGTTCGCTGCCCAGATGTCACGATGGTAGGGCCGGGACACAGACTTGTCAAGAAAGATTGACGTCAACCTTTGTTGACAAATCAGACGAAAAGTGGCAAACTTCACCATCGGATTTCATTCTTGCGCTTAGGAGACCCAGCGGCAATGTTCGGCGCGTCTGTCACCCCGACCCCGGCAGGCTCTCACGTAGCCAACCCCAGCAGGGTTGGCTCATCTCCCGATGCCATGGCTTCTACCGACTCCGCCGCGCGCCGCGCGCGACTCCAGCGGACGATCGAGAACGAAATTGTACCGCGCCTGCTTTTCAGCCATCGGGTCGGACCCCTCTCTCCCGCGATCGCCGCGGCAGTCGCCCAGTCGCTGACCCAGAAGGACGTCGAGGAGTTTGTCAACGCCGTTCGCGGCGATGACGACGGGCGGGCCCACGACTACGTGCGCGGGCTGCTCACCAGTGGGACCTCCATCGACGTCGTCTACCTCGACCTCATCGCGCCCGCTGCGCGCCGCCTCGGCGAGCTCTGGGACACCGACGAATGTGATTTCGTCGAAGTGACGCTGTCGATGGGCCGAATGCAGCGGATGCTGCGAGACCTGTCGCAGGTGTTTCTCAGCGACGCCGAACGATCGGAAACGGTGGGGAGCATCCTCCTCACCTGCGTGCCGGGCGAACAGCACACCCTCGGCATCATCATGGTCGGCGAGTTCCTGATCCGCGATGGGTGGCGGGTGCTGGTCGGCGCGCCGTGGACAGAGAATGATCTCCTGGAGATGGTGAGTGCCGAGTGGTATGACGTGATCGGCTTCTCCGTGGGATGTGAAAGCCGAGTTTCCGTACTGAAGCGCGAAATTCGGCGCGTCCGCGAAGTGTCGCGCAATCCCGAGGTGAAGGTGATGGTGGGCGGGCGCGTGTTTAATGATGACCTACAACTCGTCGACCGCGTTGGCGCGGATACGGCCGCCGCAGATGCTCGCGAGGCGCCAGCCGCCGCGCGGTCCATGCTCGCACTTACGAAGGATTCGAAGCGCACGGTCGCGCTTCGGGAGGATACAGGAGCACATGGCGAATTCCGTGAAACTCTTCGACTCGATTGAACCGGTGTACGGGTCGATAGATGCCCAATCCGCGGCGGCACTCCTGGCGGTCGGTGGTGACATTGCGGTCATTATCGATCAGGCAGGGGTGGTGCAGGACGTCGCATTTCCGGCAGGCGAGCCACCCGTTGAGTTAGCCACAAACTGGGTTGGTCACCCCTGGGCAGACGCAGTCACCAAGGAGACGCGGGTCAAGGTCGACACCCTGCTGCGTGAAGCCGCCACCGCCGGGCTCTCCAAGCGTCGCCAGGTCAACCACCGCTCGCCGACTGGCGTTGACGTGCCAATCGCCTACACGGCGATCCGCGTGGGACAAACGGGTAGCGTGGTGGCCGTCGGTCGCGACATGCGCCACGTCTCTTCGCTGCAACAACGACTGGTTGAGGCGCAGCAGTCGATGGAGCGCGACTATTGGCGCCTGCGCCATGTCGAGACGCGGTACCGGCTGCTGTTTCAACTGTCGACCGATGGCATCTTGGTCCTCGACGGGACCACCCTCAAGATTCTTGATGCCAACACTGCCTCCGGCAACATCTTTGGCCTCGGCACTGATGAACTGATTGGCAAGTCGTTTCCCATGGGTGTCGACAACGCGAGTATACAGTCACTGAACGAGCTGCTCGCGACCGCACGCGGCGCCGGGCGGGCTGGCGACATTACCATCACGCTGCTCGACGGTCGACGGCCCTTCCACGTGTCGGCATCCTGCTTCAGGCAGGACGCCGCGACGCTCTTGCTGGTGCGCCTCTCGCCCATCGAAGGCGGTGCAGCGGTTGCAGCGGACGGCCCGGCAGTTCGTGTACTGGACTTGATCGAGCGCTCACCCGACGGGTTTGTCGTGACCGATCTGGAAGGGCATATCCTCGTTGCCAACCGCGCCTTCCTCGATATCGCGGAGGTGGCCAACGAAGAGCAAGTGCGTGACACCATGATCTCCACCTTCATCGGGCGCCCCGGCGCTGACTTCGCCATGTTTGTCTCCATGCTGCGGAAAAACGGTGCGGTACGCCTGATCGCCACGTCGGCCCGCGGATCGCACGGCACGGAGTCCGAGGTCGAGGTGTCGGCCGTGTGGGTGCCGGATGGCGAGGACGCCTGCATTGGTTTCACCATGCGCGACATTGGCCGTCGGCTTGCCAACGGCGTTCAGGGCGCCAAGGACCTCACGCGCGCGGTCGAGGAGCTCACCTCCCTGGTGGGTCGCGTCTCCCTGCGAGATCTGGTCCGCGACACGATCGATCTGGTCGAGCGCCACTTTATAGAAGCGGCCCTGGAGCTCACCAACGACAACAGAACGTCGGCCGCAGAGGTCCTTGGCGTCAGCCGCCAAAGCCTCTATGTCAAGCTCCGTAGACACCGGCTGGTCGAATTGGGCACCGACAAGGCTGATTTGCCGCCAAGTTAGCGCAAACAGACCCAGTTTCTGGAAAATTGGGTCTGTTGCATTTCCAAACTGTAAACTAAACTAGACGCCTATGAGCGTCAGCTCCGTCCTACACTCGCCAGTGGCACGCCCGGACCCGAAAGCGGTCTTGACGTTGCTCAAGCCCGTGACGTGGTTCCCGCCGATGTGGGCCTTCACCTGCGGCGCCATTTCCGTCGGCGTGTCACTCGGCGAAAAGGTGTCCGTTTTGGCACTGGGGATCCTCATCACCGGGCCACTGGTGTGCGCGTCCAGCCAAGCCGTCAATGATTGGTTCGACCGCCACGTCGACGCCATCAACGAACCCCATCGGCCGATCCCGTCGGGCCGGATTCCGGGGCAATGGGGCCTCATAGTGGCTATCGGCTGGACCGTTTTGTCCTTGCTAGCATCAATTCCCCTCGGCCTGTTCGGCGTCGGCGCTGTGGCCATCGCGTTGGCGTTTTCGTGGGGCTATAGCGCTCCGCCCGTGCGCTTCAAACAGAACGGCTGGGTGGGAAACGCCGCGGTTGGCCTCACCTATGAAGGACTGGCGTGGGTGACGGGCGCTGGGATCATGCTCGGAAGCCGGATACCGCCTTGGCAGATTTTGCTGCTGGCGCTGATCTACAGCATCGGGGCGCACGGCATCATGACGCTGAACGATTTCAAGGCGATCGAGGGTGATCGACAGATGCAGGTGCGTTCACTGCCGGTGTTGCTCGGTGCGCAGGGCGCAGCTCGCGTGGCCTGCGCGGTGATGGTGCTTGCCCAGCTGGTGGTCGCTGCGCTCCTCATCACGTGGGAGCGCCCCTGGCACGCCGCCGTGATCGGCCTGCTCGTGGTCGCGCAGCTGGTGATGATGCGTCGCTTTCTCGCGGCGCCCGTGGAACGCGCGCTATGGCTCAGCGCACTTGGTGTTCCATTCTACGTGTCGGGCATGATGATCTCGGCGTTTGCCGTGCGTACTGCACCGTTTCTCGAGCGCGTGCGATGAGCTGGTGGAATCTGGCGCGGCTTGGTCTCGTGCAGGCAGCCATCGGTGCGGTGGTCGTGTTGCTCACGACAACGGTCAATCGCGTCATCGTGGTCGAACTGGGGCTTCCCGCGTCGGTACCGGGGATCCTCGTGGCGCTGCACTTTGGTGTGCAGCTCGCGCTTCGCCCGCGACTGGGTCACGATAGTGACCGCACCGGCGCGCGTACGCCGTGGATTCTTGGTGGATTGTTGGTGTGTGCCGTATCGGGCGTCGCCGTGACGGCGAGCGTGCCGATCATGCAAGAGCATTTCGGCCTAGGCCTTCTGCTCGCCTCGATCGCCAGCATGGCGCTCGGCGCCGGGGTAAGTGCGTCCGGCACGCCGCTGCTTGCGCTCATGAGCGAACGCGCGCGTCCTTCGCAGCGTGCGGGTGCGGCCGCCATCACCTGGATCCTCATGATCGTCGGCATCATCATCACCGCGATCGTGTCCGGGAAGTTGCTTGAGCCGTTCTCGTTTGCGCGACTGAATCTCATCGCTGCTGGCATTGGCGGCGTCGGGCTGCTTGTCGCCGTACTCGCCACCTGGGGCGTGGAACGTCAGGCGATCGCACGCAGCGACGCGCTCGCGTCCACCATACCAACGCCGTCCGGCTCGTTCACCACCGGATTTCGTGCCGTATGGTCGGAGCCTGCCGCGCGCACGTTTGCGAGCTTCATCTTTCTCGCGATGCTGGCGTATAGCGCGCAGGATTTGATCCTAGAGCCGTTCGCTGGCATCGCGTTCGGCATGTCGCCCGCCGAGAGTACGACGCTCTCGGGCACGCACCATGGCGGGGTGTTGGTGGGGATGGTCATCACCGCTCTCGTTGCCACGCGTCGCGGTCAATTGCGCCACTGGGCAGCGGCGGGATGTGCGGCGTCGGCGCTGACGTATGTCGCGCTCTCGCTCACGCCGGCGATTGGCGATGTGCGCATGTTTCGTCTGGTGGTGCCTGTGCTCGGTATCGCGAACGGCGTGTTCGCCATTGGCGCGATCGGCTCGATGATGGCGCTGACGGGAGATCGAGCGGATGGTCGCGCGGGATTACGGCTTGGCGTATTTGGCGCGGCGCAGGCGGTCGCGTATGCCGTCGGGACGATGGCGGGCGCTGGTGGTGTTGACCTCGCGCGTTCGGTGTTGGGCTCTCCCATCCGGGGGTACCTGACCGTCTTTGCGGTGGAAGCGGTGCTGTTCGCAGGCGCGGCGGCGTTGGCGTTGCGCAGTGCGTCGAGTGAACGGGCTGGTGATGTCTTGCAGCAACGCCGTGATGTGTTGCCCGCGGTGCTGCAGGCATGAGTCTCACGCGCACCGTACCGCCCGTCGGCGAAGTGAAATCCCCAACTTGCATCGGCACACGTTCCCCCGAGGACCTGCTATGATCAGCGCATTGCCCACAGACGCCGTCGCATTGGCGACAGATTCCTTGTTCGACGTTGTGGTGGTCGGTGGTGGTCCGGCCGGCGCCACCGCGGCGCACGAGCTCGCCCGCGCGGGCCGAAAGGTCTTGCTGCTGGATCGTGCCGGTCGCACCAAGCCGTGCGGCGGCGCGGTGCCACCGCAGCTGCTGCGGGATTTCGACGTGCCCGAGTCCATGTTGGTCGCGCACATCGACACCGCGCGCATCATTTCTCCCAAGTCTCGGACGGTCGATATTCCCGTCGGTGATGGCTTTGTGGGCATGGTTGACCGCGACGTCTTTGATGAGTTCTTGCGCGATCGGGCAGCCAAGGCGGGCGCCGAGCGGCGGGTGGGAACGTTTACCAAGTTCTCGCGCGGTGCTGATGGCGTGGCGATCGTGAGCTATACCGATGGAAAATCCCGCGCCGGTGAACTTCGGGAGGTACGAACACGCATGTTGATTGGCGCCGATGGCGCGCTCTCGCCGGTCGCGCGCCAGTGTGTGCCGGGCGCCTTCAAGGCGCGCCATGTGTTTGCCTATCACGAAATCGTGAAGTCGCCCTTGCCTGCCGACGGCGCGAACTTTGGGGCGGCACGCTGTGACGTGTACTACCAGGCGCCGCTATCGCCGGATTTTTATGCCTGGGTGTTCCCGCACGGCGAAACGACCAGCATCGGCACCGGCACCCTGCAGAAGGGGTTTGACATGAAGGAGGCGGTGACCAAGCTTCGTCTTGATACCGGCCTCGACAAGGTTGAGACGATTCGGAAGGAAGGGGCCCCCATCCCCATCAAGCCGCTCCCCTGCTGGGATAACGGGAAAGATGTCGTTTTGGCGGGAGATGCCGCCGGGGTGGTTGCGCCGGCGAGCGGAGAGGGGATCTTCTATGCCATGACGGGCGGACGTTTTGCGGCGCAGGCCGTCGAGGAGGCGCTGGCCACTGGCAATGTGAAAGCGCTTCGGATGGCCCGCCGGCGCTTCATGCGTATGCACGGCCCGGTGTTTGCCGTGCTCGACATCATGCAGAACTTCTGGTACACCAACGACAATCGGCGTGAACGATTTGTGGCGATATGTCGCGATAAGGACGTCCAGGAGCTTACGTTCGATGGGTACATGAACAAGCAACTGGTCAAAGCCAAACCGATGGCGCACCTTCGCATCTTTTTCAAGAATCTGGCGCATTTGACCGGTCTCGCCAAAGCATGAGTTCGACTCACCAGCCCACTCCCCGATGCTGATCTCGATCGCCATCGACTTTCGACTCGCCGACGTGGCGACTCGCGAGCGCTTCCACTTATCGGAAGAACGCCTCTCGCAGTTGTACCGTACGGCGAGAAGCGAAGTCGTTACGGAGGCCGCGTTGATCTCGACGTGCAATCGCACGGAGCTCTATGCGTGGGTGGACAGTGAGGACATGAAGGTGGTGGAGCGTGCGGTGCAGACGCTGGCCCGGCGATGGATGCGTACGCGCAGCGAAGGCGACGCCTTGCTGCAAACGGCGACGCAGCGGTTCGGCGAGCAAGCGGCGCGGCACGTTGTGCGAATCGCCTCGGGGTTGGAGTCGCAGGTGCTTGGGGATGGCCAGATTCTCGGGCAACTCCGCACCGCGTACAAGCGCGCGTCGGTCGGTCATGCGGCCGGCCCCGTGCTGCATCGCCTCTTCGAAACCGCGCTTCGGGCTGGGAAACGGGCGCAGACGGAGTCATCGCTCTGTGCCGGACGCAACTCTGTCGGCGCCGAAGCGGCGATCACAGCGGCGCAGCGGTTCGGGAACCTCCAGAACGCCCGGTGTGTGGTGATTGGCGCAGGGAAAACCGGTACACGCTCCGCGAAGCAGCTCCATAAGCTTGGAGCCCGGGATCTGGTCATCATCAATCGGACGTTTGGTCGGGCACAGGAGCTGGCCAATTTCGTAGGTGGACGCGCAGCGCCGATGGAGTCGTTGCACATCGAAGTCGCGATGGCGGACGTCGTGATCATTGCGACGGCCAGCGAAGTTCCCGTGCTGACCCTCGCCGAACTGCGGCACGCGCGCGTCGCGTGCGCGTCGACCGGCTACGCGCTGCTCTTGATGGACTTGAGCGTCCCCCGCAACATTGATCATCGCGTGACCGACGAGCATGGCGTGACGCTCATCGATCTCGATACGCTACACCAGCCGATCCTGGACGCCGAGGAGATGCGCCGCGAAGCGGTGCCCGTTGCGTCACGCATCTGTGAAGAGGAGATTGGGTCGTTTATGGATTGGATCGCGACCATGCCGGCGCGCGATGCGATCCGACCATTGCGAGAAGCGCTTGAAGGGGTGGCGCGTCGTGAAGTCGCCTTTGCGGCTGGCAACGAACAGGTCGCGGAGCGAACGGCCGCACGCATCGTGGCCAAACTGCTCGCCGGCCCCATGTCGGCATTGCGGCGCGCCGTGCATCGCGGTGAACCCCTTGATGCGCAAGCGATGATGCTGCTCGAAATGTTCGCGCCAACATTGCCTGCGCCCCAGTCCATCCAGCGCTCGCTGCGGAGCGGCGTGCGAACCAAAGAGGTTGTAGTGCGTGACATCCCCGTCCATGAACACCGACCCCGCGCGGCACATCGCGCGGACCACTCCGCGTCGCGTACACCGGCGGTCGACTGGCCGACGCTCGCGCCCGAGCAGGTGACGTGACGAACGCCAACACGGTTCCCGCGAACGATCTGCTGCTGCGCGCCCTTCGCCGCGAGACGGTTGAGCGTCCCCCGGTCTGGATGATGCGTCAGGCCGGACGGTACCTCCCTGAGTATCGCGCCGTACGTGCCAAGTCTGATTTTCTGACGATGTGCCGCACGCCGGAACTCGCGGTCGAGGTCACGCTCCAGCCGCTTGATCTCGTTGGCGTGGACGCGGCCATCATTTTTAGCGACATCCTGGTTGTCCCTGAAGCGATGGGCATGCACCTGACGCTCGATGAAGGCATTGGGCCGCAGTTTCCGTCGCCGATTCGGACGCTGGCCGACTTGTCTCGACTCCGACCGGTCGACCCGGACGACAGTCTTGGCTACATGTTGAACGCGCTGCGTTTGGCACGCCGTGAGATCAATGGGCGTGTCCCGTTGATTGGTTTCGCGGGATCGCCGTGGACGCTGGCCGCCTACATGATCGAAGGAAAAGGCACGAAGCAGTTTGCAGTGGCCAAGCGCATGTTGTTCGAAAATCCCACGCTTGCCCACGCATTGCTCGATCAGCTCGCCACGGCAGTCGGCGATTTTTTGGTGGCGCAGATTCACGCGGGTGCGCAGGTGGTGCAGTTGTTTGAGTCGTGGGCTGGCGCGTTGGGTCCCGATGAATTCCGCACATTCGCCCTTCCCTACATGGCGAAGGCCGCAGCGCGCGTGCGCGGGCTCGGTGTCCCGCTGATTGCCTTCGCGCCGGGCGCCTCGTGGGCGCTCCGTGAGATCGCCGAGGCCACGCAGGCTGACGCCGTCGGCGTCGATTGGCACACTTCACCCGCAGCAGCGCGTGCCCAGTGCGACGGGCTCGCGATCGCGATGCAAGGCAACCTCGACCCGTGCGCACTTTATGGGTCACCACAAGAGATTCGGCGTCGGACGCACGAAATGATCGCCGCGTTCGGGCCAACGGGGCATGTCGCCAATCTCGGCCACGGCATTCTGCCTGATGTGCCGCCCGCGCACGCGCGCGCGTTTGTCGATGCCGTGAAGGAGTGGCGCTGGACTGAGGACGCCATCGCCGAAGCCCACGCACTGTCCGGTGTGTACACGCAGCCAGTCGCGGTCTGATGAGCGCCGTCCTCCCTCTCGAACGGGCGACTCCCGTGCTCTCGCTTGAATCTCGACGTGCGGAAGCGGTTAGATGGATCGCTGGGCTGCATGATGAACTGACGTCGTTCTTCGGACGCCTGGATGGCGGCGGCACCTTCGCGGAAGATCGATGGGAGCGTCCGGGCGGCGGCGGCGGCGTTGCCCGCGTGATGACAGACGGCGCGACATTTGAAAAGGCAGGGATCAACCGATCCGCGGTCATGGGTGAGCTTCCCGAGGCTGCCGCGCGCAGGCTCGGTGGCTCTGGTGCCACCACGGGCGCCACCCATTTCTTTGCCACCGGCGTCAGCCTCGTGGTGCATCCGCGTAGTCCCAAACTCCCCACGGTCCATTTGAACGTCCGGTATTTCGAACTCACGGATGACGCGGGACAGCTCACCGATAGCTGGTATGGCGGGGGCACGGATCTCACGCCGTTCTATCCGCACGAAGAGGACGCGGTGCTCTTTCACCGTGCGCTCAAGATGATCTGCGACCGTCACCACGGGCGTTTTTATCCGGAGTTCAAGCGCACGTGCGACGAGTACTTCGTGAACACGCATCGTGACAATGAAGCGCGTGGTGTTGGCGGCATCTTCTTTGATCACCTGCGGCCGTCCACCGAGAACGCCCTCACGGTTGCGCAGCTTGCCGCGTTCGTGACGGACATCGCCCGCTCATTGCGCCACGCCTACGAACCGATCGTGCATGCGCGTCGCGACGAATCGTTCATGCCAAGTGATCGAGAGTTTCAGCTGGTGCGCCGCGGTCGCTACGTTGAATTCAACTTGGTGCACGACCGCGGAACTATTTTCGGATTGCAGACCAACGCCCGCGTCGAAAGCGTCCTGATGAGTCTTCCGCCACTCGCGATGTGGCAGTACGCGCCACGCTATGCGGCGGGGTCGGTTGAGGCACGGTTGATCGGCATGCTGGCTCCTCGTGACTGGGCGTCGGACGGCGCAGGAGCGTGAGGGATGCGCGAACTCGCCGACCGTCGTGATTCCATGCCAACGGCCGAAGCGGAGCGACCGGAGCACCGCTCGGTAGCCGTGGTTGGCGCCGGCGTGACCGGCCTTGTTGCCGCGCATGAACTGCGGCGCCGCGGCGTCAACGTGACGCTCTTCGAAGCCAGCGATCACGCGGGTGGGATGATTCGGACGACACATGATGGCGGATTCCTCGCGGAACACGGCCCGAATTCGTTCGTCACCTCAGCGCCGGTGGAAGCGCTGCTCACGCAGCTGGACTTGTCGGACGACGTGGTCGAGGCCAACCCACAGGCGAACCGCCGGTATGTGGTGCGCGGTGGGGCGCTCCTGTCCTTTCCGCTCTCGCCGCCGGCCATGCTCGGCACGAAGCTCTTCTCATTGCGAGCGAAACTGCGTGTGCTGTTTGAACCGCTCGTTCCGCGTGGACAGCCGGACAGCGATGAATCAGTCGCGTCGTTCGTTCGCCGTCGGTTGGGACACGAGGTGCTGAACTACGCCGTCGATCCCTTTGTCTCAGGCATTTTTGCCGGCGACACGGAAATGCTGTCTATGGCGCATGCGTTTCCGCGCGCCTACCAGCTGGAACGGGATCATGGATCGTTGTCGAGAGGATTGATGTCGCAGCGTCGGCGCGCGCGCGCGGCAGCCGCGGGCGCGAATACGGCAGGCGCGAATACGGCAGGCGCGAATACGGGTGGCGCGAACGCGGGTGGCTCGAATGCGGGGGGCGCGAACGCGGGAGACACGCTGCACACGGCAACGTCTCTCCCCACGGCACCCACGCGAACGCGACTCATTTCGTTCGTCGATGGCATGCAATCGCTGACGGACGCCCTCGCCGCCTCGCTCGGTACCGCCCTGCAACTCGGCTGCCCCGTTCGGCTCCTGCATCGAGAAGACTCCCGCTGGGTCGTCGACGCCGGCCACGACAACGCCCCGCAACTTCGCTCCTTTGATGCCGTCGTGATGGCCACACCATCGCATGTGCTCACGGCGATGGAGCTCCCGGCAGCATTGCGGAAACATGCGACGCCGGTGGAGCGCGTTGAATATCCATCCGTCAGCACGGTAACGCTGGGGTTCAAGCGGTCAGACGTGACGCACCCGCTGGATGGGTTCGGCATGCTCATCCCGTCCAGCGAACGACGCTCCGTGCTCGGGGCGTTGTTCACCTCGTCGCTCTTTCCAGCGCGCGCACCGGCGGACCATGTCGTGGTCACCTGTTTCGTTGGTGGCGCCCGGCATCCGGAAATTGCGCGCGAAGACACCGCGACACTGGTCACGCGCGTCCTTGGTGAATTGCGATCGCTGATCGGTGTGCGCGGTGCACCGGTGTACACCAAACATGTGTTCTGGCCGAGGGCCATTCCGCAGTACAACGTGGGGTATGCAAGCGTCAAAGCCGCTGCCGACGCCACGGAAGCGGCAAACCCAGGGCTGTATCTCGGCGGCAACTACAGATACGGCGTCTCGGTCGGTGACTGTGTTGCCAGCGGACAGCAGATCGCGCAACGTGTGGAAGCCTATCTGGCGAGGAAAAACTGACCGCACCGCTCGCCCTCGATCTCCTCGCCATCGCGCCGCATCGTGACGATGCCGAGTTGACCTGTGGTGGCACGCTGATTCGTGCGGTGCAGGCCGGACACGCCGTTGGTATCCTTGATCTCACCCAAGGCGAAATGGGAACGCGAGGGTCGGCGGAGCTTCGCGCGGCGGAGGCGGCTGCGGCCGCTCGCGTGATGGGGCTGTCCATCCGCGAGAATCTGGGCCTGCCTGACGCCGGTATCCGCAACGATGATGCGGCCCGGGCCCAGCTTGTGCAGGTCTTGCGACGCCTCCGCCCCCGTGTTGTCATCGCCCCGGCACCGCGTGGCCGCCATCCCGACCATCGCCTCGCGACAGAATTGGTGCGCGATGCGTGCTTTCTGGCCGGCCTCGCGAAGTATGCACCGGGCGACGCGCCGGCGTTCCGTCCCTTCAAGCTGTTGCACGCGATCACCTATCGCGAAGACGCGCTCAAACCCACGTTTGTGGTCGACATCAGCAGCCAGTTTGCGCAGAAGCTTGAGGCGATCCAGTGTTATGCCTCCCAGTTTGATGGCGCGACGCAGGCCGGCGAAGTGTACCCGAACGGCGAGCCTCTATACGAGATTGTGCGTCATCAGGCCGCCCACTATGGCTCGCGTATTCGAGTACAATACGGCGAGCCATTTTTCACCGATGAAACCATGCGTGTTGACGATGTGACCACGCTTGGCGTAGCAACCTTCTAGCGCGACATTCGCGTCGCGTGAGGGCGCGACTTTTTTGGGGAGAGGGGTGCGATGAGCGATTCGTCCACGACGGGCCACGGCGGCAACACCAGCATCGACTACGGTGGCTATTTGCAGCTTGATGCGCTGCTGAAGCTGCAGACGCTGCAATCCTCGCCGGAGCATCCCGATGAGCTGCTGTTCATCATTGTCCATCAGGCGAGCGAGTTGTGGTTCAAGGTGCTGCGTCATGAAATGGACACCCTGATCACGGCGCTCGAACAGTTCGATACCATGCGTGCGTTACTGGCGATTCAGCGCGTGAACGTGTTAACGGAAATCATTGCGCAGCAGCTCACCGCGCTCGACACGCTCCCCCCGCAGCGGTTTGCACAGTTTCGTGGGTATCTTGGCTCGTCCAGCGGCTCGCAGAGCGCGCAGTTCCGCGCGATCGAAGCGACCGCCGGATTGCGCGACGAGCATTACATGGCCGCGCTTGCCGAGCATGGCGATCCGCCACCGGAGGTGCAGGCGGCCTTGCAGCGACCAACGTTGCAGGCGCTCACGCTGGCGCTCATCACGCACGAGGGCGTGTCGTTGGTATCGTTATACACTGGGCCAGGCCCAAGCCCGCTGTTCCTTGTGGTCGAAGGATTACTGGAATTTGAACAGCGCTTCGCACGCTGGCGATTTCTGCATGTGCAGCTCGTGGAACGCATCATTGGCCCTGGCACATTTGGGACCGGGGGTACGCTCGGCGCGAAGTATCTCGCGCGCACGATCAGCCAGCGCTTCTTTCCCGAGCTGTGGAAGGTGCGCTCCGAGTTTTATGGCGCGCGATAGTGTGCTGCGCCCACGGGGCCGACGCGCGGCGTCGTTCGCAGCATGTTGATTGACATCTCCGTGCCACTGGGCGTGCACACGCCTGCGTGGCCCGGCGATACGCCGTTTTCGTGCGGCTGGATTGGTCGGCGCGAGAATGGGGATAGTGTAAATCTCAGCGCCATCACGGCCAGCCCACACGTTGGCACGCACGCTGATGCGCCTCTGCACATCGAGAGTGACTGGGCGGCGTCAGAATCGCTGCCGCTGTCGGCCTTCGTTGGTGAGGCCATGGTGCTCGCGCTGCCTGCTGACCATCCAGTGCAGGACGATGTGCAGGTGGAGGTGCTGATCGCGCTCATCGCGGCCGCTTCCGATGCGGCGCCCGCGCCGGGCAGATCGTTGGAATTCCCGACGCGATTACTGCTGCGCACGGGCTGTGCGGTATCGCCGGGACGTTTTCCAGAGGATTGGCCCACGCTCAGTCTCGCCGCGGCGGAGTGGCTTGTGGGGCGCGGTCTTCTGCTGTGGGGCAGCGATGCGCCGAGTGTTGATCGTCGCACGAGCAAGACCCTGCCCGTCCATCACGCGCTCTTTGCTGGCGGCGCCTTCATCCTCGAAATACTCGCGCTGGACGCCGTTGCGCCGGGACCGTACGAGTTATTGGCGCAACCGTTGGCGATTCACGGCGCTGACGCGGCGCCGGTTAGGGCGCTCCTCCGGCGTTGAGTCCTCTTCGTTGCGTGCAGCTGTTACTCCGTGCGAGGGGATGATGTACCCGAGTGGCCGCCGCGCAATCGAACGAGTGCTTCGTCGGCGGTCGCCGGGCGGAACATATCGTCGGCAATCTTGGCGATCTCTTCGGCCTCGCGCCACGCGCGTTCCAGCGCGTGCAGTTCGCCCTGCATGGCAAGGCGCTCACTCTCTTCGTGCACCGCCATCTCGACGGCCAGCCGTTCGCGAGGTGCCAGCGAGTGCAGCGTTCCGGGCAGCTTCGACACTGTTGTCCGTGCTCCGCCCGACCACTTGCTGCCTTGGCCCCACGTCTTGTCGCCTTGCCGACGACCGTGTCGTTGCTGAATGGTGGTCATGACCGCCATCGGATCGCCAATGTCTTCTAGTAACTGCACCGCCTCCTGCACCTGTACGCGAGAGCCGCCAAAACGATTGACCGTAGGCAGCAAACGCGCCGCGATCCGCATCGCATCCTCGCCGACGATCAGGTGCGATCCGACGGCCGACTCCAGGCGAAGCTGCAGTGGGCCGCCGACCTCCGATCGTTCAAGGGCACTCATGCGCGCGTGTCGGCGTTGCACATCAACTAATCGACCGTCTGGCAGCGTGATCTTGCCAATCGATTTGCCTTGCCGACCATGGATGAGGGCATCCCACAGTCCGCCATTGGCGTACACGCCGGCAAAACTGCCCACGCTGACGCCCACGGCCACCATGCCGCCAAGAATGCCAACCGCGCTCCCCACGACCGCACCCGAGATAAGCAGCTGCCGGTTGCGACGACGCCCGAATTGGTCGCCATAGCGCCACGCCGCCATCTCGGGCCGCTGTGGCGATCCGATACGGATCAGCTCGACCCCTTCTTTCAGCCGCGCCAACCCGATCTCATCGGTGCTGACGCGCAGGCGACTGTCACGAAACCGGCGCTCCGCCTCCTCGACCGTCTCCCAGCGTTCCTCAAGGGGTGACAGGTTCCAACGGTCACAGGCCCGGCAAATCACCCACAGGCGCCCCCGCGCAGCATCGAAGGCGAGCCGAGTCCCGATGGGGAACAGCTCAAACGCCTCGTTGCGGCCGAGGTCAGCCGTACAGTGAATGCAGTTCGTAAACATCGGTGACGCCCGGTCGTGTACGATGGGTGACGGGTGGTACCCCCCATTTGTATTTTATCAGGATGCCCGATCCTGTGTATCTCGATCACGCGTCCACGACGCCGGTCCGCGCTGAAGTCCTTGCCGCGATGCAGCCGTTCTTTGGCCCTCGCTTCGGCAACCCGTCCAGTATTCATCGCTGGGGCCGCGAAGCGCGGGTTGCGCTGGACGAGGCCCGCGAGCGGTTGGCCGTCTGCCTCAATGCCCGCCCCGACGAGGTCTGCTTCACCTCGGGCGGCACCGAAGGGGACAACTTCGCTATCCTCGGTGCATTCCGCACGCAGCGATCCGGGGGACGAACGGTCGCGGTGACCACGCCCGTTGAGCACAAGGCGGTCCTCGCGGCCGTGCATCAGGTGGCCGCCGAGGGCGGTGAAGAGCGACTCGTGCAGGTCGATGCCGA
Source organism: Gemmatimonadaceae bacterium (assembly GCA_031421995.1). Classification (GTDB taxonomy): domain Bacteria; phylum Gemmatimonadota; class Gemmatimonadetes; order Gemmatimonadales; family Gemmatimonadaceae; genus Gemmatimonas. Next base: position 39,956 of record JANOPS010000586.1, read on the forward strand.
TGGGCGTGTTGACCGCGCAGACTACACACGATGTCTCGATGCGCGCGTGGCCGTGGCTAGTGTGATGTGGGTGAACAACGAGGTCGGCGTGATGCAGGACGTGCCGTCGTTGGCGGCTGAGGCGAAAGCCAACGGCGTGGTGTTTCATACCGACGCGGTCCAGGCCTTTGGAAAGACGCACATCGATGCGGCATCCATGCCGTTCGATCTCCTCACGATCTCCGGGCACAAGATTGGCGCACCGAAGGGCATTGGCGCGCTCTTCATTCGCCGCGACACGCCGCTGGAGCCCATGTTTCACGGTGGATCGCAGGATCGCGGGCGCCGACCCGGCACAGAAAACGTGGCATTCGCCGTTGGACTCGCCACGGCCGCGGAGCTCGTACTCGCCGAGCATGCGGCCGAGGATGCGCGGTTGCGTGCGATGCGCGACACATTCGAGGCGCGCCTGCACGCGCGCATCAGCGACCTGGTCATTCACGGCGAACACACCGCGCGGGCGTCACATATCACGAACCTCTCCATTCCGGGAACGGACAGCGAGTCGATGCTCATGGCGCTCGACTTGCGCGGCATTGCCTGCAGCGCGGGCTCCGCGTGTCAAAGCGGGAGTGTGTCGGCCTCGCACGTGCTGACGGCAATGGGCGTCGCCCCTTCGATCGCCAACGCGGCGCTGCGCCTGTCGTTTGGATGCCTCAGCGACGACGCCGGCACGGAGCGCGCGATTGACGTGCTCTGCACATTGGCGGCCAAGGCACGCGGTCCTCAGCCTGCGTTCGCGTGATGGTTGAGGCACCGACCCCCACGGCCGGTGAACGAGTTCTCGTCGCCATGTCCGGTGGCGTCGACTCGTCGGTCGCCGCCGCATTGCTCGTCGACGCCGGCTGCGACGTGGTGGGCGTCACCATGAAGTTGCACCATGACGGCGCCGATGTGCCCGATCGCCCCTGCTGTTCGCTCGACGCGACCAGTGACGCGCGACGTGTCTGCGAAACGCTGGGCATTCCGCACTACGTCACAAATCTCGTGGATCATTTCAGCGACGACGTACTGCGGGATTTCGTGAGCGAGTACGCGCGCGGGCGCACTCCCATTCCCTGCGTGCGCTGCAATACGTTCACCAAGTTCCGCGACTTGCTGCACAAAGCCGATGCGATCGACGCGCGGTGGCTGGCCACGGGACACTACGCGCGCATGGGTGTGCGCAACGGCCAGCCCGTCTTGCGTCGAGGGCTCGATCCCGCAAAGGACCAGAGTTACTTCTTGTGGGGCATCGACCGCTCAGTGCTCAGTCGGCTGGTGCTCCCCATCGGCGCGCAAACCAAAACCGAAACGCGCGAGATCGCGAAGCGCTTCGGTCTGCGCACCGCGAACAAGGTTGAAAGCCAGGATATCTGTTTCGTCCCGGACGGTGATCATGTGCGCGTGCTCCGCGAACACCTCGGCGACAGCGCACCGTCGCTCACGCCGGGCCCGATCCGTCTCAGCAGCGGCGAAGTCATTGGCGAACATGATGGCTTCGCGCGATTCACGGTGGGTCAGCGCAAAGGACTCCCGGGCGGCTTCGTCGACCCCATGTTTGTCGTCGAAATTGTCCCGGATGAGCGCGCCGTTGTCATCGGGCCGCGTCATGAGTTACTCGGACGCGGTGTGGTCGCGCACGACGTGAGCTGGCTGGTCGATGCACCGATGGTTGGTGACACGGTGCAGGTGCAAGTACGCAACCGCGCGAAGGCCGCCGCCTCCACCGTGATTCGGATCAGCGGCACGGCCATCGAACTGGCACTCGACGAGCCAGTGAGTGCGATCTCTCCAGGACAGTCGCTCGTGATCTACGATGGCGACGTGGTGCTGGGGGGCGGGGTTATCGAACGCTCCCGGCGGGAGCTTTCGATAGTAGGGAGTACTTAAAACCCTACCCCTACCGACCAACCGACGACGCGCTTTCCCGCGCTCGGTCCCTCGCCAAGGCGCACGTAGTACCCCAGTTCGCCGCCGAGCGCGAGAATTGGCCAGAAGTGCAATGACGCGCCGACGTAGTTGGAGCGCGCCGTTGCGTGGAGCGGTTTCGCGAACGTGCGCAGCAGATTGCCCGTTACCATGACGCCGGTGCCCCACGGGGCGAAGCTTGATCCGATACCGGCGCTCAGCTGCGCGCCGCCAAGGCCGACCTTGGCGACGCCGAGCGCACACACGTCGGGTCCGTTGTTCGACTCATGCAAGAAGCCACCGCCATACGACGCGGCGAGCTTGAGCGGCGCACCATAGGTGATGCCACCCATGCACTGCTCAACGTGCCACCCCTCGTCGGCCGACGCACTCGCGCTCTTCTCTGCGCGCGCGCTGTTGCTGGCACGCGGTGTGGGTTGCGCGGCACTGACGCGCGATGCGACGGCGGTCAGGAGTGCTGCGACAACGGCAGCGCCGCCGTAGCGCACGCCACGTTCGGCCCACGCAGGCACCGTCGTGTTCACGTTCAAAACTTCATCCCGCCCGCCTCGGCAAACTCGCGCATCGCTTTCTCCTGCGCTTCCGAGAGCGTTGGTGGCACGGTGATGGTGACCTCGACAATCAAGTCGCCTTTGCGACCATCTTTTTCGATCCCCTGCCCGGCGATGCGAAACCGCTTCCCTGCCGACGTCCCGGCAGGAATGCGCAGCGCCACTTTTTTGTCATCCAGTGTCTTGACGTTCACCTTGGAGCCCAACGTGGCCTGCGCGATGTTGATCGGCACGGTGGCGATCAGGTCCAATCCATCGCGACGGTAAAAGCGATCATCCTGAACCTCGAACGTGATCACCAAGTCACCTGCCTGGCCACCAGCTGACCCTTTCCCGCCTTGCCCTTTCATGCGCACCTTCGACCCGCTCTCGGCGCCCGCCGGCACCGCGATCAGGACTTTACGACGCGCGCGCAACTCGCCGGCGCCGTTGCAGGTTTGGCACCGTTCACTCGGCACTTGCCCGCGACCGAGGCACACGGGACACGGACGGTTCACGGCGAATCCGCCTTGCCCAAAGGAGATCACCCCGCGTCCGCTGCACTCGGCGCACGTCTTCTGCGACGCACCGGGCGCGCCACCACTCCCATGACACGTGCCGCACTCCTCGTTGACCTCCAGTTCGACGGGCACCTTGCCCCCTACTGCGGCAACACGAAACGGCACGGCCACGGACTTTTCAATCGACTGACCGCGTTCCGGTCCGCGCGTGCGCGCGCGGGCGCCACCTGCGGCAGCGCCCGCGCCACCGCCAAACATCGACGAGAACAGATCGCCGAGGCCACCAATGCCCCCGACATCGAAATCGTTGAACGTCCCGCTCCCCGGTTGCCCGGGTCCGGTGGTGCCAAAACCGCTGGGACGCGATGACGTCGACGACGCGGGACGCGACCCGAACCCGCTGAATGCACCGAGTCGGCGCATGTCGTCGTACTGCTTTCGCTTCTCGGCGTCGCCAAGGACGTTGTGCGCTTCGGAGATTTCCTTGAAGCGTTCGGCAGCCTTGGGATCGCTTTGATTTGCGTCGGGATGGAATTTCTTTGCCTGTCGTCGATACTGCTTCTTGATTTCGTCGGCCGAGGCCGTTGAAGCAACACCGAGGACCGCGTAGAAGTCCTTGCTATTGGCCATGGAGAGTACGGAATGCTGGAGACGTCAACGCAAGGTTCTCAGTGGACGTGCATCAGGACACGAGCGGCGCAGCGCCGGTCCACTGCTTCACGACCACGCGCGCCGGACGGAGCACATGCCCATTGATGACGTATCCGACTTGAAAGGTCACAGCAACGATGCCGTCTTCTTCGGCGCGTTGCGCCGGCGCAGTGCTCACGGCTTCATGTCGCGTGGGGTCGAATGGATGTCCTGTGGCGTCGATCGTTTCGAAGCCATGACCGGCGAGCGACTTGAACAGCTTCTTTTCGACCATCAGCACGCCGTCGACCACCGTCTTCGAATCAAGCGTTGTGGGATCGACGTGCGCGAAACGCGTGATGTCATCGATGGCGTCGAGCAAGCCGCGAACCAGGTCTCCCTGCGCACGCCATCCCGCTTCCTGTCGTTCTTTCGCCGCGCGACGACGAAAGTTGTCATACTCAGCGGCCGTGCGCAGAAGGCGGTCGTTGAGCGTGTTGATCTCGCGTTGCTCGGTTGAAAGCAGGGTGGCGTCGAGCGCGTCGCTCGCCGCTGAGGCTGCGGCGCCGTCCGCCTGTGTGTCGGGCTGCTCGTTCTGCATCGGGTCCGTAGAATCGGTCATGGTCTCTGGAACTTGAAAAGCGGGCGCATGGCGTGCCGAATCACTCATAGCAGTGAGTGGGAACCATACGCGGAAGAACGTCGAAAGTTTAGAGCGTCGAACGCGAAACGACAGGAGCCGCTGCGTCCACGTGTACAGAGCGGTCAGCCACGTACGGTCCATCCCTCGGACGCGCTGTCTCGCAGAAACGCTCGTCGCAGGCGATCGAGTGCTAATTGGGCGGCACGTTGTCGAATTTCGCCGCGGTCACCGGGGATGACCGCTTTCACGGCGTGCACGTCACCATCAAGATCAATCGCCACCCATACGGTACCCACGGGCTTCTCGGGTGTGCCCCCATCGGGCCCCGCGATGCCGGTGATACCGATACCGATGGTGGTACCGAACTTGGCGCGAACGCCTGACGCCATGGCGCGCGCCACGGGCTCTGACACCGCGCCGTGTGACTCAATGACCGCAGCATCTACGCGCAGCTCGCGCACCTTGACGTCGTTGGCGTAGGCGATCACGCCACCTTGTACTACGCGGCTGGATCCCGGCACCGCCGTCAGGCGCGCACCCAGCAGACCGCCGGTGCAACTCTCCGCTACCGCAATGGTGGCATCACGGGCGGCACACGCCGCCAACATGAGGGCGGCAAGGTCGTCGTCGCCTTCACCATAGACGAACTTGCCTATGCGATCGCGCAGTGTGGTGGCCGCGGCATTCAGTCGATCGTCTGTCTCCGACGCCGTCCAGCGGTTGGCCGTGAGGCGGAGATCGACGCCGTCGATGCCAGGCAGAAACGCCAGCGGCAAGCCGTCGACACCGCGTCCCAACTCTCCAAGCCGGTCGGCAATGGCCGACTCCGAGATGCTCGCCGTCCGCACCGTCCGCGAGCGCACGACGGCTCCTCCCTGTGGCAGACGCTCGCGCAGGCGCGGCACGAGCGTGTCGGCGACCATGCCGCGCATTTCGCGCGGAACGCCCGGGAACATGGCGACCCATCGCCCACGGTCGTCTTCCAGCCAGATGCCTGGCGCCGATCCGTGGCGATTGTGGAGGATCGTCGCACCTTCCGGCACCAAGGCTTGTTGCCGATTGCTGACCGGCATGTCGACGCCGAATCTGGTGCGCCACCGCTGCTCAAGCGATGACAGAATGGCCTCGTCCAAGACCATGGCGCGACCAAAAATTTCCGCGATCGCGGGCTTCGTGCGATCATCGGCGGTTGGTCCAAGACCACCGGTTGTGATCACGGCGCCGGTGCGTTCGAGGGCCTCGCGAATGGCCGTCGTGATGCCCTCCGGCGCGTCACCAACGGTCGCACGCCGCACGATCTGCACGCCGAGGCTGGCGAGTTCGCGCGCGAGGAAGGCGGCGTTGGTGTCGATCGTGAAGCCGAGCAGGAGCTCATCGCCGATCGTGACGATTTCGATGGGGAAAGACATGGCAGAAAGTTAACGGCGTGCAGCGAACGCCGTCTCGCGAACGCGTCTCACTACTGCGCGACGGGCGCCCCACGTACCACCGCCCGACCATATCGACGCATATACAACCACAGGCTCCACACCGTGAGCCCCACCGCGCCCACCATGCTCACCACCCCAATAAACCCATTGAGATACGCAAAGGCCCGCCACGACCCACCAGCGCGCCACCCTTGATTCGCCGCCAATGTCGCCGCAAAAAACCAAAAGTACGCCGCCCCAAGCCAGATACTCTGGAACGTCGTCTTCCACTTCGCGGGGCCGATCGCGGCGATCACCAGCCCGCGACGCGCGGCCACGGTGCGGAAGATCGTCATGAACAGCTCACGCCCCAGGACCACCAGCACGATCCAGAGGGGCAGCGACACCGCCCCAATTGGCGTCTGAAACAACAATGGCGACGGCGCAGGGAGGGTGCCGTCTGGCGCGAGCAACGTGTAGTGGCGCTGCAGCCAGTACATGGGCACGAGCGTCGCCACCAACAACAACTTGTCGGCGAGCGGATCGAGCAGACGGCCCAGATCGGTCACCAACCCTCGCTGCCGCGCGAGGTGGCCATCGTAGTAGTCCGTGATGGCGGCGATCAGAAACAACGTGAACGCGGCCAACCGCGCCGTCCACGACGTGGTGAACGGCAGCCAGGCAATCAGCGGCGTCAGGGCAATGCGTCCGACGGTGATCGCGTTGGGCAGGTTCACAGACGCACAACTCCGGCGGAGGTGGACAGGGCAGGTACTAGGCGAGTGTCTTGAGCACCAACTTTGACACTGCCTTTAAAGTATCGAATACCCCATCGCCAGTGACACCCACCGCTTCAAAATACGGCGCCCGTTCCACCCATTCGCCGGTGGGGAGCTGCGACACGAGCATCTCGTGCGGCCGGGCCGGGTCGACCAGCGGGCGCATCCGCTCGGGCTCGGTCACCTCCCAGCCGGGATTCAGCATGTCCTGCAGTTCGTCGATCGACGCCGCATTGGGTAAGTCGCGCTTGTTGTACTGCACGACGAAGGGCATGGTCGTCAAGTCATAGCCGTAGGCCGCCATGTTGTCGTACAGATTCTGCATCGACTCCACGTTGGCCTCGGCACGCTCCGCCTGCGAATCGGCGACGAACACCACGCCATCAACACCCTTCAAGATCAGTTTCCGGCTGGCGTTGTAGTACACCTGCCCGGGCACCGTGTATAGATGAAATCGCGTGCGAAACCCCCGAATGGTGCCGAGATCCACGGGCAGAAAATCAAAGAACAACGTGCGTTCCGTTTCCGTCGCCAGCGATATCAGCTTCCCGCGTGTATTCGGCGACACTTTGCCGTACACGTACTCGAGGTTTGTCGTCTTGCCGCCAAGTCCCGGACCGTAATACACGATCTTGCAATTGATCTCGCGGGACGCATAGTTGATCATCGACATCGTTAACGTCTCTTACTGAAAAAGCCGGTCGATCTCGTCTTCCGCGCCTGCCAGAAATCCCGGAGGTGCTGATTGCGAGCTCCCGCTGCGTGCGAACACGCCTTCAAAGGTGCGGGTCAGCTCGTCGACCGCTGCTTTCATGCGCAGTCGGACAAGACCAAGAGTAGTGCGGTTGTCGAACAAGACCACGAGAATCACGCGCCGGGCAATGTCGGCGAGGTACATCGATTCGCGTTCGCCTTGATGGAACAACACGCTGAAATCGCTTTCGCCAATCAGACGAGCCAGTTGATCGTTGGCGCTGAAATCGGCGGCGGTCAACGTGGCAAAGGCGGTGGCATCAAAGTTGGGCGGCTCGCCCACCGTCGCGACCAACTGACCACTGCGGTCGACTAATAGCGCACAACGCGCCTTCGCGTCGTACAGAAAGCGTTGCAGCGTAATCGTGATCGCGCCGAAGTCATCTTCGGTAAACGACCAAGTAGCAGCGCCAACAGGCATGAACGTATGGGCGAAGGATTCAGGCACCGCCGTCCGGCACGCACTGTTACGTGGCTGGCACGACGGGAGGATGCTACCAACGTAACCGCTGCTCGGTCCGCCGCAGAACCCCTCGGGCCCTTCGGCGTAGCAATGGTGACGGCTCCCAGCGCAAATAGTCGCTTAGGAGTCGTGCATTATCAACGCTTGGATGCGCCCGAAGGTAACCGAGTGCCGCCAGTCGTCTTCGGGGACTGGGGTGAAACAGCGACTGGCGGTGACGCGATTGCTGGTCACTCCATGCCACAAATCCCGCCGCAACCCCCAGCAGGAGCCCGACCGCGACGACCGCGACCGGTTGCCGCTTCACGGCATGTCCCGGCGGGCGGAGAGCGCCTGGGCGATCGTCACGCCATCGGCATATTCGAGGTCGCCGCCAATGGGCAGGCCGCGGGCAATCCGGGTGATCCGAACGCCGTACGCCGACAGTTGTCGTTGCAGAAAGAGCGCGGTCGCCTCGCCCTCGAGCGAGGGGTTGGTGGCAAGAATGACCTCGCGCACCCCTTCTGCCTCCATGCGCGCGACAAGCGCGTCGATCGCCAAGTCGCTCGGTCCCACCCCGTCCAACGGGGAAAGCCGGCCGCCGAGGACATGATACAGCCCGCGAAACTCACCCGACCGTTCGATCGAGGCGATGTCTGAGGCTTGCTCCACCACGCAGATCAACTGACCATCGCGACGAGGGTCGGAGCACAGCGCGCACAGCGGCGACTCCGTCAAGTTGCGACACCGCTCACAAGTTCGTACCCGGTCGACGAGCGAGACCAACGCCTCGGCTAACCGACGACTCTGGTCGGACGGCTGTCGCAGCAGGTGAAAGACCAGTCGCTGCGCCGTCTTTCTCCCGATGCCGGGAAGTCGGGCGAGTTCGCTCGTGAGATCATCAATGACCGACACGGCAGCTCAGAACGGCAGCTTGAACGGCAGATTCATCCCGCCGGTCAGCTTGCCCATCTCTTCCTGCATCGCGTCCGCGGCCTTCTTCTGGGCTTCAGCGGCGGCCACCACAATGAGATCTTCGAGCATCTCAATGTCGTCCGGATTCACGACGGTCCGCTCCAGCTTGATGCGGGTGAGCTGCAACTTGCCGTCGCACTGCACCGTGACCATGCCGCCGCCGGCAGACCCGGTGAACGAGCGCTTCGCCAGCGCTTCCTGGGTCTCCTGCAGCTTCGACTGCATGTTCTTGAACGTGTCGAGCATTTTGAAGAGATCGGACATGGAGGAGAGTCGGGAGTAGGGAGTAGGGGGTCGGGAGTACGGACGGGCAGTACTTGGTACTCGTTCCAGCAGGCGGGAGAAGGCGCGTGTCTACCTATCCCGCAGCTCCAGGTCCAGCAGTGTCACCGCGGCCTGCAGCAACGGGTCGCGCGAGGTCAGCGCGTCCAGTCGCTCCTTCTTCACATCGTGTGCGGTGATCCGCTTGGACGCACCGCCACCTTCGGCAACCGGGACGTCGGTGCGGGCGGCCTGGACCTTCACGCTGAACGACGTGATACCGGCAAAGCAACCCTGCAGCGCGGCGACGATGTCGGCCCGAGCGCTTTCTGCCGCCCGCGCCCACGTATCGTCGTTTGGCGCGTATCCAAGGACGACGGTGCCCTGCTCCGTTACCTCGATTGGGCGCAGCCACTGCAGGGCCTGCGCCACGGCGCCACGTCCGTTCAGCTTGATCATCTCGGACACTTCGCTCCACCCCTCGAGGACCGCATCCAACGAGGGAGCGGGCACCTGCGGACGCACAGTGTCGACCCGCTTGGGCACGCGCACGGCCTCGGCAATCTGTGCGGCTGCCGCGGTGCGGGCCGCCTGTTGTGTCGCCGTGCGGGAGACCGGAGGCGCCACGTAGTCGGCGACCGGGAGTGCGGGAGCCACGATCGCCGGAGGCGACGGCGGCAAGGCGTGCGCCGACGCGACGCGGGACTCCACGGCGACACGACGAGGCGGAGGATCTGGTCGCTCGCCATCACCGAATCCCTTGAGCACCTCTTCAAGTTCGACCGTTCGATCGAGCAGCGCGAATCGCACGAGCAGCGTTTCGAGCAGTAACTGCGGTTGACCGCTGCGGCGAAACATGGGCTCCATTTCGAGCAGGGCGTGGAGCATGCGCAGCAAATCACCCGGAGTGATCTGTCCGGCGCGCTCGGCGAGGGCCACACGCATGCGCTCGGGGAGCTCGGGTGGGGAACCGCCCAGCCCGATGGCCAGCTGCGCGCGCAGGAGATCACCAAGGCCAGAGAGGACCAGCGTGAAATCCACCCCAGCGTCCGCTAGGCGCTGCACGGCGGGAAACAGGTCGGCCGCGCGTCGTTCGGTAATGAGATCGAGCAGCGCGAGGTACTCCTCTTCCGGAATAAGGCCCAACGCGACGCGCACCCGTTCGGCGGTTACCGCACTGCTGTCGCCGAGTGACAGCACCTGATCGGTGAGCGACAACGCGTCGCGCAGGCCGCCGTCTGCCGCTCGGGCAATCATCGCCAGCGCATCGTCTTCGAATGTCAGTCCTTCTTCCTTCAGCACTATCGCCAGTCGTTCGCGAATCTCCGACGGCCCGATGCGTTTCAGGTCGAAGCGCTGCAGTCGCGACAGCACCGGCGCCGCCATTTGCGCGATTTTTTGCGGCTCGGTCGTGGCAAATACGAACACGACGCGCGGCGGCGGCTCCTCGAGCACTTTGAGCAGCGCATTCCACGCTTCTCGCGTCAGCATGTGGGCTTCATCCACGATGTAGACCTTGTACCGGTCCTCACCAGACGGGGCGTACATCGCGCGCTCGCGCAGATCGCGCGCATCATCGACACCACGGTTGGACGCCGCGTCGATCTCGACGACATCCATGGAAGCGCCGCCACTCCAGATCCGTTCGCAGCTGGTGCACTGGCCGCACGGTTCGCCGTCCATCGGATCGGCGAGTCCGGTTTCGACCGCCAGTCGCCGTGAATCGGCCAGCCGCTCGCAGTTGAGCGCCATCGCCAGAACACGGGCGAGCGTCGTCTTGCCGGTTCCGCGTGGACCACAGAGCAGGTAGCCGTGAGCCACACGCCCGCGCGCGATGGCGCCTTTAAGGGTGTTGGCCACGTGGGATTGGACGGCCACCGTGGCAAA
>JANOPS010000587.1:0-3868 GCA_031421995.1 Gemmatimonadaceae bacterium
GCTTTGCCCATCGCGTCCATATCGGCAATGGTGTCCATCGGCGTGCGCACGCGTTCGCGCGTGCGCGTGTTGTAGACCTTGGCAGTCAGCGTGATGCGCGTGCCGAGCTTGAGGTACTCGCCGGTCACCAACCGGCCGGCCCCCGCACGCTTGGCGATGGCAATGGCCGAGTCCAAGCCGAGTTGTCCGCGTCGCGCTTCGGGCACGTTGCGCAGCAGGTCAGTCACGCGACCATCGTCCACCACCCGCAGATCGGTCCACCGGGACATATCCACGTACAGCAGATTGACAGCGGCGGCGCTCAGCCACTCGATGTCGCTCGCCCGCGTGATGTTGGCGAACGGCAACACGATCCACGTGCGGTCATCGAGTGGCGGATCGCGACGGACCGCGACGGCGGTGCGACAGTTGTTACCGACTGATCCATCCGCACACTGCGCCCGCGCGCTCGGCGCCGCCAGCATGACAGCGAACGCGGTGAGCGCAACGGCCGGAGATGGCAGGACACCGACGCTTTGATTTGCACGCATGCCAAGAAGGTACGCCGAGCCGGCGGCGACGGATAGCGTTGAGCCGTAACCGCACTGCTCTGGCCTCGCGCCATGTTACTCCGCGCGGAGTTGGCGGCCGCGCAAGCGCGTCCGCCGCGGCCGCGGCTATGCTGTCACCATCTGAAAGCCCGCGATCGCGAAGTTCCTATCGAGCGTCAACGCCGCACGCGTGCCGCGCTCGGCCATGATCGCGAAGCTCACGGCGTCGACCATGGAAAACGGCTGATCGGCATAGCGCATGAGCCAGTGATTGACGGCAGCGTCTTCGAGGGGTGCCGTGCTTGAAACGACCACGTTGGGTGACGCGCGCACCAACTGCACGAAGCGCAGCCCTGATGCGATGCCGGCACGCCGCATGATCAGCGCGTGCGACTCGGCCACCACCAAGTTCGAGGTCACGATGCGCGCGCGGCGCGCCACGCTCGCGCGCATCGCCGCGCTCAATCGGTGGTGATCAGGGTGCGATCGCACGACGATCGGATACCAGGCACTGGTATCGACAAACAGCTCATCCATCAGTCACGCCCCGTCCGACTGCGCGTGCCACGACGCTTCCTCACTTTGCGCCAACAGGCGATCGTGCTCGCGTGCGGCATCGACCGCATCAGGCTCGTCACCGTCGTTGACGAGGCCGATGAGCCGGAGCGTGGGATGCGCCGACGGCTCCATGTGCTGCAACTCCAGCGCCTCAAGCCCACGGCGCAGCACGTCGGACTTCGATGCGCCGAGTTGCGCGGTGAGTCGCTCGAGTCGCGCCTGATCCGCGTCGGTCAGGTAGACCTGCGCCGGTTCGCCGACCCGTTTTGATTTCCGAGGCGTGTCATGATAGTCGGTCATGACAGCAAGTTATGGCGACTCCCGTGCGCGTCAATCCGGAACGGCGATTTGACGCTGGATAGCCTCGCGTGGCCGTATCCCGCGCCGCCGGCTGGCTTCTCTCTCCCGTTGACGGTTGATCTCTTGATGACTATAGTCGTAACTATGGTCACCGTTTCCAAAAGCGTCCTCAAGGCCCGTATGCTTGAGTTCTTTCGTGAAGTCGAGCGCACGGGCGAAGCGCTGGTCGTCACCAGCGACGGGGTACCCGTGCTGAAAGTGGTGCCATTCGCGGAGACGCGATCAGTGAACGCGGCGTTCGCCGACGTGCGCGGCCAGCTTGGCTGGACGGGCGACATCGACGCCCCCACCGACGCCGAATGGCCAGAGTCATGAACTGTCGTATAACTGTCTTTGAGCTGTATTTTTACTGTCGTTAAAATGCGGTTAAGCTATCGGTTGAGCAAAAGGTGAGTCGCGTGGTGCTCGACACGTCGGCGTTGCTGTTCTGGACGCTGGCACCCGATCGGCTCTCCGTCCGAGCGCGGGCGGCGATTGACGCGGCCGCGCCATTTGGATGGATCGCCAGCGCGATCTCGCTCTGGGAGATCGGCCTCAAGGTGCAGCGCAACCAGCTTTCGCTTGGCGTCTCTTTTTCGGAGTACGTACAACGCGTGCAGCTCGTGGATGGCTTGGTGCTGGCGCCGGTCGATGTTCGTACGTGGCTGCGAACGCTGGAATTGGACTGGGCCCACCGCGATCCTGCCGATCGCGTGATCGTGGCGACCGCCGAGCTCCAGTCACTGCCGTTGGTCACGTCGGATACGGAGATGGGGCGGTACTACGCCGACGTGGTGTGGTGATAGCGTACTAAGATCAGCCGCCGCGGCCTGGCATGATGGTTGGAATCACCCGCCGCCGATTGCGCCGATACACGCGGAAGTCACTATCCAAGGTTACAATCGTGGTCTGCGTATCAAGTTCGGACATGCGCACCAGACACGCGTCTGCGAGTGACATTGGCACCGACGAGAATTTGCGCATCAACCCGCGGACCGTCTCGATCTCGGTGTGCAAGCGAAAGTCGATCCTGACCACGTCGTTCCCGAGTAACTGCAAGAGCGCATCCTGCCCACCCGCCAGCCGGCTCAACAGAAAGCACGCCTCCGATACGACCGCCTCGCAGGTAAAGATCGGCGGTTCAATCGTGTCGAGCACCTGACGGACCCACGCATGATGGCGGTCGCGCCGATTAAGCAGGGCCACCAAGGGGCCTGTATCGACAACGACCCGGGTCACTTGCCGTAGCCGACCAGATGCTTCGGATTCGTCGACAGATCGGTTGGGCCATCGAGCGGGCCCACGAGCCCATCGACGGCCGCCGTGACCGAGCGGCGCCCGCTCGTCGCCAGCCCCTCCAACGCCTCGCGCACGAGCGCCGAGCGGCTCGACTTGCGGCGCCTTGCCAAGTCGCTCAATGCATCATCCAGGTGCTCGGGAAGTTTGAAGGACACGGTGCGCATCGGATTCGCCATGGTACTACCTCCTTGTCAGAAAGGTAATACTGGCAAGGGGCCCGTCAAGCCGGGCAGCCACCTGCGTCAGCACGTCATGCGTTGAGCAACGCGCGCAGGGCTTCGGCCTCACCAAGCGTGAGCTGCATCCCCATGGCCTGACACGACGTGATCACCTCGTCGAGCAGCACGCGCGCCTGATCGTGATCGCCGGGCGCGGCGCGGCGGAGCAGCATCCAGGCGTACCACTTCTGGACCGCGGGTTTCCCGAGCCGGTCTCCCGCCTCATCCACGAACGCCAGCGCCGAGCGAAATTGGCCTTCGGCGACGTCCCAGTTGCCGCCGGCGGCGGCGGCGAGGCCGACTAGGCCCTCGACGGGTTGGAGCAGCCCGAACCGCCAGCCGTCGTCGAGCATCTCGCGCAGCACCGGATAGAGCGCGGCGGCGGCCACGAGTTCGCCTCGGGCCACACGGGAAAGCACGAGGAAGAGAGCGAACCACCGTCGCCCCACGAAGGACGGGCTGCCGGCCACGGGCACGAAATGTTCGCATTCCTTCAGGCGAAGGGCCCATTCGGGGGAGTCCAGCAGTGCGAGGCACCATAGCTCGCAACCTGCCAACACTCCTGACCACGTGATCGCGGGGGGGAACGCCTGCCTGCCCCGGATGGCGGTGGCCAGAGCGCCTTTGCGATCGCCGCGCTCTGCCTGAAGCATCGCTGCCCAAGGCAACAGGAGGCTGTTGAAAGGAGCAGCGGCGTCGGTCGCCGCAACGCTCTCATGTAACCGGGCTTCGGATCCAATCAGATCTGCGGACCGCTGTAGGTGGGCCATGTCACGAGCCACCCGCGCGGCCAAGATCGCACCAGCATGGCCCGTTTCCTCGGCGACGCGCAGGACCTCCCCAGCGACCGCGTCCACGTCGGTGAACCGCCCTGCCCAGGCGAGGGCGGAGGCCCGATGGCCGGCTGCATCGACTCGCCACTGC
>JANOPS010000588.1:0-3219 GCA_031421995.1 Gemmatimonadaceae bacterium
CCCATGGGCATCAGGTTGCCATAGTCACGACTGTGGTGGCCGGGAATCCACGCCATCTTGTGATACAGCAGTGAACTGTCGGCGCGAAACGCCTTGATGCGGAGCACGTTGTCGGCGCGCGCGACTTGCTGCACCGACGAAACGCCCACCATCTGCTGGTACGAAGAATCGGCCGTGAGCACCAGCCCGGACTGGCGCGCCGTTGCACTGCCTGCCACATGGCAGTTGGCGCACGCAGGCGTCAGGATCTCGCGTTGGATGCGCGCGAATGACCCATCGGGAAGGTCGGGGGCCACGCTGCCGCCGGAATCACCGCTGCTGCACGCCGAGAGCAGCGTGACGAGCGCGCATAGTGCGGCGGCAGGGAGAGCGGGAACAACGCGCTGCGGAGACCGGGACATGGCTCGTGGACGGAGAGGAGTGGACATGGTACCAATAATCATAGCTCTTCGTGAGACGCGCCATGATCCGCGTCGTTAACACGGGCTGCACGGGTCCTTTCATAGATCTCAAGCGTCGGATTCCATGCCACGTGGCCCTTGACCAACGCCTCTTGATGGACGGCGATGGCATCACGGGCGCGCGCGCGGCGGCGTGGAGTGGCGTGTCGTTAGGCGGCGGCTGCGCCCAAGGCCTCCGCCAACGCCTGGGCATTCGCGTAACGATCCTCGGGCCGCTTGGCGAGACAGCGTTGCCACAGCGCATCGAAGGCCGCGGGCAGCTCCGGCCGCAGCGCGCACGCCGACGGTGGCGCTTCGCTCATGTGCGCCAGCATCATGTGCACTATCCTGCTGCTGGGCTCGCTCCATTGCCTTCCGTCTCCGTTAAATATGGGTGACGTGTAGACACTCCTCAGGACGTGACACCCGGCTCAGCGCTGAGGCCGCGCTGAGGCCTCAGGGCGGTGGCAGCGACAACATCACGGTTTTTTGAGCGGCGGATGCGGCCGAAGGAGTCGCATTGAGCTGTGCCTTGGTCGTATTGGTGGCGGAACACCGGGGAAGTATCTTGCGTCATGAACGGGATGCGCGAACGCCATTGGGGATCCCCGCCCGCCCCAGTGGGTGCACTTGGTACGGGTCACGCTGTGACGCTACAAACCGCGCGTGCATGAGGGACAAAAGGCGGGGCCGTCCGAGCACGAGCGCTCAGCCGGGGCAGCTGTTGTGAACGGCGATGGGACCGAGAGCAGCGAGATGGTGCGCCGCCGAAGTCGCACGCAACGGCGCGTGCGCCACAACATCTGGATCGGTCTGGCGTCGCTCGCCATCGGCTTTGTGGCATGGATCGCATTCGATCCCACCCGTATGCGCGAAGGCATCAGCGCCGCGACGGCGTACGCGGGCCTTGTTCTGCTTGCGGTCTCGCTGGCCCTCGGGCCCATGAATCTCTTGCGTCGTCGAGGGAACCCGGTGAGCACCGATCTCCGGCGCGACGTCGGACTCTGGGCGGGTGCGATTTCGCTGCTGCATGTGGTCGCGGGCATTGGCGTGCACTTGGGTGGTGACATGCGACGCTATTTTATGCCATCTCCGGCAGCCCAAAGCGGATTCCCGTTTCGGCTTGATGCGTTCGGATTTGCCAACTACCTCGGGACGGTTGGTTCGGTGCTGCTGCTCGTGCTGCTGTGCATCTCGAGCGATCGCGCGCTGGGAAGACTTGGGGCGGTGCGGTGGAAGCGTCTGCAGCGTCTGAACTACACGGCCGTCGCGGCGGTGGTGCTGCACGGTGCGTTGTATCAGCTTATCGAGCGCCGCACCGTGCTCTTGGTCGTCGGATTTACGGTTACCATTGCGGCTGCAGTGTCTTTGCAAGCCGTTGGCCGCCGGGCGTATATGTCGAAACGCACGCGCGTGTAAACGGCATCGCTCAACTCAATGGCGCGGCAGGGCGATCCAGTTGTAGACGTAGCTGAGCAGGCGGCCGAGTGCGTAGCCAAGCACAAACAGATAGACGAAGCCAATGCACGCTCCGACAAACGTGACGCGGTATCCGGGAAGATAGACGCCAAGCAATCCGAGATGCTGTCCAACGCTGTCGCCGCCCTTCAGTACCAATACAATAGTGGCGACGAACAGCGTGAGCGCGCCAAGCAGGCCGACGGCCATACCCCACGCCTTCGAGCTGAGGGCGAGCATCCGACGCCGGACCATCGTTTTTTCTGCATCGGTAAGTGCGGTCATTGATAATTCCTCCGAGCGATGTTCGCCCACATGTCAGGTTAAATGTGGTCGAGGAAGGTGCGCGTTTGCGCCAACTCGCCTCGACTTCGTAGATAGATGATCGAGAACGCAACGACGGCGTTCCTGATGAACGCCAGAAACCATCCCATAAAGAAACCGGTGAAGCCGCCCCACGCGGCGCCGATCAACGCGCCCAGCCACGTGACCCGGTAGCCTGCGAAGTACTGGGCAAGGAGCTCCAGCGGGAGCGCCGGTTGTGGCCGGAGGATCAACGTGGCAGCGGTGATGCCGAACACCAGCAAGGCCAACGTCACACCCACTGCGACGCCCAGCGCCCACTTGTGAAGGGGTAGGAACTCCAGGCGCTCAGTCGCGGGCGCAGGTGTCTGTGGAGCGTTCATGAGGACGTATCTCCCGCGCGGGCACGCGCAAGCAGTACATGGGTTCGCCCAAGGGGCAGAGAAAATCCGGCAGCAACGAGAGCGCCCTCCATGCGCAGCCACGAATGCTTGAGGTGCCAAGACAGGCCACGACGCGGCATATCGGAGAGTAACCCCACGTAACTGCTTTCGGAGTGCACGCGCGCCTTCAACTCGCGCGGGATCTCTGCAAGCCCGAGCAGCGCGTTGACGCGCCCAAGCCTGACAACGTCGAATCCAGCGCCCACCAGCTTCGCACGCAACTCAGCCGTCTGATACTTGTGAAAGTTATAGGTAGGATCGTCTGCTGAATATGGGATGGCCTGCGCATTTGTGCGAACGAGCAGCCACCCACCAGGCCGAAGGACACGATACATCTCCTGGAGTGCTCGTTGGTCACCCCCACCAAGAGGCAGGTGCTGCAGCACGTCGAAGCTGATGACTACATCCATGGAGTGTGATGGAATAGGCAGGTCGAGCGCTGACGCCTCCAGCACATGCTCACCCGATGCCGATGCGGCACGCAGGCCATCGAGCGAGATGTCGATGCCAGCGGTCTTCCAACCAGCGTGTAAGCCTCGAAACCACGCCATGGTTTGGCCAGAACCGCACCCAAT
>JANOPS010000589.1:0-7375 GCA_031421995.1 Gemmatimonadaceae bacterium
CATCGCGCCGTCGGCGTTCACGAGGTAGCCAATCGACCCACCGCTGCCGGTAAAGACGCCGATACCGCGGCGCAGCGCGGTGAACGTCGTTACGGGCTGCTGGTTGAACAGACCAGCGGCGTGCGCCCACGATGGGCGGCGCGCGAGGGTGAGTGCGGCCGCGGCCGAGGATGTCCGGAAGAACGAGCGTCGATTCACAGCGACTCCTTGAAGGCCGACGAGGGCGGGCTGGGTTGGCGATGAGGTAAGCTGAGTCAACTTACGGCATGTGACAAAACGCGCCAGTCGCGTGGCCAGTCGCGTGTCGCGTGGCCAGTCGCGTGTCGCGTGGCGTGTCGCGTCGATGCGACTCATCGCCCTCGTCGACGCACGCCCTCGCCCTCGCCGAGGCCCTTGAACTGCACGCCAATCACCGGCGGCGGGTCGCCGCCGAACTGCGAGTCCAGCGTTACTTGGTGCACGCCTGGTTTGGTGAGGGGCGGAAGGCCGGCCAGCGTGAAGCGCGCTTTCGGCTTGCCGAGCGCGTCGTAGACCTGCACGATCTCGGTGCCGTCGCATACGAGGCTCTCACCGGCAGCGAGCTCGACGGTGAGTATCAGTGGTGCCGCGCGATCGATCTGCAGCGAAAAATTCCGTGCACTGCCGGTAGTCCCTGTTGCGGTGAGACGAAACTGCAATCGTTGTTCGGGCCACCGCTGTTCGACCGTCCAGCTGCTGGCCGTCGGCTCGCCCGGTTGACGTTCGACGTTTTCGCGCGTGAATATCGGTGAGAGGAGTGCACGGTGCAGATTCCAAAAGCCATCTCCCATTTTCGCCAGGTGAAATTCATTGGCCGGATCCTTCAGCTGCGCGCGCTGTACGTCGCTGAAAGCACGGCTATTGCGCGCGTCCTCCCACTCCCGGATCGCATCCAGCAGTGCGGGCGTGCGGATGTTGCCGCGCAGCGCACGTGGTCGCGCCACCATGGCAAAGCCGGCGGAGTAGCCCGCCGCGCGCGCCAGCATCCACTCCATCTCGGGGAGTGTGGTATTCTCGGTGAGCAGATACCATCCCAGCATGCGCGGCATGAAGTTGCGGTCGAACAATGCCTGATTGTCGATGCGGTACTGCTGCATGCTTTCCCGGAATCCGCCGTACCACGGCTCGCCCCAGTTGTAGTACGAACCGATGTGCCAGTAGAAGGTTTTGCTGATGCTGGTCCCGTTGATCAGGTCATGTCGCGTCTGACGCAATACGTCGTCGGCAAAGACGGCCAAGGCATAGTCGCCTTGTCCGGACGCGAGTGCGCCTTCGTGTCCGTCGAAGTCGATGTGGTCGACGCCTGTTTCGTTGAGAAACGCGGCGAGGTTGCCGGCGACTTCCCGCTGCATGGCGAAATTCGGAAAGAAGACTTTGTAGGGATGATCAAAGAGCTTTCCCACCACGGCGCCCGCGTCGTGCGACGATGCGCTGGTGCCAAAGGCCCCACGTTGGCAATCCAGCAGCTGGTACGGCGCCGTGTCGGACACCGCACGGTACTGAATGAGCTCGGCGCCGATCTTCACGGTGAAGAGGGTATTCTCTTTCGTCACGTTGAAGAACTCGTTCGATGCCACGTCAATCGTGGTTTGCATCGCGTTGATTCCGCGCATCAGCGTTGAGGCGCCGGTGATACTCAGGCGATCGTCCGGAATGGGCGTGACGTAGGGGTCGTTGGTGTTGATGAAATTGGTCAGGGTGTGCACGCCCAAATGCACGCCGGCCGCGCGGGCCTTCCCCACGATTTCCTTCATGCCCGTCCGTCCGCGCGGGAACTGCGAGGTATCAAGCACAAAATGTCCCCAGCTCTTGAACGGGCCTTCGTGATACAAGGAGTAGAGGCCTGATCGCTTGACGTAGGTCAACATCTCATCGATGTCCGCCTCGCCGAACGAGGAAATCATGTACGAGCGCTCGTATAGCGACGATTTGGGAAACCACACCCCGTCAATCGTGGGCCGCGGGAGCTTCTCGGCTACAGCGATGCGTTCCAAGTGGTTGAATGCGTCGGCGTTGCTGCTGCTGAACAGCGCGATCGCGCTGCCAACGACCGTTTCGCCGGGAATGGGCGTTACGGGCATGCGTTTGTAGACGCCACCCCATGCATCAACCGTGCGCGGGCGATCTCGGTTGATGGCGTAGGCTTGGATGGTGCTCCCGAAGGGCGCGGCGGTCGCGGCGATGCCGCGGGCCCACGTGCTGCCCTCGTCGTTCGGCAGCGCGCCGCCCAACGTCTTCATGTTGAGGGCTTGAAGCCCGAGTGCGACCTGGTCATCGCGGACGACGCCGATGATCTCGCCGACGGTTTTTGAGATCGTGGTCGGGTACGGTCCCCAGATGAGCGCTTCGATCGCCGCCGCCGGCTCGGCGCGCGTGGCAGTCAGCGACAGGTGCGTCCCCTTCTCCTGCACACGCACATCGACGGACGCGGGAATCGTGGCGAAACTCAGCGTGAGCAGTTTTCCGCCGCGCGTGGCTTTGACCGTCAGGCCCGTCGGTGCAAGCCGCTGTCCATTATGAACGATCGTGATGAACGGCGCAGACACACCGGTAGCGAGGTAGTCGCGTTGCGTCTGTGTGCTGCGCAGCGTGGTCAGCTGACCCGTCGCGCTCACCGTCAACTGCAAAGCCCCCGCCGTGAAGGTGGTTTGGGCGCTCAGCGATGGTGCTGCACACGCCAACAGGACGGCGCCGGCCAAGATCGCAGAATGTACGGAGGTGGGCATCTGAAAGAGCCTGAGGTGTGATTCCCGCGCAGCGCGGTGGCGCTTCATTGACCGCGGGTCTCACAAACGTGCTTGAGGCATTGCAATGCGGCAAGCGCAAAAGACCGAACCGCGGCGCGCCGAACGCGTACCTCATTGCGCGCATGCCGACGATCTCCGCGATGCTCCTTGCCGACCAACACCCAGCGCCCGACGATCTTTCGATCGCCGGGCGCTGGGTGTCCGGCCGGTATTATTGCGACAGCGAGAGCGTCATTCCTAGATGGTGTTCAGCTCACTCGGCGACGGCGAGAGACGGCGGCCATCGCAGCCAGGCCGGCGGCCATCAAGGCGTAGGTCGACGGTTCCGGCGTGACCGTGGTGCCATTCGGCAGGCGTGCAAGGAACGACTGCGATCCCTGGAAGCCGTTCTGGCCGTTGAGTCCACGTTCCCATTCCGCTTTGTCCACCAGCACCATCCAGTCGGGGGCGTAGGCATTTACCGGGCCAGCGTAGGTGCCGTTGCCGGCGTTGCCGATGTTCCAGATCTGCTGTTGAATGGCGCCGTTCGCAGCGCGAATCGTGCCACCGAGTTGATTCGGAACGTACCCGCCGATCAATGACACCATCGAGTTCAAGTCTTGTGCGTCGAGTTGGCTCCAGTTGTTGCTCCGACCGCCGGGGCCCGCACCCGCGTTGTTCAGAAACTGTCTGAAGGTCAAGGCGACGTATTGCGTCGGCGTGTTGAACTGGAAGAAGCGTTGGTTGTCGAAGCAGTAGACCACAAGGCTGGTCAGGCCGCCCGTGCCGAGACCAACGGAGCTGGTGGCATTCCATCCGCCGCCGCCATTGTTGGTGTAGACCTCGGTGCTGGTCATGTTCAACGTGGTGGTCACCTGCGCGCTGACGGTGGTGGCGCTGACGCTGAACATCATCGCGGCTACTGCTGTCGTGACGAATTTTCGCATTGTGGTGGCTCCTGAGGGACCGCGCCTCGGCACGGTCTGGGTGAACTGCTGCTCTCGTTGTCAAGCTCATGTATAGGCAATCGCCGTGCCACGAGCCGAACTCAGCCATAAGTTCCACGGAAGAAGCGGTCTCATCCACAAAAATCCCTTAAGTCACTGTTAAACAAAGGGTTACGGAATGTGCGCCATCCAAAAGGATGTTTTAGTAATGAGATAAGTTGGTTGAACCCCCGTTGTTGTCCTGCCACGATTGTTGCGGAAAGTCACCACGCGGCGGCGACGCGCGACGGCCAGGAGTCCAATCAGCCCAAACGCCATGAGTGCGTACGTTGAGGGTTCGGGCACCGTCGACTGCACTGTGGGAACCACCTCAACCGAGAAGTTATCAAGGTTGGTGGTGGTCGACGGAGCGATGCAGTTTCCACTCGCGCAATTTCCGCCGCCGTCAAAGCGCCAGCCGAAGTCAATCACGCCGCCGGTAGCCGAGAAATCTGGGATTCGAAGGTCGCCGGGCGAGCGAGCGATCCAATTGTCGGTGGTGCGATGGGCGAACGTGCGCGTGCTATTGACGCCGAGCGTGGGGGCGGCATTTGTGTTAGCCACCGAGAAGATCACGCCGCCCTGTCGGATCACGGGACGGAAAAAACCGAAACCGGCCCCGCCAAAATTCACCGTCGACACCCCCAAGAGGTCGAAGCTGAAATTGATGACGGACAGGGCGCCGTTCGTAGCCGGGTTGTACGTAAACAGGCGATTGATCAGCACCGATTGCACGGCTCCTGTCGCGTTACCGGCCGGAGCGCTCTGGGTGATAAACCAAAAATTCCCGCCTCCACCCACACCGAGCGAGAGCGAGAACGCGCCGGTCTGCGTTGGTGCCACCTGATCCCAATCGGCGGCATTGAACGTGCCCTGCGCGTAGCTGACCGTCTGCGCGGCGAGCGGCGCGGACGCTGCCGCGCTCAGGCTGAGTGTGACATACGCCAACCGGCGGCGGAGAAACGGTGAGGTGGAATGCATGTGGAGCTCCGGTGAAATCCTGTGGAGGTTGGCCACGTCGCACGACGGGGCAGGAACCTCCGAAGGACGTCGCGAACCTTCCCCGATTCTCACTCACCCCACAGCGATTTTCGCAGCGGCCGAGGTCGGCAACAGGCGACGCCGCGGCACAATGCGCATTGCCGCGCACGCTCCCGCGTCGCATCCTACGCCATGCTCTTACGATGAGCGAAGCGTTCGTTCCGACGAATGTCCCTCACCATCTATCAACGTCCATGCCAGTCGTCTTGATCGGTTTACCTGTTCTCCGTCGATCGTTTGCGGTCGAGGTCGCCGCCGCGGTTGCGATTGTGTGCGGGGCACCCCTCGTCGTGTCGGCACAATCGCGCACACGGTCCACGGCGGCCCCCGCCGTCGCGTTTACGGTGGTCGAGACCAGTCTCGCCGACCTGCGTGCAGCCCTCGAGCAAAAACGCATCACGTCGCGGCAGCTGGTGCAGCAGTACCTGCAACGCATTGCGACGTACGAAGACCGATTGAATGCCGTCATCACGGTGAATCCCTACGCGCTCGCGATTGCGGATTCGCTCGATCGCGAGCGGGCGGCCGGTCGCGTGCGCGGTCCGCTGCACGGAATTCCGATTGCCCTGAAAGACAATATCCAGACCGTCGAGATGACCACGTCCGGTGGGGCACAGGCGTTTGCCGAATTGATGCCGCCGTACGATGCCACACTGACGCGGAATCTGAAGGCCGCCGGTGCCATCATCATTGCCAAGACGCAGCTCACCGAGTTGGCGAATTGGACAGCGAGCGGCATGCCCGGCAACTATACGGGACTGACGGGTTACGGCATGAATCCATGGGATCCACGTCGTGATCCGCGCGAGACGTTGAACGATGGTCGTCCGGTCCTCAACACTGGCGGATCCAGTTCTGGTGTGGGCACGAACGTCAGTTTCTGGGCCGGCAACGTGGGGACGGAGACGTCTGGGTCGATCTTGAGTCCGTCGCAGCAAAACTTTCTCGTGGGCATCAAACCCACCGTGGGCCGCGTCAGTCGGTACGGCGTAATTCCCATCACCGCCGATCAAGACACACCGGGCCCGATGACGCGTTCGGTGCGCGATGCGGCGATCCTGCTGGGCGCGCTGGAGGGGAAGACGCCGGATGCGCAGGATACGGCGACTAAGGTATATACGCCTCCTGCGAACAACGACTATACGGCGTTCCTCGACGCCGCGTCGCTTCGCGGTGCACGCATCGGCATTCCGCGCGCGTTCTTTTATGGGTCTTCGGGGAAATGTGTGGGTAAAAACGGCACATGTCGAGAGGAGTTTTGGCTGATTTTGAGAGGAGAAATGGCATCTTGCGGACGCGGAATGGAGGGTTGAAGTTCGTGTATGATTTCTCCACCTATCCCGCGCCGCGAACTGCGTGACACCTACCGGTTCCCTGGGTTCACGCCGGAGCGCGCGATCGTCGGGGTCTGCGGCGATCTCCGCGCGCGCCTTGTCACTCTCAATCGCCGCCCAAAAAAACAGTGTGCGGCACCTGTGGCACGGCACATCGCACATGGTACGACCGGTCGAGGCGCCGAGTGCGCGATCTGCCGTGCGGCGATCTGCGCATCCATCTGGAGTTCGAGCTGCGCCGCGTCGACTGTCGCCAGTGCGGAGGCGTGAAGCAGGAACGGCTTGATTGGCTCGCGGCGAATCCGCACTACACGAAGCGGTTCGCGCTCTACGTCGGCAAACAGTGTCGCAGCACACCGATCAAGGAAGTGGCCGACGATCTGCGGCTCGACTGGCACGCGGTCAAGGAAATGGACAAGCTCTACATGCGCGAGCAACTCGCCGTCGCGGGCCCGGTCATGCCCGCGGTGATTGGTATCGACGAAATCTCGGTGCGGCGCGGGCATGTGTACCGCATCATCGTCAGCGACTTGGAACGCAAGCAACCGATCTGGTTCGGTGGGGCGGATCGATCGGAAGCGAGCATGGCGATGTTCTACGACTTCCTCGGGTCGGCGCAGACCGCGTGCATTCGGCTCGCGGTGATGGACATGTGGAAGCCCTTCCGGAATGCGACGGAGGCGCACGCGCCCACGGCCGCCATTCTCTATGACAAGTTCCATGTGCTGCGCCATCTGAACAACGCGATGGATCAAGTACGCAAAGCGGAATACAAACGCCTCACCAATCGACCGGATCGGACGTACATCAAAGGGCAGAAGTATGTGCTGCTCTCGCACCGCGAGAATCTCTCGCCAGAGAAGCGGCGACGACTGCAGACCCTCCTTGCGGCAAACAAGCGCCTCAACACCGCCTACGTCCTGAAAGAACAATTCGGCCAACTCTGGGACTACCGCCGAGAAGCGTGGGCGCGGAAGTTCTTTGACCAGTGGCGTGCCGCGTTGCGGTGGCAGCGACTCAAACCGTTCGAGAAGTTCGCCGAATTGATTGAACGACATTGGGACGGCATCGCGGCCTACTGCGAACCAGAAAACAAAGTGGCGCTGGGATTCGTCGAAGGCCTGAACAACAAGATTCGGGTCATCCAACGGCGGTGCTATGGCCTTCGCGACGAAGACTATCTCCATTTGAAGATCCTGACCTGCACGCTGCCACCGCTCCCGCAGTCCTAAAAGTCCCGAAATTCACCCACACGAAATCCCGAAGAGCC
>JANOPS010000590.1:0-8783 GCA_031421995.1 Gemmatimonadaceae bacterium
GGCAGACAGCATACCGCCGAACCGTCTGCCCGCGTGGCAAACCCGACCGCTTGATCAATTCCAAATCAACACCGGTACACGACAGCGAGTCCGCCGAGCTGGTGAGAAAGTTGTTCTCCAGCTGTGCGCGTAAAAACTGAAACCGCGTGAGATCGACATTCACCTCCGGATCCCACGAGGCTTGCGTCGGGCCCGCATTCACTGGCGTGCGATACATGTAAAAGTTGTTTTCATCGCGGCCAATCTTGACGAACCCGTTCAGCTCGCCGGCGGGCCCCCACCCATTGCCACGCCCGCGCATCCACAGCCGCAGTGTTTTGTATCCCATGAACGACTTGGTGCCTTCCGGGAACCGATAGAATGCCTCGGCGCGATCAAACAGCCGGAAGGCCCGCCCAGGCACGCCCGTCTGCAGCCGCAGCGCGCGCTCGTTAACCTGCTGTCGCTGGTTCTCATATCCCGACTGCCTGGTCTCGGGTTCCTGCACCACACCGGGCGGCGGTGTATACGGCAACACTGCCGAGGAATCCAGCGTGCCGACCACGCTCGCCACGACATATCCGCCGGACGGCGACGCCTGATCCCCTGCGGCGCCGCTGATCGGCACCGCCGTGCGCTTGAGCCACGGCGCACCAACCAAACGGAAACGCGCCAATGCGATGCGCGAAAAGTCCGCGTCGGCCGCTTGCGAGTTCGAGACCATCGTCAGGCGCAGCGCGCGCACGCGACGCTCGTTGGGATTGTTCAGCTCTTCGGCCGACGAACGCCAGTTCAACCGGATCTGGACCCAGCAGACCGTGTCGGCGACCGCGATCGCGGCCGTCGAAACGATCTGCGGCAGGCATCCACCCACGCGCGTCCAGGTGTTCCTGTCGCTGAGATCCACCACAAAACGACGCAGCTGCTCATTGTCGATGGCGGTCGACGGCAAATTCAATTGTCCGTCAAGGTCGATGTCTTCTTCGTCGAGTCGGTTGTTCCGCACGGTGCACACGGCTCGGCTATCGCCCAACAGTTGCACGATAGAGACCGACTGTGTGCAGAGCGGGACCTTGTTTGCCGTCGTGATCTGCGACGGCGTACCAGTCTGATTGACCACAACGATCGTATCGGCGACGTCGCCAGCCAACCCCTTGTCGTTGAGTTCAGCGTTGAACGCGCGAGAGAACAGGTCGCGTTCACTATCCAGTCGGTCAAATCCCACGAGCCGTTTGCCGCGGTACGTGCTATCGACTGGCAGACCGGCACGCAACGGCGCCTTCACGGTCAGCGTTTCCGGTGCGAACGTGACGCTGTTCTCGCTGATCTCCCCGAAATCGAGAATGAGCGTGGGGTTCCGTTTGCGCTTCGCGGCCTCCGCTTGTACGAGCACGAAGAACTCCACGTTCTCAATGCGCGACAAGTCGGCGCCACTCGGATTCAAGATCGTACGGACCGAGCGCCACCGCCGCCCGACGGGCGTGGTCCCAACGGCACTGTTGTCACCGATGGTCCACGCAAAGCGCCGGCGGTTGGAGCCCGGCTCGAAATCAAAAATGCCGCCTGTCTTTAACGGATACAGCGTCATCCAGAGCAGCGGCTCCGGCGGCTGAATCCCGCCACCGATGATCTGCACCGACGGGTCGATCTGCTGGATGTTGTATTGGATGTAGGTGCCCGCCGCGTCCACGCCGTTGCTCTGGAACGCCAACGTGCTGGCGCGATTCAGATTCAACGTCTGCGCACCGATCAGACCGGGTAGCACACTGCCCAAGGCCGGTCTTGAGCTGTAATACCACGCCCCTTCGGCAAGCGGTATGCCCAAGCCCGCGTCACCTTCAAACGATTCCACGTACGCTTGCCCCGCAGAGTTGGGCTGTGGCTTACTCATCGCGAATTCGCCCTGCAGCGCCACGCGGGAACGGCTGTTGGCCGAGCGGAAGGGCAGCTTGTTCACCGCGCTGCTTATCAGAGACGCATCCCACGCCATGTTGCCTGTGACGCCGGCAACGAGCGATCCGATGGGTTCGAAGCCCAACGGCGGACGATTGTAGCCCGAGCGCTGCTGTTGTGAGATCGCGGTGAATGCCAGTTGTCCGTTATCCAGCGGGAACTGCGACGCGAAGCCGAGAATCGTGATCGGTGCCGACGCGAAGAGCGGATTTTCCTCATAACGCACGGAGATCTGTCGCGGTCGCGGGAACAGCGTATCCCCGCGCGCAAACGTGATCGTGCCCAGCTCATACTCGATGGTGTAGTCTTTATCGCGCTCCAACAACCGCCCTTCCAGTGACACGCGCTCGGAGTTGGGACGGATCTGCAGACTGTTCAGTCGCACCGCGTACTGCGACGACCCGCCCTCCGACTGATAGCGCGCGATCATGCGATAGATCGCCTGCGGACGTTGCGCCGAGTACAGGTACTCGTTGGGATAGCGATATAGGGTGTCGTTGGCCGGGTTCGCCAGCGGCTGCGCAAGGCCCGCGCGGGCGAACGGCTGCAGCGAGGGAAATACCACGAAGTAGTCGCGAATCAACTTCTCGCGTCCACCGCTCGACGCGGAGTAGTTCGGATCGCTGGGACGTGGCCAGACGCGGTTCTCCACGTCGAACGCCGTGGGATTGGTGGCTTGTGAGAGTCCAAAGAGCTGCAAGTATGTTTCGCCGCGCGATGGGTCGAACGGCTTTTCCTGATCGCCCGAGAGCCCGGTCACCAACTTGAGCGTGACCGTTTCGCGCTGCATGTCTTCTCCGCCCAATCGGTAGATCGACTTGATCTCGCGATTGAAGTAGTCCTGGTTGCTGGGCTGGAGTTCTGGCTCCCATAGCAGGTTGGCAAACTGCGTGGCGTCGGTGAACTCAATGTCTGGCGTGCCGCCGGTGTTCACGTTGCGTCCCGGCACGCCCCCGCGATTGACCTCGTACGCCACGGCGAGGCGCTCGTTGCTGGCATTCAACGGGCGGACCAGCGAGATCCAAAGCTGCGACTGATCGATGTAGTAGTCGACGTTTTCGCGGAGCACCTCGTAGATCTGCCGCGCCGGATTTCTGGCACCGCGCACCGAGAACTGTGGCCCGCGAGGATTTTGATTCGACGCGCCGATCAACTGTCGATAGACGTAGACGCGTGTGGGACGCAGGGAATCCGGCAGCGCCGCCGCCAGCTGCTGCATCTGTGGCCGATTGAGCAGGTCGATATTGGGGTAGCCGGGAAGCTGTCGCGGGTCGACGGTAAAGAAGAAGCGACGCACCTCGATCTGAATGTCTTCGATGGGGCGTTCGACCTGCTGCTGCGTCCGATCGCCCACGGTGAACACGTTGTCTTTCGACACATTGCCCTTTTGTTGGGCAGCGACCGACGTGAAGCGCATGGGACCGATCTGTCCGGTGGCCTGCACGCCGTAGTTCCCGGAGGGGATGCCCGACGTCAGGAATCGCGAGGCCGGCGCCTGAAAGCTCACGTTGCCGACCTCCAGCCGTTGCAGCATTTCGTCAGACTTGCCCTCATAGAACACCGAGATGTTGTTCGACGCATCGAACTCACGCTGCGAGTCAAAGTCGACATTCAAATGCACGCGGTTGGCAATCACACCGCCGGTGCGCAAGTTGAACTGGTAGTCGAAGGCCGGTTGGAACGACCCCGTGCAGTTGTTGCCGATAATGGTGAGCTGCGCCGTGGTGCAGCGCAGATTCCGTGTGCGTTCCATTTTCGATTCCAAGCGCGAATCGAGGTTGATGCCAAGGTCGGCGGCATTGGCCAGGAAGTCAGCGCCTCCAATGCGCGTGCGCTCATCGGCGCCTCCCGTTCGCGGCGGCAGCAAGGGAACCAGCGCGCCGGGCGTCGGCCCGGAGTCGGTGGCTGGGCGGGCCCCAACGCTCGCGGCCACGCTCGTGGCCACCGTCGTCGGTTCCGGCGCGCGGAACAGGAGCGGCGTCTGCACCGCAGCCAGCCATCGCGCAGCGGCCCGAGCCTTCGTCCGGCGGAGGGCCTCGGCCACCACGCGATCGGCCACTCGCTCCGGATCGGCATGATACGGCAGCCCCTTGCCCAGCGAGCCAAACCGCACGAGCTGCTTGAGCGCAAAGGTGTCACCCGGAGTGCGGAGCGTCAGCCCGGCGATCGGCAGCCGCGGCAGCGAATCCACGGCAGCCCGTGTCGGCCCGGACGGCGCTCCCACGGACTGCGCGCCCACGGACTGCGCGCCCACGGACTGGGCTTCCAGCGGTGCCGACGGGGCCGTGAGGGAGAGGCCACATCCGACCGACATTCCCAGGTAGACTACAGCACGCGCAAAAGCCCGGCGCGAGCCCCATGGTCGGCCTTTATGCGGTTCGAGCATCAGGTGGCGCACCGATTTCCCGTCGTGGGGTACGAGCCAACCTGACGGCTGCGGCTCGCTACGGAACAGCTTCTCCGCCCTTTCACCCACAGTTCATGCACTCATCTGCGCCTTTGCCCTTGATAATGCAGGTAGTGAACGAGGAAGTTACGTCGTGAAGCTTGTTACCCGCTACGTGGTGCGCCAGCACATCGGCCCCCTGATCTTTGCGCTGACCGCGTTGACCTCGCTGCTGATGCTGCAGTATGTCGCGCGGCAGCTGGCCAATCTGGCCGGCAAGGGGCTGCCGTGGAACGCCATCGCGAAGTTCTTTGTGCTCTCGCTGCCGTTCACCATCGCCATGACGATGCCGATGGCCGTGCTGGTGGCCACGCTGTACGCCTTCGGGAACATGGCGGCTGAGCACGAGATCACCGCCTTCAAGGCCAGCGGCGTGCGCGTGCGCCGCCTGATGGCGCCAGTCCTCGTCTGTGCCTTGCTGCTCTCGGTCGTCATGGTGGGGTTTAACGACCAAGTGTTGTCGCGCGCCAATCATGAACTGCGCATTCTGCAACAGGATATTTCGCGCACCAAGCCCACGCTTGCGCTGCGTGATCAGGCGATGAACGCGATCAACGACCAGCTGTACATCCGCGTGTCGAGCAGCAACGCCGACCGGAATAGCATGAAAGACGTGGAAGTGTTCGACTTGTCCAAAGGACCGGAACGGAAAACGATCTACGCCGACAGCGGCCTGCTGCTCTTGGCGCCCAATGGAAAGGACTTGCAATTGAAGCTCTTCGATGGGTACTCGCAGGAATTCGTGCGAGGCGATCCGAAGCGCTTTCAACGGTCGTTCTTCCGGGAAAATATCGTATTGGTTCGCGGCATCACGCAGGGCTTCGAGGCGTCGCGCTCGGACACGTACAAAGGTGACCGCGAGATGTCCGTCTGCGAGATGGAGAGCAAGTACGTCGTGGCCTCAAAGGAGTTTATGAACGTCCGGACGGAGTACATCAAGTACTCCTACCTGCTCGCGCCCAAAGGCACGAAGTCCCTTCGCGCGCCTCGCGAGCGCCCAGCGCGTGATCGCTTGGCATACCTGTACTGCGTGGCCATTCCTCGGCTGTTCGCGCCGAAGGTCGCGACCGCCGCTGGCATTGCGTCGGTACGCCAACCGCCTGTCCAGCAACCGCCTGTCCAGCAACCGCCCGTCCAACAGCCACCCGCCCAGCAGCCGCCCGTCCCCGTTCAACAACCGCCCGCCCAACAACCGCCCGTCCCACCGCCCACGGGAACGCCAACCACCGTACCCCCCACACCCGCGCCTGTTGCCATGCCGGCGGTGACCCCTCGTACGGTCGGTGTTCCGCAAGCCATGCAGCCGGAGAGCGTCGCCGACTCGATTTCCCGAGCCGCCGCGGCCGCCGCCGTTTCGGGCGTCGCGGTGCCCCCCAAGCCGCCCGTCATTGACTCGGTCGAGTTGTATCGTGGATCGCTCCTCGCCGCCACCTCACAAATGGCGCAGGCGCGCGAGTCGTTGGACAGCCTCGCGGTCGAGATCCAAAAGAAGTTCGCCCTCTCCTTCGCGTGCTTTGTCTTCGTGCTCTTTGGCCCACCCATCGCGCTCCGGTTCCCTCGCGGCGGCGTCGGCGTGACGCTGGGCGTGAGCATCGTGGTGTTCGGCCTGTATTACATCTGTCTCATGGCTGGCGAAGCGCTTGCCGATAAGGGACGACTTCCGGCGATCGTCGCCATGTGGGCGGCCAACATCATCTTCACCGTCGTTGGCGTCATTCTGCTGTGGCGCATCGAGTCGACGGTAGACAGCTCACGCGGCGGCGGCATTCGCGAATGGTTTGCCGATCGTGTGGTCAAACGGCAACTCGCGCGAGAGCGCGCGGCCCGCCAATCCTCGGCGCGGCTCAACATCACCCCGGAAGCAACGGCATGAGTGATCACCTCGCCGTTCCGCGCGCGAAGTCCGGTCGCGCGCGGTTGATCACGCCCCTCGATCGCTACGTGGCCTCCGAGTTCGCCCGCATCTTCTTCGTGACGGCGGCGGGTTTTCCGGTGCTGGTATTTGTCATCGATCTGGTAGACCACCTCCGCAAATACACGGAGGCGAAGCTGAGCTTCAAGGCGGTGGCGATGAGCTACTACTATTGGATACCAGACACGCTGTTCATGGTGCTCCCTGCGGCAGTGCTCTTCGCCACCGTCTTTTCGATTGGAGCCTTTACCCGATACGCTGAGATCAGTGCGGCCAAGGCATCGGGCATCAGCTTCTATCGCTTCATCGCGCCGATCCTGCTGATGGCCTGCTTCGCCACCGGGCTGGGCTTGGTATTCAGCGAGGTCGCCCCTCCGGCGAATTCCAAGCGGCTTAAGCTCCTTGCCGGCAAATCGGAGTTCCGCGAGTCGACCCGCTACAACTTCGCCTTCGCCAACGAGCTCGGCCGCATCTACCGCATCTACACGCTGGATACCGACAAAAAACGTATTGAACGCGTGGAGATCGAACAGCGAGCGTCGGCGACCCGCGCCGGCATGCTGATCGCCGCTGATAGTGGGACGTGGAGTGCGCGCACCGGGTGGCTCTTGCGCAAAGGCCAGATGCACGTGCTTCCCAACGACTCCCTCGATCTGGCCTTCGGCTTCGACTCACTTGCCGATCGTCGCCTGACGGAGACCCCCGAAGCACTTCGCTCTGCCGAACGCGAGCCCGCCGAAATGAACTTTGGCGACCTGAGCCGGTTCATCGAAGGTCTTGAGCGCTCGGGAACCGACGTCAATCTGCTCAAGGTCGAGCGGATGCTGAAGATCGCCATTCCAGTCACCTGCATCATTATCGCCCTGTTCGGCGCCCCCTTGGCCACGAGTTCTCAGCGCGGCGGTGCGGCATTCGGTGTGGCCGTAAGCCTCGGCACTACGATATTGTTCCTTGTGCTTATCCAACTCACCAAAGCCATCGGCGGCAAGGGGCTGATGCAGCCAGAGCTTGCCGCGTGGATGCCCAACATTCTGGTGGGCATTCTGGCGCTCGTGTTGTTGGCGCGGGTACGCACCTGATGCCAGTCGGCCTTGTGGCGAACGCCGCGATAAACAGCACGCGCGGTGTGCTGTCGGCGATTGGGAAACGGGCCTACTTCCTTCGCGATATTCTGCGTGGCCTGCGCGAGCCGGCCACGTGGTTTCCGGAGATGATTCGGCAGATGCGCACGATCGGCGTCGAATCGGTGCCACTGGCCGTGATCGTCGCCGCGTTCCTCGGCGGCGTGACCGCGTTCCAAACACGCTATCAGCTGTTTCCCGGCGTGCAGCTCTCAGTGGTTGGCCTGATTGTACGCCAAAGCATTGTGCTTGAGCTTGGCCCGTTGTTGACCGCTCTCGTGCTGACGGGTCGGGTTGGTGCACGGATGACGGCCGAGATCGGGACGATGCGCGTGACGGAGCAGATCGACGCACTGGAAACGTTGTCGTTCGACCCGATCGCCTATCTGGCCCTGCCCCGATTGCTCGCGGCACTGGTCATGATTCCCGCACTGACCATCATCGCGAACGCGACGGCCATTTTCACAGCCTGGCTCACGTTGATTGTGGCCACCGACGTTCGCACCTCCGATTTCAAGGAAGGGTTACAGCTGGCGTTCACGTCATTCCAGGTGGTGTATTCCCTGATCAAAGCGGTGTGCTTTGGTGGCGCGATCGCGTTTGTCTGCGCCTACGAAGGGTACGTCACCGAGGCCGGCGCCGAAGGGGTGGGTCGATCGACGGCGCTCGCCGTGGTTATTGCCTCGGTCTCCATTCTCGTGCTCGACGCCATAGTTGCGGCGGTGTTTGCTCCCTTCATTCAAGCCTGATTCGCTGACGGCGCACGCCACAGCGGTGCACGATTCTCCTCTTCTGCCATGAAAAAACGACGCGACGAAGTGCTGGTGGGCCTCCTGCTCGCAACAGCGGTGGCCGTAGGCATCGGCGGGACAGTCTGGATCGCTCGCGGCGGACTGGCGCGCAATTACGCCATGTATGCGCGATTCCCATGGGGCGCTGGACTCAAGCAGGGACAACCCGTCTTGCTCGCCGGTGTGCGCATCGGATTTGTCGATCAGGTGTCGCTCGATCCAAACGGCACCATCGTGGTCGCCCTCAAGATTGAACAACAGTACAAAATCCCCAAAGGCTCCACCGCGACGGTGCAAGCCAACGGTATCTTCGGCGATCAGTTGATCGCGGTGCAGCCGGTGCTGGGGCAAACCGCGTACTTGCCAGCCAACGACACGCTCCCGTCGGGCAAAGGCTCGCCCGGGACGGCCGAGCTGTTATCGAAGGGAGATTCCATCGCGTCGGACGTGCGGGCGATCACGGGCAAGACACGCGCCGAGTTTGTCGAAGGCGGCGGCGTGGCGGAGATCCGCGCACTGATGGCGGACGTGACGAAGTTGGTGGCCCAACTCAGCAAGGTCACGGCGACGCAGTCGGCGCA